>NZ_CP019344.1:1500000-1697500 GCF_002117125.1 Nonlabens spongiae
CTGTTAAAACTTATAAGATTTTTGATGCCAGAGGAAAAGTGGTTTCAAAAGGTACTTTATCAGCTACTAAGACTATTGACATTTCAATAGTCAAATCAGGTATTTATTTCGTGAATTGTAAAGGAATGAGCACACAATACTCGAAGAGATTTATAGTAAGGTAAATGACTCAAAAACTACTAAATAACAGCAATTCAACCTATAGAGTTTGCTAGTGGTTTATCGCTTTCGCGAAAGCGAGATCATCACGCACACTTAGACGAGTTCAATCATTTCAAATCGTTAAAAAATGTTTCAGCCACTTGCAAAAATTACAGGCTATCTTTTTGGGTTTCTGATCGCCACTGTACTAGTAGTTTTTACCACAGCCTATCTTATTATCAACACACAGCCTATCAATTTGGCTCAGGCACAAGCAACTATAGAACCTCCTGCTCCACCGGTAGAACTTACTGAGGTACAAAAAGAGGGCAAAAGCTTGTTTAATACAAACTGTGCGTCCTGCCACAAACTCTATAAAAAGGCGGTAGGACCCGCACTGGCTGGTGTGGCAGACAAATATGAGCGTGAATGGCTCTATAAATGGATTAAAAACAGTGCAGCCCTTATCGCATCAGGTAACGCTCAAGCTGTAGCGGTTTATAACGAGTACGGCCAGGCAAACATGAATGCGTTCCCACAGCTCAGTAATGAGGATATTGATAAAATTTTGGAGTACACTTCGGTACCGAAATCTTAAAGATTGATACGCTTTCGCGAAAGCGAGATTCAATCAGACACCCTATTTATAGTGAATCTTATAATCGCCAAGATTAACATAGCATTTACCCTTTGAGGAAATGGGTGGTTTAATTTTACGCTAAAACAAAATAAAATGGCAACAATAACTTTAGGAGGAAACGAGATTCAAACGGTAGGAGAACTACCTGAAGTAGGTACAAAAGCTCCCAATTTTTCATTAAAAAAAGGCGATCTAAGTGAAGCCTCTCTTGATGATTTTAAAGGGAAGAAAGTGGTGATGAATATTTTTCCAAGTATTGATACAGATGTTTGTTCTACTTCAGTAAAAAACTTCAACGAGCGTGCGACCGAGCTGGATAACACCGTGGTTCTTTGCATCTCTAGAGATACCCCTTTTGCAATGAAACGTTTTGCAGACGACGAGGGAACAGATAATGTGACCAACCTTAGTGATGTGATCGACGGAAAATTTGGCGATGATTACGGTCTAACAATGAAAACTGGCGGCATGGCTGGCTTTCATTCTAGGGTGGTTATCGTTCTTGATGAAGAAGGAAAAGTAATTTATAATCAACAAGTACCGGAAATAGGAGAAGAACCTAATTATCTTGCGGCGCTTAAAGCTGTATTATAATTGGCCTTCAGAAAATTTTTATACGGTAGATGGATCGGTGCAGGATACGCTATAAAAGGCGCCTGGATCCTCCTCAAAACCGAACCCAGTATTCAAGTCCAAGCGGTCATAGGAGTTATTATGACCGCTGCTGGCATTTTGTTTGATATTACGCAAACGGAATGGTTGTTTCAAATTGTAGCCATAGGCATGATTATGAGCCTTGAAGGTCTCAATACAGCAATTGAAGCCATAGCCGATTTTGTACATCCTGATTTTCACGTTAAAATAGGCCTTATTAAAGACGTTGCAGCGGGAGCTGTTTTTATTACAGCTGTGACCGCTATCATTATAGGGCTTATTATCTACGTTCCCTATATAATGGATTTACTGGACTGAGCCTAACTTGAGCCTGCTCCCATTGCTCAAAACCTCGTGAATAAATAGTAGTATATATATCTACTCGATTCAAGAATAGGTGTGTGATATTGTTATTTTTGCTAGTTGTATCTAACTGATGGCAAAGAAAAAAACGACAGCAAAAAAAACTCGCAAAAAATTTAAGATTCCTTCCTTCAAATTAACCCGTCTTCAAGAGGTTATTCTAGGGAGTGCCTTAATGGTATTTGGAATACTTCTTTTCTTTTCCTTTTTGTCATTCATATTTACCTGGAGAGCTGATCAAAGTGCTATAAGTGAACTGGGGTCCAGAGAAGTTGTTACCCAAAACTGGGTCAGTCAGGTAGGTGCTGGGCTGGGACATTTCTTTGTTTATGAAGGTTTTGGGCTAGCTGCATTTTCAATATCTGTACTAACATTCATTACAGGGATTTTTCTATTTGCTGCAAGCCGTAATCTTTTCAGGTTGTCTAACAGCAAGTTGTTTACATTATGGGCGTGGGGATTAATGTTGATGCTTTGGTTGTCTGTGAGCTTGGGATTCTTTCACGAGCAAAACTCCATGCTAGGCGGTAAAGTAGGTTTTGAACTCAACGATTACTTACAGGACTATTTGGGGTTACTGGGAGCTATTTTAGTAATGGCATTTTTTGCTGTGGTATACCTAGTTCTAAGGTTGAAAATCACCCCAGAAAAGGTGAGCTCTTACTTCTCAAGACAAGCAAAAGAGGTGCAAGAAAGTTTTGATGCAGAAGTTAATGAGCATCAAACTTCTGAAAACTTGGTCAAAGAATCTGCTCCTCTAACTTCTAACCTAGAGTCTGAAGTTACACAACTTGAAGAAGAAAAATCCGAGGGAAACAAAATAGACCTCTCAAGCAAACCTATTAATTCCGACACTTCCAATGAGCTTGACAGTAATGCAAAATCAACCGAGGTCAAAGAAACCGCGCCCATAAAAAGAACTGTTGCCCCTAAAGATGACAATGACATAGGCATGGATATCGAGCAGGCTCCAGAGGAAGAAGAGGTGATCGATACTAAAGCCACAAAATTGGTGGAAGACTTCGGTGAGTTTGATCCTACCTTAGAGCTAAGCAATTTCCAGTTCCCTCCTATTGAACTACTCAAGGATTATTCTCAAGGGAAAACGCTCACAATTAATGAAGAAGAGCTTCAAGCCAACAAGGATAGGATTGTCGAGACCCTAAACAATTATAAAATCGGGATTGCCAAAATCTCAGCGACTATAGGTCCTACGGTAACACTTTACGAGATTGTTCCTGAGGCGGGCGTGCGTATCTCAAAAATCAAGAATCTGGAAGATGATATTGCTCTATCGCTTTCGGCTCTTGGAATTAGAATTATTGCACCTATTCCAGGAAAGGGAACTATAGGTATAGAGGTGCCTAACCAGAATCCTTCTGTGGTAAGCATGCGATCAGTTATCGCATCGCCAAAATTCCAGCAAGCTGAAAAGGAACTGCCTATAGCTTTCGGAAAAACGATCAGCAATGAAACCTTTGTGGTAGACCTTGCCAAAATGCCTCACATGCTTATGGCAGGTGCTACGGGTCAAGGTAAATCGGTAGGATTGAATGCGGTCCTGACATCTTTATTATACTCCAAACATCCCGCCGAGGTAAAATTTGTACTCGTTGACCCCAAGAAAGTAGAACTTACTTTATTCAATAAGATTGAGCGCCATTATCTCGCAAAACTGCCCGATAGTGAAGATGCAATTATCACAGATAACTCTAAGGTAATCAACACCTTGAATAGCCTTTGTATCGAGATGGATGAGCGTTACGAGATCCTCAAAGAAGCGATGTGTCGTAACATTAAGGAGTACAACGCAAAATTCAAAGCACGCAAACTGAATCCAGCAAATGGCCATCGTTTCCTTCCCTACATCGTTTTGGTTGTGGATGAGTTTGCAGACCTCATCATGACCGCAGGGAAAGAAGTAGAGACTCCTATCGCGCGTCTTGCTCAGCTTGCACGTGCCATAGGAATTCACTTGATCATTGCTACCCAGCGACCGTCGGTAAATGTGATTACCGGTATGATCAAAGCCAACTTCCCGGCGAGGGTTTCCTTCCGTGTTCAGCAAAAGGTTGATTCACGCACCATTTTGGATAGCGGTGGTGCTGACCAGCTCATAGGTCGTGGAGATATGCTTTATACTGCCGGTAACGAGATTATCAGGATTCAATGTGCCTTTGTAGACACTCCAGAAGTTGAAAAAATCACCGAGTTCATCGGTAGTCAAAAGGCTTATCCTGATGCCTATATCTTGCCTGAATACGTAGGTGAAGAGGGTGGCACAGCTCTTGATGACAACATAGATGAGAGGGATGCAAAATTTCGCGAGGCCGCAGAAATCATAGTGGTAGCCCAGCAAGGAAGCGCATCATTGTTGCAACGCAAACTCAAACTGGGTTACAATCGCGCCGGTAGGATCATTGATCAGCTGGAAGCTGCGGGAATCGTAGGTGGTTTTGAAGGCAGTAAGGCACGTCAAGTATTGATTCCAGATCTTGCCAGCCTCGAAGTGTTTTTTAATGAAGAAGAAAATAAATAGATGAGAAATATGAAATATCTACTATTGAGCATTGTTTTTGTTCTCGCTTTCGCGAAAGCGGGATCAGCACAAAGTAATTCTGACCAAAAGGCAGAAGAACTGCTCAAGAAAGTGGCTCAAAAATTCAAGAGCTACGACAACTTGTACTTCACCTACAAAGGAAACTTTAAAAATGTTAAGAACAGTATCAACACGGACATTCAAGGAGATGCTACCTTAAGCGGTCAGAAATATAATGTGAATTATATGGGAACCACGTTTCTCTTTGATGGTAATAGACAGTATGTAATCAACCGTGAAGATGAGCAGGTTACAATTTCTAAACCCGCAAGTGAGGATGATGGTATCACTCCGTCAAACATCTTGTCATTTTACGAGAAGGGTTATACTAAGAAATGGGACATCCTTCAAGATGTAAAAGGTCGTAAAATTCAATACGTGAAATTGATTCCCATAAAATCTGATACAGATTATAAGAACGTGCTGCTGGGTATAGACAAGCAATCTAACCATATTTATAACGTAATCATAACTGAAAAGTCTGGTACCGTGGTCACGTTTACACTCAAATCTCTCAAAGTGAACGAGCCGCTGGCAAAAAACACTTTCAGGTTTGACGAGTCTGACTATCCTGATTTTGATATAGAGCAGCTGGACTAGCGTGAAGATTCTCGATCGTTACATACTGGTCCAGTACGTAAAAACCTTTTTGAGCGTTTTTACAGTACTCATGTTTATTCTTGTATTGCAGGCCATATGGCTGTATATCAAAGAACTGGCAGGGAAGGATCTGGATGTAGTCACGATCGTAAAATTTCTTTATTACAGCATGCCCGTTGCCGTGCCTATTGCATTGCCGTTAAGCGTTTTGCTAGCGGCAATTTTGGTATTTGGTAATATGGCTGAGAACTATGAGTTTGCCGCAATGAAATCAAACGGTATTTCATTGCAGCGCGCCATGAGATCTCTGACCATCGTTATCTTGGGAATAGGTTTCACCTCATTCTTTTTTGCTAATTCTGTGATTCCATGGGGATACCTCAAACAGCGTAACCTACGTCAAAATATTGCCAAGGTGAAACCGGCAATGGTTATTACTGAGGGAGTTTTCAATCAAGTAGGCGACATCAACATTAGGGTAGAAGAAAAATCTGGTGATCGTGGTCAGTTTCTGGAAGACGTGATCATTCATAAACGAAACCCAAAAAAAACAGGCAATTTTACAGTAATAAAGAGTGAGCGAGGTGAGCTAAAAAGTTCGCTCAACTCAAATGTGATTCAACTGGTTCTGTACAACGGTAATTATTACGATGACTTACAACTCAAAGATCCTGTCAAGCAGAGAAACCTGCCTTTTGTTAGAAGTTATTTTGAAGAATACACCATCAATGTAGATGTCTCCAGCCTCAACGACGTTGACATGGATGAAGAAGCGATTACAGATAATCACCGCATGCTCAAGATGAATGAGCTTATGATAAGATTAGATTCCTTTGACCGTGATTTGAAAACGGGCATGAAGACGTATCGTGAAAACCAGCACGCAAAATGGAAGCCTGAGTATTTCAATCGTGCCGTCGCTTCTGATCTTGACACCATTACCACTTTTTCAAATACAAAAAACTTTTTTGCTGATTTAAATAATACCGATCAAAGCCGGGCCATTAATGCAGCTGTCAACAAAATACGCAATCAAAAAGCAACAGTCAAAAATCGACTGGAACAAATGAAGCGCGAAGAAAAAAGGCTGGCTACTCACAAGATTGAAATCCACAAGAAGTTTGTACTAGGTTCAGCGTGTGTAATCTTATTCTTTATAGGCGCACCACTGGGCGCGATCATAAGAAAGGGAGGAATGGGACTTCCACTTGTAGTAGCAACTATCTTTTTCTTAGCCTATCACTTCAT
The DNA here is from genome assembly GCF_002117125.1 of Nonlabens spongiae. Classification (NCBI taxonomy): domain Bacteria; kingdom Pseudomonadati; phylum Bacteroidota; class Flavobacteriia; order Flavobacteriales; family Flavobacteriaceae; genus Nonlabens; species Nonlabens spongiae. Next base: position 1,506,246 of record NZ_CP019344.1, read on the forward strand.
AAACATTTTTGCAGAAAAATCTGCTCAGCAAGGTGCAATGCCAGCATGGCTAGGAGCTTGGATGGGAACGCTTATTATCTTCCCACTAGGAATCATCTTGACATACCGGGCAACTACAGATCAAGGATTTTTTGATCTGTCTGGTACGATTAAGGGCTGGTTTGTAGCTAAAAAAGCCTCAAAAGCAAAGACTGCCCCATCTCAATAGTTATCTTTGTTGAAATCGAGAATTCATTCATGATTACGACAGAAAAAGCTCCCCAAACCATCAAATTGGACCGCATTGAAGATGCCATTGAAGATGTAAAAAATGGAAAAGTCATCATCGTTGTAGATGATGAAAATCGTGAAAACGAGGGTGATTTTCTCGCCAGTGCCGAAGCAGTCACTCCAGAGATGATCAACTTTATGGCGACTCATGGTCGTGGCTTGATATGTTGTCCCATCACTGCCTCAAGGGTCAAAGAGCTCGATCTATCCATGATGGTAAATAATAATTCTGATCCCATGGAAACTGCGTTTACCGTTTCCGTAGATCTACGTGGACATGGTGTAACTACGGGCATCAGTGCTTCTGATCGTGCGAAAACAATCAAAGCTATCATTGATCCCGATACGCAGTCACATGATTTGAGCAAGCCAGGTCATATATTTCCGCTCAAGGCAAAAGACGGTGGCGTATTGCGCCGCACGGGTCATACTGAGGCTGCAGTAGATTTTGCAAGACTTGCAGGTCACAAACCTGCCGGTGTGATCGTAGAAATCATGAATGAAGACGGAACCATGGCGAGATTGCCCCAACTGGTTGAAGTGGCAAAGAAACATGACCTCAAACTGGTAAGTATTGAAGATCTGGTGGCTTACCGCATGAAACATGACAGCTTGATCGTGAAGAAGGAAGATTTCAACCTGACCACACGTTTTGGTGAATACAGGTTGAGAGCCTATCAACAAACTACAAACGATCAAATTCACATCGCGCTGACTTTGGGAAGTTGGGAAGATGGCGAGACCGTGCTAACCAGAATGAACAGTACCCAAGTCAATAACGACCTCTTCTCTACCCTCACCAGCGATGCAGATCGCAAGATCGACGCGATGTTTGATCAATTAAATGAAGAAGGCCGCGGTGCGATTGTCTTCATCAATCAGCAGTTTGAGCCAGAAAATATGCTCGGCCGACTGGAGCAGCTGAAGAAATTGCAAAAGAACGGTGAGCATAAAGCTCCTCGACGCAATCTTGATAATAAGGACTACGGTATCGGCGCTCAGATTTTACACGACCTGCACATCAGCAAGATCAAATTGATGACTAACTCAGAACAGAGCAAACGCATCGGTATGATAGGTTATGGCCTTGAGATCGTTGAGACTGTAAGTTATTAGGAGATGTAATGTTATCTCGCTTTCGCGAAAGCGAAAACCCATAGAATTCACTAATTATCATGGAATTTTTAAAAACCACAGAGCAAGAAAGTCTTCATAAAGATCTCGAGCAGAAAAATACACTTGAGCTGCTTGAAGCTATTAATGCGGAAGATCAAAAGGTGGCTATAGCGGTTCAAAAATGTATTCCAGCTATACAGTCGTTGATTGATGACATCGTTCCAAAAATGAAAGATGGCGGCAGACTTTTTTATATAGGTGCGGGTACGAGTGGTCGTCTGGGAATTTTAGATGCGAGTGAGTGTCCTCCTACCTTTGGTGTTGCTCCTGACAGAATCTTGGGTCTTATTGCTGGTGGCGATGCTGCTATAAGGAATGCGGTAGAAAATGCCGAGGATGATACAGATCAGGCTTTCAAGGACCTTGCAGAATACCATATTAATGAAAACGACGTTGTGATAGGAATTGCAGCAAGTGGTACAACGCCTTATATATTAGGAGGTTTGAGAGATTGCCAGAAAAATGGAATCTTAACAGGCGGCATCACTTGCAATGTGGATAGCCCGCTGGATCGACTTGCAGATCATTCAATCGTTCCCGTGGTAGGACCTGAATTTATTACGGGCAGCAGCCGTATGAAAGCAGGTACCGCACAGAAGATGGTATTGAACATGATCAGTACTGCAGTGATGGTACAACTGGGGCACGTGAAAGGAAACAAAATGGTTGATATGCAATTAAGTAATGACAAGTTAGTAGATCGTGGTACGCGAATGATAATGGAATCTACCGGTTTAGATTATGATAAGGCACGCCTGCTACTTAAAACTCATGGTAGTGTAAGAACCGCATTACAAAAAACAGATGTTTGTTAATGGAACAGCCTTCTACAGACAGACAAGTATTGACTAAAGGAATCCAGAGGATGGCTTTGAGTTTGTTCTTTATCTTTTCCGGACCTATTTTAGTTTATATAGGTGCTGGAAGTGATCACCCCATTATTTTCTTAATGCCGGGTATTGCAATTTGTATTCTGGCAGTAGTCTTTATGTTTCAAGGTATCAAACTGATATTAGACTCGATGTTTAAAACTGATAAGACTCGGTAAATTATGCATGCTTTTTATGTTAGATTTTGGCTTGTTATTTGATTTCATGAACCGATGATACAGTAGTATGAAGAATATCTCTAATTTTCTTTTTTTCGCTATTATCCTAGTAACAGTTGTTGCCACGGCTCAAGAAAGACCTGCTGACTCTTTGATAAAAGTTAAGGGTAGTAGTTCGTTTATTGACGAAATCAATATTCCTGACGCCGTAGTTTACTCTAAAACCAATAATAAACAAGTCTATATCGAGCACCGAGGCATCAAGATGTGGTGTGATCAAGCGCTCTTCTATACAAAAGATAATTTTGTTCGAGCCATAGGAAATGTGCGCATGAATCAGGGAGATAGCTTAAAAATGCAATCCCGATTTGCTCAATATGATGGAAATTCAAAATTAGCCTTTGCAAACGGCAATGTGGTCATGACTAATCCTGACACGACACTTAAAACGGACTCTCTTTTCTTTGATCGAGTAAAACAAGAAGCTTATTACCGTAGTGGCGGGACAGTAAGAGACACCGCAAGCACTTTAACTAGCCGGATAGGTCGTTTCTTTGTAAAAGAAAGTAGGTATCAGTTCCTGGATGATGTGGTGGTCAAGAACAAGGAATACACGATCAATAGTCCTCACCTGAATTATTATACGGAGACGGGTCATGCATTTCTATATGGACCTTCTACGATTACCAGTTCCACGAGCAAAGTCTACTGCGAGCGCGGTTTTTATGATACTCGAGCAGATACTGGATACTTTGTAAAAAACTCAAAAATCGATTACAACAATCGCACGATCTGGGGCGATAGTTTGTACTTTGATCGGAATCGGGCATTTGCTAGTGCGACAAACAACATTATTGTTCTCGACACTATTAACAACTCGATCATTAACGGTCACTACGCCGAGGTCTTCAGGGAAAAAGACAGTGTTTTTATTACCAAACGTGCTGTTGCCATAAGCACTGAAAATCAAGACAGTATTTACATTCACGCCGATACGCTTATGGTAACTGGCCCAGAAAATGATCGCGTGATAAGAGGTTTCCATGATGCTCGTTTGTTCAAAAGCGATTTAAGCGGTAAATCTGACAGTATCATAAGTATACAAAAGGAGGGCATTACCAAAATGCTTACTCGACCAATACTATGGAACAATAACAGCCAGATAACTGGTGATAGCATTTTCATTTATGGGAATACAGAAACAGAAAAGCTAGATTCACTGCTAGTGACTGAAAACGCTTTTATGATCGATCAAGATTCCAGTGGTGGGTTCAGTCAAGTGAAAGGAAAGCAATTAGTAGGTTATTTCAATGATAACAATGAAATGCGAGAAGTCCACATTAATAAAAATGTGGAAAATTTGATTTACACGAGAGATGAATTTGGCAAGCTGATCGGGATCAATAAAGGAACTAGCGGAAGAATGATTGTTGAATTTGAGGAAAAGGCAATCGTAATGATCACCACCCTTGATAATCCAGATGATAAGACTTACCCTCCTGATCAACTTGAAGAAAATGCACGTAAGATGCGTGGTTTCAAGTGGCGCGGAGATGAACAGTTGCTTACAAGAAATGATTTATTTAAGGGTAAGCTCGCTCCTGTGCTACCCATTATAAGAGGTATACCACCGCCAGCGGTTGAAGAAGATTTTTTCAAGAGTCTTGAAGACATCAAGCTTAATGAAAATTCTAGGGTTAAGAAAAAAGACCTCAAGACGCGTAAGAAAGATCAGATCGCAGTCCCCTTAAGTCAAAGCGCAGTAAAAACGTCTGAAAATTGAGCAAAAACGATTTTTTCAAATATCAGGCGCCCACTACTCCATTTGCTCCTGGAATTGAGATAGAAAAAGCTGAAGGCTGCACCATAATAGATAAGGATGGTAATGAATATCTAGATCTAGTTGCCGGTGTCAGTGCCTTACCTCTAGGCCATAGGCATCCTGAAGTAGTGAAGGCCATGAAAGATCAGATAGATAAGTATCTGCATGTAATGGTTTACGGTGAGTTTTCTCAGGATCCGGCTGTTCAACTCTGTAAAAAACTCGCTGACTTATTGCCAGAGCCACTCGACATGACCTATTTAGTCAATAGTGGAACTGAGGCGATTGAAGCCTCTATTAAACTGGCACGACGGGCTACGGGTCGCTCAGAAATCGTAGCCATGAAAAATTGCTATCATGGCAACACACTTGGCTCACTGAGTTTGAGTGATTATGAAGAGCGCAAGGCTCCTTTCAGACCTCTCTTGCCTGATGTAAAAAACATCAAGTTTAATTGCTTTGCAGACATAAATCTAATCACACATCATACAGCTGGTGTTATTTTAGAAAGTATACAGGGTGGTGCTGGTTTCATTATACCGGACTCAAGATGGTGGAAAGCGTTGTTTGACCGTTGTCGTAAGGTGGGAGCGCTCATCATTTTGGATGAAATCCAGCCAGGTATGGGTCGTACTGGTGCATTATTTTATTTTCAGAAATTGGGACTTGTCCCTGACATCGTGGTTTCAGGCAAAGGTCTGGGAGGCGGTATGCCTATCAGTTCTTTGACCGCCTCGAGTGAGCACCTTAAACTTTTTGCATCAAATCCCATGTTAGGCCACATTACAACTTTTGGTGGAAATCCAGTGATTGCCGCAGCTGCCCTAGCGACACTTTCGGTTATAGATCGAGATTTAAAAAGCTTTGATGTTGAGGGTAAAGAATTACGCTTTCGCGAAAGCTTAAACAATCAACACATCGTTGAAATAAGAGGTACCGGTCTGATGCTTGCTGTCATTTTAAAAGACGATCAACATACCGCAGCCATAGTGGATCGATGCAGGGAAAACGGCGTGCTCTTCTTCTTGCTGCTATTTGAAAAGCGCGCGGTTCGCATCACGCCGCCACTCACGATAAGCCCGAACGAGATTGATCACGCCTGTGGGGTCCTTCTGGAAGCTATCGATCACTTCTATAAATAATTTACATGTTTATAACCTTGTTGACAATGGAAACGGCCAGACAACCGTTGTATGGATATAAATCAGAACTTAGTAAGGTCGTAATGAAAAAAACATTCCTTTATGAGATTTGAGCTAAATGACGACGGACATCCCAGTATTGTAAAATTTGAATCCATGATGGATTCCAACCAAGTAGGTTTCTTTGATAGCGAGGAATTTGAAGAAATAATCGACTACTACATGGAAATGGGTAAAGTGGAAAAAGCACGTAAAGCTATTTCACTAGCTATTTCCCAGCACCCTAGTTCGGTCAATTTGCGACTTTTCAAAGCGGAGCTTTTGATTTTTGACAACAAATTTGAACTCGCACACACACTCCTTAACGAGTTGCACTTACTGGAACCCAATAATGCAGAGATATATATTCAAAAAGCAAATATCTACTCAAAGACTGAAAATCATAATAAAGCTATACGCTTACTAGAACTGGCCGCCGAAGTTACTGAAGATCAATCAGACGTGTTTAATCTTATAGGAATGGAACAGCTATTCTTAGAGAACTACTCAGACGCTAAGGAAAATTTCATCAAATGCCTTGAACTGGATCGAGAGGACTATTCTGCTCTATACAATATCATGTATTGTTTTGATTTCTTGCATGAGGATCAAGAGGCTATCTCTTTTCTAGAGGATTATCTGGATAAAAAACCGTATTGCGAGGTTGCCTGGCATCAATTAGGAAAGCAGTATTTTAACCTGAAAGATTATGAAAAAGCTTTAACCGCTTATGATTTTGCCATTATTTCAAACGATCGTTTTATAGGCGCCTACCTTGAGAAGGGAAAAGTGCTGGAAAAATTGAAAAGATATAATGAGGCAATAGAACAATATCAAATGACCTTGGGCTTAGATGACCCTACCAGCTTTGCTTATCTACGATTAGGAAAATGTTTCCTTAAACTTAAAAAGGCAGACCAAGCGATCTATAATTTCAACAAATGTGTTGAAGAAGACCCTTTACTTGATAAAGGATGGCTTGCCATCGTAGATTTTTACTGTGAGCGATTAGAGTTTCAAAAAGCACTAGGCTTCATGAATAAGGCGATAGATATAGATCCAGAAAACGCGATGTACTGGACTAAATTTGCTAGGATCAACCTGAAGCTGAATTTTTATGAGGAAGCTGAATATGGGTATCGACGTGCCATGGAGCTGGGTAATTATGAATTTGATCTGTGGATAGACCGTGCAGATATCTTGATAGAGCTAGGTGAATATAGAGCGCTTATTGTAAATGTAGAGCATGGATTAGAGTTCTATCCAAACAATCCAGATCTACTTTTAAGGATGGGGGTGATTATGCTTAAGATCGGTAAAGAAACGGAGGGTATTTATCATCTTCAAACTGCACTTAAGGCTGATCCATCTCTTATCAAAACGATTTTTGACCAATTTTCAGACATTGTTTCTTCCCGACAACTGGCTTACCTGATAGATTGATATGTTTTTTTTTAGTAAGAAAGAATTTTTAATCGATCAATTCACAGATGGATTAATAGATATTCACAACCACTTATTACCTGGTCTGGATGATGGTTCTACGAGCATGGATACTACCGTAGAAATGATCGAGCTCATGAAAGCCTGTAACATAACAAATGCTTATGTCACGCCCCACATCATGGAGGATTTTTATGAACTCAACACTCAGCTTATAGGAGATAGGTTTGCTCAAGTTCAAATAGATATTGAAAATAATTATAGTCAACACAAGGGGTTTATGATCGATCATGCGAGTGAATACATGATCGACAGTCAATTTGAAACCCTCCTGGAGCATCGTGACATCAAGTGCTTATTTAACAATTATTTACTCTGTGAGCTGTCATATTTCCAGAAGCCTATCAACCTAGAAGATATTCTATTCAAAATGATCAGTTATGGTTACCAACCCATACTCGCTCATCCAGAACGTTATCGGTATTTGAAGGAAGAAGAGTTTATTGAATTACACAAGAAAGGCTTTAAATTTCAACTGAATCTCCTCTCTTTATCTGGATTTTATGGCAGCGATGCTAGGCAAAAGGCTCTCTATTTATTAGAAAATCAACGGTATTCCTTTGTAGGGACAGATGCTCATAAAGCAAAACATTTAATGTCTCTAAAAGATATCCAACTTGTCAAAAAATCAATTAAATTTTTTGAGCCAGTTTTGGAAGAGCATTTATCAACATTCACGGTTTAGATTCCTCGCTAACCAGTGAACAAAAGCTAAACCTATTTGGACTTGTTGAAATAAGCCTTGAAATATCCTAGCAAGCCTTTTTTACTATTCGAATATTCGTAGGTGTATTTGCGTCCGTAACCGAAGTTAGAAACCTTCACGTCGTTCACGACTATCGAAACATTCTCTAACTTTTTATCATCTATAGTTTCTTGAAGATAATTTAGAAGCACCTTATCCGTATAATTAGCTCGAGTCACATACATGGTGACATCAGCATATTTATTTATCAGAAAGGTATCAGTCACTAAGATTGTAGGTGCTGAATCAATAATTATGTAATCATACGAATTTCTAGCATCTTCAATCATATTCTTCACACGATCACTCAAAAGAAGTTCAGCTGGATTAGGCGGTATTTTTCCAGAATGTACTAAGTCTAGATTAGTATTTTCTGAATGCGTTGTCAGTAGCTCAGATAAGGTCAATTGATCATTTATCAAAAAATCTGTCAATCCATTGGATGCCAGATTGGTTTTGCCTACATACCTATGTATCTGAGGATTCCTAATATCTGCACCTATTAAAAGTACTTTCTTTCCAGTATAGGCTAAAGTCAAAGCTGTATTATAACTTACAAAAGTTTTTCCCTCACCTTTTACTGTGGATGTAACGAGAACTACCGGACTCTGATCCTGCTTTTTCAAGCTGGCAATGATATATTGTAAATTGGTCCGAACTATTCTGAACGATTCTGCTAATATGGATCTATCGTTCAAGGTAATGTAATCGTTCTCATCCTTATCAATTCTTGGAATCTCCCCCAAAATAGTTGCATCTGACAAATGCTCTTCAACTTCCCTCCTGTTTTCGATCTTATTATATAATAGTTGGCGTAAATAGATTATACCCACAGGGAGCAGTAGACCTACAATTAGAGCTGCTAAATAGATGATATTCTTTCTAGGGTATACCGGAGTAGTGGATGCTATAGCAAAGTCTACTACTTTTGCTTTGGGAGTTGCAATTGCTAGTGAGATCGCCGTCGTTTCTCTCTTTTCACTGAGAAGAAGAAAAATGGTTTCAACTACTTTACGAGCCCTCTCAATATCACGATTTAAACGTTCGTTTTCTGGCACACTTACCACCTGTTGAAAAGCATTTCCTCGCTCATTGAGCAAGCTGGCCTTCTGCAATTGTAAGCTATCTAGGTTACTGCTCAAGCTAAGCAATAAAACATCTTTTACACCATCAATTTGTTGCTTGAGCGCGATCACTGAAGGGTTAGCAGCAGTTGCTGACTCCGTCAAATTCAAATATTGACCTAATAATTCATTATAATTTATGGCTTGTTGACTTATTACTTCAGAATTATTAATTGATAGGTTTGCCGGTAAAAATTCATAGTTAGTTGACCTCAATTGTTTTTCTACAGATTGAGCAACTTGAATATTCGTATTTAAAATAGCAAGTTCTCTATTAATTTGAGCAGATGCTTCGAGACCCATTAAGGATTCTGTAGGAAGATCCACTAAACCTTTACTATTCTTAAACTTTTGGATTTTCCTCTCAATACTATCTAGATCGGCTTGAACTTCAATAAGTCTTTCGTCAATAAATTGAGCAGTATTTTTTGCCGCCGTGTTTTTGTCTTTTATGGCATCTTCGTTATAAACTTCAACTAGCTTATTCAGAATATCTTTCGCCTTAATGTAATTATCATCAATTATCGCAAGATCTAATACCGAGCTTCTTTTGTCGGTTTTTACAGCGCTAAGTCTAGAGCTAAGATTACGTGCTACATACTCTACCGGATAAATATTAACCCGAATTATATCATTTGAATCTATTCCAACCCGATCATTTATTTCTGGATCAAATGATAACACTAAGGATTGGTTCATGTATTCGAAGCTCTTGCCATATGAAAAAGAATTCCAGGCTTGAGAATCGTTTGTCCTCAATTGAAACGTTGAGGAGTTTATGTGATTTAAATCAAAGGCAAGTGATAATGTATCCTTCTGAGATTGATTTAAATCCAAAACATTGAGTAAAAAAGGGGAATTTCTGTATAAATCAGCTGATTTAATTCTACCTTCAATACTATAGGTCGTCTCTAGTCTTAAATCCCTAATCACCATTTCCATCAATCTAATGGAAAGCAGTACTTCAATTTCGTTCTCTACCGTATTGAAAGTATTACCTAATACATCCAAGTCACTCAGCGCCCAGGTTTCAGAGATTCCTCCACTCGAGGTATCTTTGATCATAACTTTGGACCTTGCTTGATACCTATTAGTACTATATCTGAGGAATGTATAGGCCACACCTAAGGTGATCAAAACTGATAAAATAAACCAAGGCCATCGCTTGAGATACGCGTTTAGTATTTCGTTGAGATCGGTAGAATCTTTAGTGGTTGTCTTTTTTTCTACCATAATTAACTACGTTCAAGAATCACGATTATAGAGAGCAATAGGGAGGCGATTGATACAAAAAGAGGAGCATTCCTATTAAATCCTGCAGATTGTACTTGTGCATTATTAGGATGAACGATGATCACATCATTTTGCTGAAGGAAGTAAAACTCACTATTCATAAAATCATCTGATGTGAGATCAATAGAAACTGATTTCTTTTCATTTTTAAACTCTCGAATCACGGTTATATCTTTACGATTTCCATAAATGGTTAAGTCTCCAGCTATTCCTAGAGCTTGAAGTAATGTGTTCCTATTGCTCTCCATTGTAAACGTTCCAGGCCTGTTAACCTCGCCTAATACTGTAACCTTGAAATTCAAAATTCGTACATCCACGGAAACTTCATCTCTAACGTAAGTAGATTGAATCTTATCTTTAATTAATTCTGAGATCTCAGATACCGTTTTATTATTTAAATCCAGCATGCCAAGTTCTGGAAAATCAATATAACCATTTTCATCGACTAAGTACCCAAACAACTGTTGCTGCCCCATGACCCGAGTTTGATTTTCAAGTGTGGGGGAAACCATTCTATTAAAAGACGATACTGCATTCATATTTTTGGCAGTAACTAAAATCCTCAACAAATCATCTGGTTTAACTTCAGGTTTATATACAGAAATATCTGCGTTTAACCGACCTGTTTTATCCAAATCTTGCAGATAAAGGATTTTCTTTTTCGAAACACAACCAACAACCAAGAAGGTTATTAATATAAAATACAAATACCGCATGTACTACTGAAATTGGATGTCAAATATAAAAACAAGCTTATCTAACCTGCCTATCTAATGACTCAAATATGCTGTTGTTGCTTTTAAATTCAGGAATTAACTTCTTAAGACAGGAAACAACCATTTCATTATCATCGTTAGCACCAGCTATGATGACATTGTTTAAATGATCAAGTACATAGTTATAAGTATATCCTTTTTGCTTGGCAATGAGAATTTTCTCGTTATGAGTAGGTAAGGTTTCACTATCGTTAGAAAGCAATTCTTCATACAATTTCTCTCCTGGTCTCAAACCTGTAAACTCTATCTCAATATCTTTATATGGTTCTAGACCAGATAGTCTGATCATTTTTTCTGCCAGATTTAAAATTTTAACAGGTTTGCCCATATCAAATACAAAGATCTCGCCACCATTACCCATTGTGCCGGCTTGCAACACTAACTGGCACGCTTCAGTAATAGTCATAAAATACCTGATAATATCTTTGTGAGTGACTGTTACCGGACCGCCTTTTTCAATCAGTTTTTTGAAATGAGGTATTACAGATCCATTTGAGCCTAACACATTTCCAAATCTCGTCGTAATAAAATCCGTACGATTACTATGAATCTCTTTTAAGGATTGTACATACAACTCTGCTGCACGTTTTGTAGCACCCATCACATTAGTAGGATTGACAGCTTTATCTGTACTGATCATTACAAATCGGTCCACTCCATGCTCAACACAAAGGTCTGCTATATTAATCGTGCCCATAATATTGACATCAACAGCCTCTTTGGGATTGTTCTCTATCAAGGGGACATGTTTGTACGCAGCTGCGTGATAAACTATCGAGATGCGATTACTTTCAAAGATTTCTGCAACTCGCTTAGAATTTCTAATATCCCCCAGTACAAACTGGAAGTCCACCTTAGGATAGCTTTCTATTAATTCTAATGAAATTTCATTTAGAGGAGACTCTGCCTGATCAAACACAATCAATTTATTGGGCTTAAAGGCGGCAATCTGTCTTACAATTTCACTTCCTATTGATCCAGCTCCACCAGTTACAAGAATGTTCTTGCCAGAAAGTGACTTTCTAATCAAAGTATCATCGAGGATTATTTGATGACGATCGAGCAAGTCCTCAATTTGAATTTGCCTAATATTACTAACAAGATCAATACTTGTGTCTTCCCACGCCTCAATTTTTGGTGAACTCAGAATTTTTATTGTGTTTTCTAAACAAAAATCGATCAGTTTTTCTTGAATCGCCTTATTTCCCACTTGGGCAGGTAAGATTACCGCATCTACTTTTAATGGATTGATCCGCGCATAGAATTGATCATCAAATCGAAAAATTGGTTTACCAAGAATTTTAACTCTAGTATGTTTTTTCTTAGAAGAAATAAATCCCACTAAATCAAAGACATCTTCATTAGATCCATTTATGGCTTCAGCTAGAGCAATAGTTTCATCACTGACCTCAAAGATGAGGACGTTCTTACGCTTTCGATTCACTTTTGAAAAGGACTGGTAAGCCATCTTCACGGTCAACCGAAAAAATAGCATACTTATGAAAGTTATACTAACATTAATGATTAAAAAGGGAACTAAGAAAATCTTTTGCCCAGTTGAGAAGTAACTCAGGTAACTTATTCCAGCTAGGACAACTGTACTTATCAAACAGGCAATTGCAATTTTTGCCACATCGACAAACGTACTATGTCTTACGACTCCAGAATAAGTACTCAGCAGTAAAAAACTAAGGGAATAGACAAATACTGTAAGAACAATCTGCCATTCTATACTCAACAATTCGTAGAATTGGTGTGTTAGCAAATTGATAATGTTATAAGTAATAATTGATGAAACAGATACTAAGAATACATCAAAAACGAGAACAATCCATCGTGGTAGATACCTGAGATTTCTAAATCTTAATTTAGAATCCCCATTCCATAAAATGAAAATCAGTCTTCTTTTAAAATACTCCCAAGTCATCGGTAGGCAGTTACAAATTGGTTGATATATTTCTAAACAAAAATAGGGACAATGTCACCAAAGTCCCTTGTAGATATGATTAAGAAAAGATTATTTTTTCTTGAAAGTTTTATATGCTCCTATACCTAGGGCAATTAATGCAGCAGCAGCTAACCCTGGAATCGGAGCAGTTGCATCATCTACGTCTGGATCAAATGGAGGTGGGCCTTGTGCGTTTGCAATAACGGAAAATAACAAAGCGAAGGTTAGCAGAAAGTAAGTTTTGAATTTCATATACGTAATTATTTTTCCTCTTATATTATCGAAAGATACTTTATTTTTTGTAATCACTGCATTCAAAGGTTCTTCCAAGACGATTTTGGAGAGTTTTTGTAGGATTTTTAACTATAAATACGATTTTAGACTGGAAATTTTAAGAAACTTACCTTTCATTAGTTTTTGTTACCTGAAGTTAGTTAACACAGATTTAATCCTTTCCCTATTAGAAAAATTAAGATTGGAACCAGATGGCAGACAAAGACCTTTTTCAAACAATTTCTCTGCCACCATATCACCATAGAAAGGGCTAGATGTGTAAAGCGGCTGCAAGTGCATGGGCTTCCAGAGTGGCCTGGATTCTATATTTTGATCATTTAGACCAGCCCTTAAATCCTCTCGAGTAAACCCTGCTTTTTCAGGATCAATTAAAACAGCGGTCAACCAGAAATTACTAAAAACCTCATTGTCGAATTCGCTTTGAATAGTCACTCCCGGCATTTCATCGAAAATTTCAGCGTAAAACTCGTTCATCTCCCTTCTTTTTCCAATATGAAGGTCTAAAACCTGCATTTGACCTCTACCTATACCAGCAGAAACATTACTCAACCTATAATTGTACCCTAAAGCACTATGTTGATAATGGGGCGCTTCATCCCGCGCTTGAGTCGCTAAAAAAACAGCTTTTTGCTTATCTAAGGTATTATTACACACGAGTGCTCCTCCACCACTAGTAGTTATAATTTTATTTCCGTTAAAACTCAAGATTCCGAAGTCTCCAAAAGTTCCACATTTCTGGCTTTTGTATGTACTGCCCAGAGACTCTGCACTGTCTTCAATGACTTTTATGTCATACGCTTTCGCGAAAGCGTGAATCTCATCCACCTTATACGGCATGCCATAAAGATGTACAGCAATAATAGCTTTGGGTTTCTTTCCTTTCTTAATACGATCCTTGATTGCCTCTTCCAAAGCATTAGGACATATATTCCAAGAATCTGGCTCGCTATCCACAAAAACTGGTGTAGCTCCTAGATAAAGGATGGGATTTGCACTCCCACAAAAGGTAAAACTTTGGCAAATCACTTCATCGCCAGCCTCCACACCTGCCATAATAAGTGCTAGATGGATAGCTGCCGTACCGCTGCTCAAACAGGCTACAGCATGTTGATTCCCCAGATAGCTTTCTAAATCTTTCTCAAAACCATTAACGTTAGGCCCTAACGGTGCAATCCAATTGGTTTCAAAAGCCTCATTAACAAATTGCTGTTCTGCACCTCCCATATGTGGTGATGAGAGCCAAATCTTTTCTGGTTGTTCTTGTTTCATAATTGCTTAAATTCTAAAACTTATTGATTTATAGCCGTTCCGTAAGCATCTCGGTTAAAAAGTGTGTTCCAAATTACTATGAGATCATATGTGAAACTACGCTGCTCTAGATATTCTAGGTTCATAGCCACCTTATCTGGAAAAATGACCTCATCATTGAATTTTTTAGGATTAGGCTGTTTGTTTAATAATTGCTCCTCATTGCGATATTTCAACGCCGCGGGACTGGTAAGGCCTGGTCGTAATTGAAGGAGCTTGCGAGCCTCGTCGGTCAACTTATCGTAGTAACCCGGTACATCAGGTCGTGGTCCTACAAAAGACATATCACCATTAACGATATTGATGAGTTGTGGCAGTTCATCAATTTTCCAGCGCCGTAGCCATTTTCCTGAGGTCGTGACGATACCTTCTTTCATTGTCCTTAGTTTCCATATTTTAAAAGGTTTGCCATACCTGCCGATTCTTTCCTGCAGAAACAAGCCACTGGACTGAGTAGAAACTGCACAAACAACAAAAGCCACTACGAGAATGGGAAGCAACAGCAGTTTTGCTATTAAGGCAAGGGGAAGTTCAATAACTCTAGGCATCTGTTGTTCCCACTATTTTTCCGGGCACGCCTATGACTTTGCTGTGGTCTGGAATATTTCTCGTCACTACCGCACCAGCGGCGATAATACACCATTTACCAATTTTGAGATTGGGCAAGACCACCGCACCAGCACCTATTTGGGTTCCTTCACCTACCTCAACGGTTCCACACAACGTAGCATTAGGAGAAATGTGGACAAAATTTTCAATATCACAATCGTGCTCAACAGTTGCCTTGGTATTTATTATCACATGTTTTCCAATCTTTACATCTGGATTGATTACACTACCCGCAAAGACTACTGTTCCCTCACCTATTTCAACATCTACACCCAGTACACTTGATGGATGTATGATAGCTTTCTCAAAATCAAGCGTGACTTGAGAAACTAATTTCTGCCTGATCCTATTATCCCCTACCGCTACGACCACACTGCCATCTTTAGGTAGTTCATGAGTGATTCTTTGATTAAGAATACTTTTTTTCTTCACGTCATCATCGTAGAAGATGACATCATGTTTGTCAGATTTCAGTGCGGCATCATAAACAACCTTACCGTGACCGCTGGCGCCGTAGATAATAAGATCATTCATAATTCACCAGTGAATTTAGTAGTCGTGACGTTTGTGCCATCGGTTATTCCTTCAGATTTGAAAACCTTAAATATGGTTTTCCAAATGATCTTCAAATCTAACCAAAACGACTGATTTTCTACATAGAAGACATCGTGCTCAAACTTATCTCTCCAGCTTAATGCGTTTCTACCGTTGACTTGTGCCCATCCCGTGATGCCTGGTTTTACCTCATGGCGCCGCGCATGTCTTTTAGAATATAACGGTAAGTATTCAGGCAACAGGGGTCTGGGACCTACAAAACTCATGTCACCTTTGAGTACATTGAGCAATTGAGGTAATTCATCTAAGGAAGTCTTGCGTATAAAGCTTCCTAAACGGGTTAAACGCTGGACATCCGGTAATAATTCTCCATTCTCATCTTTAGTATCCAGCATGGTTTTAAACTTGACAACTTTGAATAGCTTCCCGTTAAGCCCAGGTCTAGTTTGTGTAAAAAAAGCTCCGTTCTCCATTTTAAATCTAAGCAGTAATCCAACCAATATGAACAAAGGTGATGCTAAAACCAATAAAATTAGAGCCAGCAAATAATCAGCGAGAGGTTTGAAGAATTTACGATACACTAGTTATAATTTTCTTGAGCTCTAGGGTGTAGTTATCTGCCAGTTTGTTTCTATCGAAGTGCTTTCTAGCATATTCATAACCTCTGAGCCCCATTTGATCCAGCTCATTTTGATGATCCCTCATTTTTCTAGCAGCCGCAACAATTTGATCAATATTCTCTGGTTCAGCATATATACCACAGCCCGCAGTCTCTACCAATTCCCTACTTACTCCGTCGATCAGCAGAAAAACAGGTTTTTTACATGACATGTAGTCAAATGTCTTGTTTGAATAAATAGTCTTAAAAGTATCCACCTTTTTCAAGACTGATGCCCCCATATCTGATGCTAGGATATACTTGAAAACCTCGGTTTTAGGAACTGGATCTCTAAAAACTACATTTTTCAAATTGTGTTTTTCAGCATAATCGACTAGCATCTCTTTTTGCATTCCAGTTCCAATCAATTGAAAAATGACGTTGGTATCCTTCAATCTTTCCGCAGCTTGTAGCAATTGGATCAAATGGTTTGCGACACCATGAGCGCCTACATAAGTGATAATAAACTTATTGGTAAAACCTAGTTGCTTTCTAAATTCATCAGTATTGAAAGAGGTTTGAAGTTCTTCAGCGAGTGTAAAGTCAGCAGCGTTTGGAATAAAAGTTATTTTATCCGCCGGCACCCCTTTTTCAACAAGTTTTGTTTTGAAAGCCGGAGTCAGCACATTGATTACAGCTGCCTTTCTATACATGAATGCTTCAAACTTGTAGGCTAATTTGATGATCATTTTGTTTTTCAAAACCCCTGTATCGACAGCACTCTCAGGCCATAGGTCTCGTACTTCAAAAACAAAGGGAATCCGGTACCATTTACTCAAAAGGTAAGCCGTAATACCAACAAACAAAGGTGGCGAGGTCACAAGTATAACATCATGTTTCTTCCGCAATTTGAAGATTCCCGCATAAAGACTGCTAAAAACAAATGAGAAATAACCCCAGAGCCTACCTAAAAAATTGGTGTTATAACTCTCTGAAACATGGCTGCGCACCACATCTACTTTAGGGTAAAAATCCAGATCCATATAAAAGTAACGTCCTTTGTATCTATCGATTTTTTTTCCGGTATTGTAATGCACCATTCCAGCAAGCACGCTCATTTCATGACCCTGCTGCGACCACCTGCGTGTCATCTCGTTAAAGCGAGAACCACCACCGTCATTTTTCTCCAGAAAATATTGATGGATCAGTAAAATGTTCATGATAGGATTTTGATCTGGGTCGTAATATGATCCGTATTGGAGGCAAAAGTAAGTTTTATGGATTTTTCCTTCGTACCATAATAACCGCTATACCACTTTTCGCCCTTTTCAGCGATCAGTTCTTTTCCGTTTGCGTCTGTTGCTTTGATGTTTAACGCTTTCCCTTCGACTCCGCTCAGGGACCGCGCGAAAGCCTGCCTGTCGTGCCTTGGCAGGCAGGCGGGATTCAACTGAAAATGTTGCTGAAGATCCAGTCCTCTACGATCATGTACTTTATCAATTACTGTCCAGATATCTTCATTTTTGAATTTGATAGCCTTACGCTGCATCTTGATACCGCCTAAATTACGATAAGCCACCTGACTAAGATCCCATTCAACACGATCATCAAACTCTTGAATCTTCCCTCGAGCTTCTTTAATCCAATAAAACCAAACAAAACGACGGCCTCTTACCATGTGGTCACGACCTGCTACCGTGGCCGTATTGTGGCCGGCGCTTCCTTGAAAATGATCGTGATATACCTTTTCAGTATTGTATTTATAAGTCCCACAATCCCAGAGGTAATTCACGCCATCTTTCCAAATATCCAGATGAAAATTATCAGCTTGGAAGGGTCTGTGTTTGTAGGCTCCACATTTTAAAAATGTTTTTGTGTCGCCCGAATTATGAACAAAATAGCCTCCCTCTTCAAAAGCATGAATCCCTGAAATATCGATATCTACTTCTTCCACCTGATCAAGTCCATACCAGTTAAGCTCCTCTGACTTTTTAGTGACGGTGCGGGTAAGTGTAGCTCGTAGAGCATCAAGCTGACTCGTATAGTCACGATAATCGGCATCTGAAAATTTGAAAAAGAGAGCACCGTCATTGTTTCCGTAGTTAGGCAAAAAACCTGTTTTGGAATCCCGACAAACGTCCAAGAACCTAAGAGACTTTTTAGCTTTTTGATAGACCACATCAGAAAAACGATCATCGTGCAATTCACTCAAATTGACCGCCCATGTCAATAGTTGAATTACAACACGATGGTAGTTCATGCTGTGCTGCAAGAACGTGCCATCATCATAAATCTGATAGGCGATTTCTTCTTCAAACCACTTTTTTCCTTGCGCTGACCACCTTTTACTTTCAGGAAAGAATGGAAACAGCAAACCACTCAAATAGAGCATCAAAGTTTCCGTTATCGCATGATTGTTACGCACTGCAATACGAGAAAAATCTATATGTTCCCAAACATGTTGCAACTGGTAATAAATGGCGCTCATGATTTTCTCAAAACGCTGATCAGTCAGTTGCTCGCTATTTTTATAATAGTACAGCGCATAAGTCCAGTTCAAAATGCGCAAACTTATTTCTTGGCTGCATTTGTACTGTGGTCCAAGATTGATAGGATTGCGATCGATAAAATCCTCGATTTCTACCAGCACGGTTTCATCTTGCGCTTGCTGACTGTGGTAGTCATAACGTAAGTAATCGTAAACGTGGCTGAATCGCGCCCGTTCCCACACATATTTTATATCACCAGCCTCAGCAGACAGGTCTTGGATTTCTGACCAGTGCTTATTCATATCGTAGCGATATCCCGTACTGGGGTTGACCGACCATTTATCTTCATCTTTAACCTCTAACTTGAGATTATTGAAGAAGGTGTATGTTTTGTTCTCGCTTTCGCGAAAGCGGGAAATCAAATCATCACTTAGAGATCTAGGAAAATCCAGCGATTCTCTAGACTCGATAAAAAAGGGAATCCCTGCGGCACGCCATTCTTTGAGAGAAATGAAACTGCGTTGTGGCATTCCCGTAGGAAAGCGTTTCTTGTACCATCCTAATTTGCTTCTAATCGCGTGCTTCAGACGGTAGGAAACGTAGCGGCTCCCCATGTTTAAAGACAGGTCGCGTATTTGCTTGAATTTCTCAAACATGCTCCCAGCCTCCGTTCTTGAGACTCTCCAGCGCGGCAAATGACGCTAGCGTCGTATTGATTAATGAATCCATTTCGATCAATGGTGCTCCACCGCTTTTAATTTGATCAGCAAGCTTTTGAAATTGAGCGCTATGCCCTTTATCCATTTTGTTTTTACTGCCATTGAATCCCTTGAAACCGTATGCCTTGAGCTTACGCCAGTTGTCTAGAATAAATGTGCGCTCCTTGCTATATACCTCGACACGTTCCTTTGAGTACGATTTGCTACCGTTTGAGAAATAGTTTATCACCGCATTTGACCCATCAGCGTACTTGAGCAGAATGGTGGCATTATCAGTATTTTGCTCTGGGTGTTTGCCCAATGCATTCATACAAACTTCAGTAACCTTACTGCCCGTTAGGTACGAAATCAAGTCTATAAAGTGACAAGCCTCACCTACGATACGGCCACCACCTATCTTGAGATCGTGTACCCAAACATCTGCTGGGATATGACCTGCATTCATGGTTGCTGTGATGTTTATGGGCCCACTGCCTAAATGCTTTTTCATTTGTACGGCTTGAGGCGCAAATCGACGATTGAAACCTACTGTCAGGCTCGCATCAGTTGATTGGTACACCTCGAGTATTTGATCGAGCTCCTCACGGTTGAGTGCTAATGGTTTCTCTACAAAAACATTTTTACCAGCTTTAAGCGCAGCGATGACCATACTGGCGTGCAGATTATGACGCGTGGTAATGGCTACGGTATTCACCGCTGGATCGTTGAGAGCAATCTGCATATCAGTTACACTCTTCTCGATCGAAAACTTTTTTGCCAAAGTCGTTCCTGACAATCCACCAGAGCTTACAATATATTTAAGAGGCAAATCAGTTTTCTTGAGTGCTGGCAGCATGGTCATTTTAGTAAAGTTTCCAGCACCTATGATGGCTAGACCTCCACTTTTTTGAGCAACACCTTGATTAGTTGAAACGACTACTTCATTAGTATAGGGCTCAGATTGAGAGTAATCTAAAATGGATGCTATACTTTTTGAACTGCCTATATTACCGTAGATTTTTTGATAATCAGCGAGGTCGATGACTTCAGTGATTAACGGCTCTACGTCGATATAATTTTTTGAGATAGAGTTGAGGATCGTCTCAAAATTGCGTTTCTCCGTCCAGCGCACAAATGGTAAAGGGTAATCTTGACCCTTGTTTTCATAGTCATCATCGTAACGTCCTGGCCCGTAAGAACAAGAAACCTGAAAAGTCAATTCCTTTTGGTAGAATTCAGCACGGCTGAGCTCCAAACCTATCACACCCACTAAAATAATGCGCCCGCGCTGGCGGCTCATTTGAGCAGCTTGCGAGATAACCTCGTTTGATTTTGTGGATGCGGTGATGATAACGCCGTCTGCTCCTACTCCATCAGTCATTTGCATGATGGTCTTAACGGGATCCTGACCAGCACTCGGGTTGATCGTTTGTACTCCCCATTCTTGAGCCAATTTCAGTTTAGTCTCATCAAAATCGATCCCGAGCACGTTGCAGCCATTAGCTTTCAACAACTGCGCGGTGATCAATCCTATGAGGCCTAGACCTGTCACAACGATGGTTTCTCCCAGTGTAGGTTCTAAAAGCCTGACTCCCTGAAGGCCGATACTGCCTATAACTGTAAATGCTGCTTGCTCGTCAGAAACATTATCTGGAATGGCTGCCACAAGATTTTTAGGAACGCAAACATATTCTGCATGGCTACCATTAGAAGCTACGCGATCCCCTTTTTTAAATTCAGAAACTCCCTGTCCTACCTCGATGACCTCACCTACATTACAATAACCCAAGGGAAGTGGCTCGCCCAGTTTATTAAAAACTGTTTCAAGAGTAGGCAACAGCCCATCAGTCTTGATCTTGTCGAGTACCATCTTCACCTTATCAGGCTGCTGTCTGGCTTTTGAAATAAGATTAGACTTCCCAAACTCCACCAGCATACGCTCGGTTCCCAAAGAAACCAATGATTTTGTGGTCTTGATAAGCACATGACCAGATTTCACTTTGGGAGCTGGTAGCTCCTCAAGAATGGTTTCTCCGGTTTTGAATGATTGGATGATTTGTTTCATTTACTTAACTAACAAATTAATTTTGCCCGATGTCGTTCTAATAGGCTCTTCGACCCTTGTAAAACTGAATGACATGTTAATGTTTGAGGTGTCAAACAGATTTCTAGCGTCTTGTTCCAATACCTTTTTTGAGGTGTAGATTATTGTAAGTTGACCAGGAACTGATTGTTTTACCTGAATGAATTCAGAATGATCAAATATTTGATGATGCCGCCCGAAGATAAGGGCAGTAAGATTAACTTTATTACCGTCACCGTCAATTACAAACTGACCTGATCTACCTTGAGTGATTTTAAAAGAATCTAAAATCCCAGATTCTACAATAGGTTCTTCAATCAAATCTTCTGTATCATAACGTATTAATGGAGTAGCATAATTATAATAGCTTGTGGCGACAAGAGATGTTTTTTGTTTAAACGTTGCGATAGCCTCAGCAAAACCGTAAGTGAGGAAAGGTTTGTAGGTAAAAGGATTCCCAACTTCTTCATGCGCTAGAACAGCTCGTTCTGTATGTCCGTACCAAGAAATTGTAGGTATTTCAAACACTTCTTCAATAGCTTTACGATATCTGCTATGAGGATATTCAGAACCGAGAAAAGCACCTTTCAAATTTTTACGAAGCTCATCTACCAGCTTTGGGTCATTATTTTTACAGTAACGAGCAAACTCATAAATGGATGAAGGATAACCATGTAAGTACTCAATGGGATGTTTTTTGACTATACCGTACAGTTTGTGAGCTACACTGGCCCAACCAGCATAAATATCTACATTGAAACTATTACGCACTACATCATAGTCAACAAAGTCTTTTACATCACTCCTACCCCCAAAACACAGTTTAAAGCTAGCAGGATTATAATTAAGTCTAGACCAGATGTTATGCATATGAGCCCATTCATGCCCCATGGAATCGGGTTCGATGTAGAGACTTAATGGCTTGCCACTAGATCCGCCAGTGTTAACTATGTATCTATTTTTTCTCTCTGAGCTTCTATATTCGATGGAATGCTGCTGTAGAATTGATTTATTGATAATAGGAATTCTTTCTATATCTTCAAATCGATTCAAATTAGACAGGGAGAAATGCTGATCTTTATAGAAGCTTCTATAAAATGGTACATGAGCAATTGCATAAGAAACTAATTCAAAAATTCTTTCATAAACAAATTGCTGTTTTTGCTTAATAGTCAGTGCACTTAGCCTATCAATTTCAAGAATTCTTTTTTTATAAACTTTGGAAAGTCCTGGTCTGTAGGAGAAAGGAACCTTGTTAATCAGTTTTCCTATGCCAGGAGGTATTCCAGCTAAATTCTCCTTTAAAACAACTGCAGGATTCATAAAGTTACGGCTTGACTGGTAAGATTTCTTCAACCAGCAAATCTAAGGAATTATGAACTTGCAAATGGGATTTAGGGAGATCTGAATAAGTAGCTCGTAATAAAGAATCTCTAATACTTTCCACGTTCAAAGGATCAAAACTGTCACTAGGTTCAACAACTTGGTATAGATAAGGTAAGTCTGAGCCTAAAACTTTGCAATTACAATGCGTAGCTTCAATAAGAGGAAGGCCAAAACTTTCTTTTAAGGAAGGGTATATGAGGTATTCAGCCGAATGATACAAATCCCAAATTTTTTCAATTTCTAAATGACCATGATTGACAATATTTAATCCTTTGGATATGAGATTGTTAATCTTATTTGACAAATTCTGAAATTCAGGGCCAACAGTCAAATGCAAAGTGTAGCTGGAATTTTCACGTTCAAACTCCTGCCATGCATCGAGCAGTCTATGATGATTTTTATGAGGTGCTCCTGAACTCACATAAACAAACATTTTTCCTTGCTTATTACTTGAAATCACTCGCGGAATACGATAGAAGGGTCTGACCTTGATTTTTCCTTCATTGATACTGGATCGATTGATAAGCAAATCTTTTACAACATCTGTTTGAACCATCCATACATCAGAATTTTCTGATTGCATTTTGAACAGTCTTTTTCTTAGCCAAACCTTCGTCTTCAGAACAATATTCGAGTACTTCCCAAGATCTAAAATCAAAACATTATGAAAGTACGTAGTTACGTGAGCATCTAATTTTATAGGTGGTGCAAAATTCCCCAAACAAAATACAGAAGTGATTTTATCTTTGAGTTTACGATAAACCGCTAGCCGAGCAAAATAACTACCTCGCACTCGTATGACACCGTATGGAGTATTTTTATATTCAGAAGATTCACATCTTTGGTCCAGCAGTAGTGTAAAATCTGTTGATTTAGACACCAGCCCTTCGATTAAGGTGTCTAGTAGAACTTTACCTCCTCCAGAATTGATAAAGGTGCCGTCTATGAGAAGCATAATTTCTTATTGAGAGGCAAAGGTAAGAGCAGGTGGTCAAGTTTTCACGTTCAGGAACTATTTTTATGAGTAGTACTTAAGTTGTGTACGCTTTCGCGAAAGCGAAATAATCAAAAATTAACTTGTTTATTTGAAACCCCTGCAATTAATGCTATCATTACTACCTAAGATCAAATTCTTCCATAGTACCTCAAAATTAGTCATGTTTTATTGGCTCAAGGCTTCAATAGCGGAATTAAGAACAATATTGGGATCATAGCTCTCAATGGCAAGATCCCTGCTTGATCTTCCCATTTTCAAAAGCTCTGCTGAAGACTTTGATCTAATCTCGTTTAAAAAATGATTGATTTGCTTGCTATTCGTTGGGTCAAAAGTATAACCGTTTACACCATGCCGTATAAGCTCAGGGTGATTCCCGCATCTTTCAGAGACCAGTAGTGGCAAACCAGCAATTGCTGCCTCTACCACGCTCAAAGGACTTTGATCATGGTAGGATGGAAGAATAAATAAATGTGATGCTGTTAATTGCTCAATAAGCTCTGGAACATCTAATTCACCAAGAAAAATAACTTTATCCTCTAAACCTTTTTCAGCTACAAAATCCTGATATCTTTTTGTGTCATCACCTACTCCAGCCAGTTTTATTCTTATTTCATCAAAACTATCAATGCGCGACAAAAAATTCAAAATACCTTTGGAGCTTTCCATGTGTCGTGCTACGATAATCATTTCGAGGTCTGGCTGTTTGCGGAAAAGATTTTTACTCTGATCAATATTGTAAAATTCTTCTGATACTAGATTTGGAAACTTTATGACTGGTCGCATTTCAATTCCCCATTTTTCAAATAGCGTAATTCTGCTTGTTTCACCTGGTATAAAAAAATAACCATCACAAGTATTGAGCACCCATCTTCTAAGCGCCTTTTTTATGGATGAATCTGGTTTTGATGTTTTATAAATCGAGTTGTAGTTTGCTTCTGTCCAGAAACTTACTGTATTCTTTATTAGTTTCAGCCTTTTTAAAACACAAACGCTTAAAATATTAAAATCATTCCAGCTACTACCCAAAATCAGGTGAGCGCCTTTATATCTGTAAATCGTTCTATACAAGCGTGGATTAAACCTTATATGAAAATTCTTAAAATTGAAATAGAATCCATCATCATCTATTATATGGGAAAAGGAAAGATCATCTTCTTTCAAATACCAGCTCCTGCCTTTCTCGTTTCGATTAAAAACAAAAACCCTGAACGTGAAATTATCGCGCTTGACAGCAATACTTTCAAGCTTGTTGAACAGATTAATTCGATATGGCGGTAAAATATTCTTTATGAAAAGATGCTCAGTCATTGACCTGTATTTTTTGAATTAGAGCTTTTACCTTGATTCTCCAGCTGTTTAATTTTTTATACTTATAAACTTTATCAACTTGTTCTTTATAAAAACCTGAATTTTGAAGGTTTGAAATGTGTAACTTTAACGATTCAGCATCAGTGTATTCTAACAGAACCGCTCGTATGGATGGTGATAAGCCTGCAGAAAATGTGGAGATAACAGGTTTCTTTAAAGCAATATAGGTCAATAGTTTCGATGGAAAGTTGTATTTAGTATTTTCCAAACTTGTATTTCTTGGGTTGATCAAGACATCTGCTCCCCTCATTGCTGTCATCAATACCGAATCAGACACGAAGCCTTTGTAAACTACATTTTTGATAGATTTTGATTCAATTAGACTCAACATCCTATCCTCTTCGCCTTTTCCGTAAATTTCAAGATTGACGCATGGTGCATCAATCTTATTGAAGTCTTCCACGAGCTGAAATATACCCGTCCAATCATTAATCGCTCCCGAATAAACCACCTTGAAATTATTAGATTTTCTATCAATAGGTTGCATACAATCTATATCCAACTGCTCAATTCCTCCATCTAGAAAAAGTTTAGAACGAAAATCCGAATCTCTAAAATAACCATGGGATAAGTATAAGTCTATATCTGGATTTCCTTTACGTTGATCATCTGCAACTACGCTTATCCATTTCAACTTGAAGAATAATTTAATCATCTTTGCAAAATAAAGATGTCGTTTTAAAGGATTGTATGTAAAAAATATTGTTGAACTAGAACGTAAGTCGGCCGAAATTACGGTTTTGAAAAATAAGGATGCTGAAATCCAATATTCCCTTATAAATGGAACGTTCAAATAGCCTGTACTAAGCTGTTTAAATCCTTCACCAAAAACAACTTTCTTATGGCTGTGTATCCATAATGCCCCTCTAGGCCATAATGGACACGGTTGATATGAAAGATTTATTACTTCTATTTTATTATCTAAAAGTCCATGAATGAAACTTGATTGCCACTTGTTTGCCGCTGGGCTTACCGCTTTTTGAGTAAATAAATGACTGTTTACAACGGGACCCAGCCAGATTACCTTTCGTACTTTCATCTACCGTTTTTTAGTTGAGGTTGTAAATACATGGAGAGTATCATGAAAGTTAAAATGCTGAATCTAAAATTGATGATTAAGGTAGCTCCAATTGATATTAAGAAAATAAAATAAATATATCTATTTTGTTTGGGCGTTTTTCTAAATATGGAAATGATGAATAAAAAAATAGATGTTAGTCCTAAAAAACCAAACATTTGTAAAATATATCCTAGATCAAAATCAAATTGATCAACGATGACACCACTACCAAAGATAAATAGTAAGGTGTTTTCTAGTGACCCATTTAGTATTTCAGCCAACCATTCAATAAAAATTTCTAATTTCACAGTACCTGAACTCAATTTTTCTCCATAAAGATTTCCAAGATTGAACGATCTAAAATTTTGAAACAAATTTGTAATGTCTTCAAAATAAAACATCAACGCAAATAAAATGAATACAAAAATAAAGGCAATTGAACGTCTATTTAAATACTTTTTAAAATGAAAGAAGGAGATGATTAGAAACGCTACTATTGCAGTCCTACTTCCTGAAAGTAAAATAGAGATAACAAATGGTAAAGCCCAAAGTAGTCTACTTAACAAACTTAAATTAGAAATGTATCGTAGTACTATAACAAATAAAAGTACCATGGACTGTCCCATAATATTTGGATTATAATAAATCCCTCCAAAACGACTGTCCCGGAGTCCAGACAACTCTGTCACATCTGAGTATTGCCAAACATTATCTTCTATAGGGTAAAAACTATCTCTAAAAACGGTCAGGAAGTTAAGGCTTAATAAAGGAGCCAATTGAATTACAAAAAGGTAAGCAACCACAATAAATAAGAGATATCGCATATACTTAACCGAATATAGTTGCAACGGGAAGCATAGAAATAGGATTGCTAACTGTAGAATTCTTGAATATTCGGCTGAATTTTGAAAGTACATTCCACCAACCAAAATTGAAAATACTAAAGCAAGGCAGACTAAATACTTTACAGTAATGAAACGTTTCAGGTTATGTCTATTAAAATAGAAGTTGAAGGACAGCAGCAATAAAATGATCACATTGGAAATAAATGTAGAGTTCAAAACAAACAAAGCTGCTATCAAACAGGCGTTTGTAATCATCCCTATCCTAAAGAAGTATTCTGTTTGATAAGTATTCATTACGAAAAGACTCTTCTCTTGACATTTTAAATACCTAGAATAAAAAAATCTTCGGCTTGATCAGTCAAATCGATAAGTTTGGCATAGGTTGCTTTGATATTAGACCTCAAATTTAAATCTTTCTGCTCTTTTGAGTTCCGTTCACGATAGGCAGGTAGTTTCAAATCAATCCCTAAAAAATCGGATATTTCCTTCTGCTTGCTCCACATAGTCTCATACCTGATAAAGGCGGTTGGTATTTTATTTTGTTCTAACCAAGATTTGAAATGATTCTCCAATCCTAAAATATCCTCATTAATAATGTCTAAAAAATCAAAATAAGCTTCAGCCTTCAAATTGCTGAAATGTTTGCTCATCCATATATCACCTCTTGATTCGTATAATCTGATGAGTGAAATAATTACTTCAACTGGATCACCAAAAGTATATAACATCCTAGTAGATCGATTTCGCAATTCTGCATAACTTGAATGCCTCTGTGGTGGTAAATCGTGTGTTTTGTAAAGTAAACCTTTCTTTAAATTTGAACTTGTGATGTCCCAGGCATTGTGCAGAGCACTCCACAAGGCTAACCTTTTGATGTAATCATTATCCAGTATTACAGAACTAGATACAATGCTATTTGCCAGAACTGTAGAACCACTCCTACCATAACTATTAACAAGTAGAGGGTATTTAAATTTTGTTAGACTCTGACCAACTAACATGCGAACTGAATCATTCATAAATATCAGTAGTTTTCTTTTATTTATTAAAGGTAGATTTATTTAGCCCAGACACCCGTCGCGGTATTAGATATAATTTTTCGGTATTGAATACTTCTAAAGAAGATATATATTAAAATGCAACAGTTGGTAGCCATAATTACACCCGCGGTTCCTAAACCAAAATATTTTGCAAAAAGAATTGAAAGAGGTATGTTGATAAAGATCGTGATTATACCCGTAAGCATTTGAATCCTTAGAATTCCTACGCCATTCAAGAACAAGGTATAAATGTTGTTTAAACTCTGTAAAATCACAAATAAGGCAAATTGTGCAGAAAGGAGTAGTGAAACTTGTACTTCACCACTTGTCCAAATTTTTAGTACTGGATCAAATAGGGCTAACATTATCAATACTAAAAAGAAGAGTATCCCCCATACGATATGCAACTTCCTAATGGTTTTTTTTATCCAATCATATTCTTTTTTGTGGTAAGCATCTGTAGTAGCACTCCAAAAAGGTGAAATAATAATTGTAAATATGACAAGACAAATTGCAAAATACTTGTTTGTCACTTGATAGGGAACTACCTCGGCAGGATTAAAAAGTTGCACAATTATGAAATTATCTGACAGAAAAAGTACAGCTGCACCTAATTGTATCACGAAGAAGGTTATTCCAAGTCCCATAATGTCTGAAGTCACACCTTTATCTATTAATCTTATTGCAGGTGCATAAGACTTATATCTAGTATTATAAAAAAAGAAAGTGAGTAGCAAGAGAATTAGAATAGGACTTAAACTATAAATTAGGGCAAATGATATTAATTCATCGCTCTCAGCATCAATAAATATTATTGCCGATATTAAGATTAAGATCAAAAACTTTGACAAAGAATTTGACAATGTTACAAGAAAGGGCTGTTGGACAGCAAGAAAGATTGCAGTTATAATCTTAAGGGTTAGAATAATACCAAAACTAGTTGAAATGATGAACAATACCGTCTTCAACTGCTGGTCGCTTTTTAATTCAGTATTAAACAACGAATTCCAATCTACAAAAGGGATTAGAATACTTCCTAACAAGATAATTCCCAAACTTATTAGAAATATCATGAGATAACCTGTACTTATGTATTTACGAACAAGATCAATATCCCCATCTGCGATTGCCTTAGCGACTTTATTTCGGACTCCATGGGATATGCCCACATCGAAATAATTTAACCAGGAAACAAGAGAAATGATTGTGAGCCACAATCCATAAATAGGCTGAGACAGAAATGCAAGGCTCAAAGGAACCAAAGCAAAATCGACCAAAGAATCTAGAATCTTTAAGGTGAAAGAACCGAGAATGTTTTTTTTAGCCTTTATAGACCTGCCATCACCTCTCAAGACTAGCGACCTGAAGTAATTAACGAAATTCATATTTCTCGATTTCAACTATGATTAGAAAGCCAGTGAAATGATGACTAGTAATCGACCTAGTTTACCGGTTCTCAAATACCCCACAAAAATCCAGTACCACTTTGTCAGTCACTTTTGGCAATGATTTAAACTCATTATGCGCAACAAGATAGACTACTATGTCTGCTTTCGCGAAAGCGGTTTTATAATCCGTCAATTTAAACACATTGTGGGATTCAATATTAGGCTCTACTATAAAGTATTCTTCATCTTGTGAATCTTGCAATACTTTCTGCGCGATGTATTTTGCTGGGGATTCTCTCAAATCATCGATATTCGGTTTAAAGGCGAGTCCCATGATCGCAATGCTGGGCTGGCGACCGTGCTTGAGCCTAAATTCCAGTTTGGCACTTTTTACTTTCTCCGCACACCAAAATGATTTGTAATTATTGATCTCTCGAGCTTTCCCGATGATCTGGGATTCCATGGGAAAATCTGCCGTGATGAAGTAAGGATCTACCGCTATGCAATGACCTCCCACTCCACACCCGGGCTGTAGAATATTCACGCGTGGATGCTTATTTGCCAAATGGATCAATTCCCAGACATTGATGCCGGCCTTATCACAGATAAGCGATAGCTCATTGGCAAATGCGATTTGAACGTCTCGAGATGAGTTCTCGACCAGCTTACACATCTCAGCGGTGCGTGCATTAGTAGGGTGCAACTCACCTTTTACGTACTTTGCGTAAAAACCAAGGGCTTTTTGAGTGCTTTTCTCGTCTACTCCACCTATCACGCGGTCGTTGTGCACCAATTCATGCATGACATTCCCAGGTAAAACCCTTTCTGGACAGTAAGCAATATGCAATTTGTCTTTAAGCTCTGCACGCTCAGAATAGATCAGTTCCATCATTTTTTCAGTAGTTCCTACCGGGCTGGTTGATTCAATGATGTAAAGATCTCCCTCTTTGAGAAGTGGTAATATTCCTTTTGTGGCTGCTTCTACAAAAGAAATGTCCGGTTCGTTCTTATCCTTGAACGGCGTGGGAACCACCACTAAATAGGTGTTTGCCTCGACTGCTTTTGTCGCAGCTTTCAAGAAACCATTCTCAACGGCTTTAGCCACAGCGTCTCCTAAGTCTGGCTCAACGATGTGGATCTTTCCTTGATTGATTGTATCTACAACGCTTTGATTGATGTCCACTCCATGAACATGAACATTTTGAGAGGCTATTAGTGCTGCAGTAGGTAGGCCTATGTAGCCCAATCCTATCATTACTACTTCTGGTTGACGTTCCATTTATTTTATTGCTTCGACGATTCTGGCACAAGCTTTTCCATCTCCATAAGGGTTATGGAGCTCACTCATGCGGTTGAACCTTTCTTTGTTTGTTAATAGATCAATGGTTTCACTAACGATTTTATCGACATCAGTCCCTACTAAGATTACGGTACCCGCGTCTACAGCTTCTGGGCGTTCAGTCGTGTCCCGCATTACCAATACTGGCTTGCCTAAACTGGGTGCTTCTTCCTGCACTCCTCCGCTATCTGTGATAATCAACTTTGAACGATTCATCATCCAGATAAAATCTTGATACGCAAGAGGATCGATCAAAATAATATTTTTTTGATCTGATAAGATACGGTTTACCGGTTCTTGAACTTTAGGATTCAAATGTACAGGATATACTATAATGCATTCAGGGTGGTCCACTGCAATGGTTTTCAGAGCTTGGCATATGTTCTCAAAACCCTGACCGTGGTTTTCTCGACGGTGACCGGTGACTAAAATCATTTCGGCTTTACCCAAGCGCTCTTTCATTTCTTGGACAAAAGTAGAAGGATTCACATCAACCTTTTCAACACTATCGAGCAAGGCATCGATCACCGTGTTACCGGTAACCACAATCTGGTCGGCAGGTACATTTTCTGCCAGCAAATTATCTCTGGAGGTAGTGGTAGGCGCAAAATGAAAGTCTGCAATTCTTCCCGCCACTTGTCTGTTGATCTCTTCGGGAAAGGGTGACCATTTATTGTGTGTACGCAATCCTGCCTCCACATGACACACCTTGCTTTGGTTATAAAATGCCGCAATACTCGACGCCATGGTGGTCGTAGTGTCTCCATGAACGAAAACATAATCTGGATCAAAAGCTTCCATCACAGGTTTCATTTCTGTGATGATTCGGGCAGTGAGTGTGTACAAGTTCTGACCCGGTTGCATAAGGTCGAGATCATAATCTGGTTTGATCTCAAAGAACTCAAGCACTTGATCCAGCATCTCGCGGTGCTGCGCGGTAACGCAAACTCGTGTCTCAAATAGATCGTCATTTTTCTGAAACTCTTTGACCAGTGGCGCCATCTTTATAGCTTCAGGACGAGTTCCAAAAACGATTAGAATTTTCTTTTTAGCTGGCATAGTTTTTTTTGATTCCGCTTTCGCGAAAGCGAGATTCATATCAATCTCTCTACTTTAAATTCATTAAGTATTCTCCATAACCACTCTTAATAAGAGGTGTGGCGAGTTTTTCTAATTGTTTGCGATCGATGTACCCCATGCGGTAAGCGATTTCCTCTATACAAGAGATTTTGAGAGAAGTACGTTTTTCAATGACTTTCACAAACTCTGTAGCTTCAGTCAATGCCTCATGGGTACCAGTGTCGAGCCAGGCATAACCACGACTCATCACTTGCAGTTTGAGTTGCTTTTTATTCAGATACTCCTCATTTACCGAGGTAATCTCTAATTCTCCACGAGCAGAGGGCTTGATACCTTTAGCAATTTTAACCACACTATTCGGATAATAATAGAGGCCTACCACTGCATAATTGCTTCTAGGATTTGTAGGTTTTTCCTCGATGCTAGTAACATTATCATCGTTGTCAAAGTCGGCCACACCGTAGCGTTCTGGATCGTCTACGTAATAACCAAAAACGACAGCTTTCTCTTCATCTTTGACCGTTTGAACACTATTCTGAAGCATTTTAGGCAAGCCGGCGCCGTAAAAGATATTGTCACCCAGCACCAGACAAACATCTTCATCTCCAATGAATTCTTCACCTAGTATAAAAGCTTGTGCCAATCCATCAGGTGAAGGCTGCACCTTATAGTTGATCGATAATCCTAAGTGCTCACCATCACCAAATAAGCGTTCAAAATTAGGCAAGTCATGAGGAGTAGATATTATCAAAATCTCTGTAATCCCAGAAAGCATCAAAACTGATAAAGGATAGTAGATCATGGGTTTATCGTATACGGGTAAAAGCTGCTTAGATACCACTTGAGTAAGTGGATGCAGTCGTGTACCTGACCCTCCGGCTAGTATTATACCTTTCATTTAGTGATTATTTGATTAAATAATGGTAAGTTTTTATCCTTATCTGACAAAATGCGTTTTTCTACTGGGATTAACCAGTCTATATCAAATTCTGGGTCATCATGAGCTATACCATAATCAGCATCACGATCGTAGAACTCATCACACTTATAGAAAAAAGTAACGTCCTTACTAAGTACCGCAAAACCGTGAAAACAGCCTTTAGGGACAAAAAGCTGCTGTTTATTTACACCATCTAACTTTCTTGCAACCACTTTTTTGAATGTAGGAGAGTCTTTTCTAGCGTCTACCACCACATCCAGCACCTCTCCCTTAATCACACTGACTAATTTTGCCTGGGCGCTCTTTCCGCGCTGTGCGTGCAATCCCCTGATCACTCCGTAAGAAGATTGGGAAATATTATCCTGAACAAAAGAAATATGTAAACCGGTCCCCTTTTCAAATTTTTTCTGACTGTAAGATTCCATAAAGAAGCCACGATCATCTTTGAAAACTTGTGGTTCGATCAAGTAGCAATCTTCTATTTCAGTACTATGTATTTGCATCTAAGAGTACATTTTTTTGTAATAGTCTTGATAGGCGCCACTGGTCACTGCGCTCAACCAGTCATTATTCTCCAGATACCAGTCGATTGTTTGAGAGAGTCCCTCTTCAAAAGTGACGCTGGGTTCCCACCCTAATTCTTTATTGATTTTACTGGCATCAATAGCATATCTCAAATCGTGACCTGGCCTATCTTTCACGTAAGTGATCAACTTTTCAGAGGTTCCCTTCACACGATTCAGTTTCTCGTCCATCAGTTTACAAAGTACTTTAACCAGATCAATATTTTTCCATTCATTAAACCCACCTATATTGTAAGTCTCAGCATTATCTCCTTGATGAAATGCAAGATCTATAGCTCTAGCATGATCAACAACATATAACCAGTCTCGGGTATAATTTCCGTCACCATAAACCGGTAAAGGTTTATTATTGATGATATTATTGATAAAAAGAGGAATCAGTTTTTCTGGAAAATGGTTGGGGCCATAATTATTAGAGCAATTAGAAATAACATAAGGTAAACCGTATGTCTCTCCATAGGCTCTGACAAAATGGTCAGAACTCGCTTTTGAGGCAGAATAAGGTGAATTAGGATCATATGAAGTAGTCTCCGTAAACAACCCAGTCTCACCTAAAGTTCCATACACTTCATCTGTACTTACATGATAAAACCGCTTGCCGTCATAATTGTTTGACCAAAGTGTTTTAAATGCATTCAGAAGGTTGACAGTCCCTATGATGTTTGTTGTGACAAAGCTTAAAGGGTCTTCAATACTTCTATCCACATGGGATTCTGCGGCTAAGTGAATGACACCATCAAATTGATGTTTCTGGAATAAGTCATTTACAAAATCAGCCTCATTAATGTTTCCTTTTATAAAGGTATAATTATCAGCACCTTGAACATCTTTCAAGTTTTCAAGATTCCCTGCATATGTAAGCGCGTCCAGATTGACAATTTTGTAGTCAGAATAGTTGTTGACAAAGCGCCTGACAACGTGAGACCCTATAAATCCAGCTCCTCCAGTGATTAATATTGTTTTACTCATAATTTCTTATCTGCTTTGTCGCCTAAGAAGCCTTTGACATCATAAATCGCAACTGTATCCTTAGAGATTGATGCTAAATCTAGATCAGCAAACTCCTGATGGGATACTGTCAAAATGATGGCATCGTACTTCTTTTTCGGAACCGTCATCGTTGAAGACAAGCCGTACTCATGCATCACCTCATCGGGTTTTGCCAGTGGATCATGAATATCTACCTTGATACCGTAGTCCTCAAGGTTTCTTACCACATCCACAACCTTAGTATTGCGCACATCCGGACAGTTTTCCTTAAAGGTTATACCTAAAACAAGAATCTCACTATTCTTTACGGCTATATCTTTGGATAGCATGAGCTTTACGATCTCGCTAGCTACATAAGTCCCCATGCCGTCATTCATACGTCTACCTGCTAGGATAATTTCTGGATGATACCCTACCTCTTGAGCTTTTTGTGCCAGATAATATGGATCTACTCCTATACAATGTCCACCTACAAGTCCAGGTTTGAAGGGAAGAAAATTCCATTTAGTACCAGCTGCTTCAAGTACAGCAGCAGTATCAATACCCAACTTATTGAAAATCTTTGCGAGCTCGTTGACAAACGCAATATTGATATCGCGTTGTGAATTTTCAATCACTTTTGCCGCTTCGGCCACTTTAATGCTAGGTGCCAAATGCGTTCCCGCTTCAATAACGCTTTTATAGAGATCATCAACAATTTTTCCAGTTTGTGGTGTACTTCCTGAAGTGACTTTCAAGATCTTCTCCACAGTATGCTTCTTGTCACCCGGATTAATGCGCTCAGGGGAATACCCTACATAAAAATCTCTATTGAAAATCAGACCACTGTATTTTTCGAGCACTGGCACACAATCATCTTCCGTAGCCCCTGGATATACCGTTGATTCATATACTACAATATCATCTTTTTTCAAGACGCTCCCTACCGCTTCACTTGATTTATACAGCGGAGTGAGGATAGGCCTGTTGTTTTTATCTACAGGCGTGGGTACTGTAATGATGAAAATAGTAGCATCTATTGCATCATTGATGTCAGTAGTACAGTACAGTCCTTTCTGAGAATTGTTTTCGGTTTTCAAGACCGCTTTGAGGACATGATCCTCAACCTCCAGGGTACTATCCGTTCCGGACCTAAGCTCTTCAACTCGATTTTGATTGATATCAACTCCCACAACATCATACTTGGTTGCAAACAACCTCGCTAATGGAAGTCCTACGTATCCGAGTCCTATGATTGCTATTTTTTGGTTCATTAGTTTAAAGTTATCACGCTTTCGCGAAAGCGTAATGTCACAAATTATTTCTATACCAGAGAGTTGCCTCATCCAGTCCAGCGTTTATATCATATTCAGGATCGTACCCCAACAATTTTCTCGCTTTATCGATTGAAGCTAGAGAATGTGGTATATCACCTGCTCTATTAGGACCAAAGATAGGTTCAACTTGAGCTATATCTTGATCAAATCGCGCTAAAGCATTTTTTAATTTATCTACCAGCTGAATCAAGGTTGTGCGTTCTCCTCTAGCGACATTGAATATTTGATTACTCGCTTCAGGATTTTGAGCTAACATGGCTTTTTCGTTTGCCTCAATCACATTATCAATGTAGGTGAAATCTCGAGAAAATGACCCGTCGCCATTAATTACCGGTGATTCTTTCTTCATCAAGGTTTTAGTAAATAATGGGATGACCGCTGCGTAAGCTCCATTAGGATCTTGTCTTCTCCCAAATACATTAAAGTATCTAAGACCTATGGTGTCTAGTCCATAAGTTTTATAAAACACGTCTGCATAGAGTTCATTCACATATTTAGTAATTGCATACGGTGACAAGGGTTTCCCAATGACTTCTTCAACTTTAGGCATTTTTTCTGAATCGCCATAAGTCGAAGAACTTGCGGCATAAACCATTCTTTTTACGCCTTCGTCTTTACAGGCTACCAGCATGTTAAGAAAGCCACTCACATTGACCTCATTAGAAGTGATAGGATCTTTTATAGAGCGCGGCACGCTCCCCAGTGCCGCCTGATGCAGCACATAAGCGCAACCTCTTACCGCCTCTTTACAAGTATCTAGATCTCTAATATCACCCTCTATGAATTTAAAGTTGGTATGATCTTGAAAAGATTCTATGTTTCTAAGGTGTCCTGTAGAAAGATTGTCTAATGCCACTACGTGATAACCTTTTGCAAGGAAGTGCTCACAGAGATTACTTCCTATAAAGCCAGCGGCTCCTGTTATGAGGATATGTGCTTTTGAGCTCATGAGCATTTAACCTTTTCCGAGGGTATACATTTGAAAACCTATACCCGTCATCTCATCATGATTCAAAAGCATGCGGCCATCAAAAAGAAATGCAGGTTTAAACATCT
Organism: Nonlabens spongiae; assembly: GCF_002117125.1. Taxonomy (NCBI): domain Bacteria; kingdom Pseudomonadati; phylum Bacteroidota; class Flavobacteriia; order Flavobacteriales; family Flavobacteriaceae; genus Nonlabens; species Nonlabens spongiae. The sequence continues at coordinate 1,543,155 of NZ_CP019344.1, forward strand.
CATCGTAGACATGCTTCCAATCAAGCTCTTTAAACTCATCCCATTCCGTCATTATAGCTACTGCATGAGCCTGATTTGCACAACTCAAAGCGTCTTCATATGTAAAGACTCGTTCCTCTAACTCTTCTTTTGAAAAGTTTCCTAAAACAAGTAGATCACTGATGATCTGATCACGTTTAACTTTAGGATCATAAACATGAACCTCTGCGTGTTCATTCAAAAGGTAATCTGACACATAAATCGCTGCTGACTCTCTGGTATCGTTAGTATCCTTTTTAAAAGCCCAGCCTAGGAGACATATCTTCTTGCCACTTACTGTATTGAAAAGTCTGGTTACGATTTTTTTTGCAAAACGACGTTTTTGATGATCATTCATGATGATGACCTGCTCCCAGTAATCAGCGACCTCATGCAAACCATAAGATTTTGCTATATAAACTAGGTTCAGAATATCCTTTTGGAAACAAGACCCTCCAAATCCTACAGAGGCATTCAAGAATTTAGGACCGATACGTGAATCTGTCCCGATCGCACGTGCTACCTCTTTCACATCTGCCTCAGTTACTTCGCAAAGTTCACTCAAAGCATTAATGGAACTCACTCTTTGTGCTAGAAAGGCATTTGCAGTTAGCTTAGACAATTCTGAAGACCATACATTAGTAGTCAGAATACGATCTTCTGGCACCCAATGGGCATACACCTCAACCAGAGCTTTTTGCGCTGCCAGGCCACGTTCACTACTCTCACCTCCTATAAGAACTCTATCGGGAGTAAGCAAATCATCTACCGCAGTTCCCTCGGCAAGAAATTCTGGATTAGATAGAATATCAAACTTTACTCCATTTCCCGTATTATCTAAGATTGCTTTCAAAGATTCTGCTGTACGTACTGGCAAGGTCGATTTTTCTACAATGATCTTGTCGTTTGTAGCAACTGATGCAATTTGACGGGCACAGAGTTCGATATATTTTAGATCAGCTGCCATACCCTTACCAACACCATAGGTTTTAGTAGGTGTGTTTACAGATATGAAAATCATGTCAGCATCTGAGATGGCCTGCTCAACATTTGTGGAGAAAAATAGGTTTTTATCACGACACTCTTTAACTATATCAGATAATCCCGGTTCATAAATCGGGATGTTATCCACATTCTCGTCGTTCCATTTTTTTATCCTATCCTCATTTAAGTCAACCACATTGACTCTAATTTCAGGACATTTAGATGCTATGACAGACATCGTGGGACCTCCTACATAGCCTGCCCCAATACAGCATATATTTTTAATCATCAGAGTTTCCTAATTCTTAGTTCCAGATTGGCAAATATATGATCTTATAATGACCTACACCTACAATATAAAACGGTCTATTGATTATCCAAGCAGCTATAGTTCATATTAAATGTTTATTAAATTGAAGCTGTTTCATGTAGTATTATCATACTCTTGTACTGATGAATAATTAAACTTTATATATTTGCCTATTAATTAGGACTAATCATCAAACTATGAAAAATATCTTTACCCTAAGCCTTTTATGCATTTCAGGCTTATTATTTGCTCAAGAAGAAATGACTATGGAAATGGATTCTTCAGCTTCTATTCCAGTCACCCAGAAATACAACCATTGGTCAATTGACTTAGGTGCTGGGGTTCAAAAACCTACAAGACCCTTTACCGAAGGAGCCTTCATGAACACTCCATCACTCACTCAAGCAGATCTTGGCATTAGATATATGATCAACAATAAGTTCGGTCTTAATTTGGATTTGGGATTCAATTATATGGAGTCTGATGATGATAGTGATTTAGAATTTCAGAGTAATTATTATCGTGCAACCATTGAGGGTGTTGCCAATCTCGGTGAAGTCTTCGGGTTTAGAGAATGGACAAATGGTGTAAATTTATTATTTCACACAGGTTTTGGATTTTCTGGACTTAGAACTCAAGAGCCGATCGATGGAGAGGACACTGACTGGATGATGAATTTTCAAGCTGGTTTGACTCCTCAAGTTCGATTAAGCGATAAGTGGGCTGTATTTGGAGACCTTTCCGCAATTGGACACGTGAGACAAACCATTACCTGGGACGGCCTTTCTTTGGCCAATGAGAATAGAGGATTCAATTCTCTTTTAGTTAATGCCTCAGTAGGTGTGACTTATTATTTTGGGAATAAGCAACAGCATGCTGACTGGTATTCTGAAAATGTGATGCAAAAACTATCAGACCTTGAAATGGAAATGGATAAAATGATCTCCGATTTAGGTGATGACGATCAAGATGGAGTTCCAAACTATTTAGACCGTGACAACACAACCGAAAGTGGTGTAAGAGTAGACAGCAAAGGTCGCGCAATCGACCAAAATCAGAACGGTATTCCAGATGATATGGAAAGTGCTCTGAAAGCTCAATATGCGAGCAAGACTGATGTTGATAATGCCATGAATGATAATTCAAGTACTGCAGGTACTACTATGAAAAAGTTGATCAACAGTGGTTATATCAATGTTTATTTCGAGTTTAATAGTGCTAAACCTACAACCTACTCACTTGGTGCTATCAATACAATCATCACATACATGCAGGAAAATTCTAGCGCTAATGCGACTCTTACTGGATATGCTGATGAGTTAGGAAATGAGCAGTACAATACAGAGCTTTCTGAGCGTAGAGCTAAGATGGTTAGAGATGTAATGGTTGCAGCTGGAATCGATGAATCAAGATTGACTCTTGAAGCAGGTGGAGAAGATACTTCAGTTGATAAATCAAGTGGTAATGCAAGACAACTTGTACGACGTGTGACATTTAGCGTAGACTAATTAAATTCACTCAAATAATAATCTTAAGCGGCTTCCATACGAAGCCGCTTTTTTTTATTTCAATATAAAGGCACAAATGCATGACCTATAGTTGATGGATTGTAATGATCACAGATTTCGGTTTTTGTTTGCTTGGTTAAGATTTTAATACATCGTTACTTCATAAATAATGATAAAGCAGTTTCAAGCACCCTTATCTTCTAAAGACAATTGAGGAATAAATTTGACTTTAAATAATCTTTTAAACTCAATATTCCTACTGCTCAAACATCGAACAACTCAGGCTCCTATCAAATTAAGAAGGAGTACTAAGGAATTAAAAAAAAGCCACTTCATAAAGTTTGAAACGACTTTAAAAGAATTCTAGACACTAATTCTATAGTCCTAAACGATAAAAGATATCAAATCCAAAGAAAAACGCACTATCAAATTCACTATTCAATCGCGTTCTATCATCACCGCTCAATTGAAAGGTTAATATTTGCGCCCCTACTACATCACCTTGTTCATATAATCCGTAATCTGTTGTATCAAAACCTACCTTTGCTCTAAGTTGCAAGGTTTCGTTCAGTATTGCATATGAAAGATATAATCCTGCTCTGATCGACTCTTCCTGAACATACAAATCATCTACAGACTGTTGATATCGGCCAAGATTATAACTTTTAACAGAAGTTCTCAAATCGGCACCCAAACTAAATTGATTAGTTAAAGAGTAGTTCGCATCCATCCTTAACGGTAGTGCAGCGTCTATATAGAACTAACTGTTTTTTGATACAATAATACTCTCCAACTAAAGGAGTTATTATTGTACCGAAATTCTCAGAAGATGAATAAAGACCAAATTTCCCTCATTTTCGATTTCGGAACCGGTATTCCATTAGCGCAATGGCACCAAACCGAAAATTGTCTCCACCTTCAGCGTCAAAGCTTGAAACTACTTTAGGCAATAGAAGATAAGTCCCTGTCCATTTTTTATTATGAGACCATTTTACCCCTACAGATAATCGAGCCATTATGAGGTTTTTGGTATTTCATCTAGTTTCTTAACTCTAATCTTGTGTTTTCTGCGGTAAAGCCAGTAATTAGGACAATATCATTACTGAGCGCGATGGGATATAGAACTTCCAGATTAAGATTTGTATCATTTCTATTAAAGGTTTGATCTAAATCTTCCATGTTGGTTTGAGAAATGTTCAAACTAGCAATATCGAGGTAGTCTTGCGCGAACGTAAGTCCACTTACCATCGGAAATAAGAATAGTAAAGTTTTCTTCGTCTGATGAAAATTTTAAGTCAATTATCGTTTTGTTAAATCTAGTACGTTTTATAATGAGCTTCATAAAAAAATCAACCTCTTGATAATACAAAAAAGTCCCCATGAAGGGGACTTTTGAATATTATAAATTGTGTAATTTACTAAGCCATAGCTGCTTCTACACCTGCACTTAGTCTCTTATAGACACCACTTTGAAGTCGCTCTCTGATACCTTCAAAAGCTTCAAGTGTTTCATTAATATCGTCCATCGTATGGGTTGCTGTAGGTATTAATCTTAGTAAGATCAACCCTTTAGGGATTACTGGATAAACAACGATGGAACAAAATACTCCAAAATTCTCACGAAGATCTTTAACCAAAGCCATAGCCTCAGGAATACTTCCCTTTAAATAAACAGGAGTTACGCAACTTTGGGTTGTACCTATATCAAAACCTCGCTGTTTCAAACCGTTTTGAAGTGCGTTTACATTCTCCCAAAGCTTTTCTTTCAATTCTGGCATGTTTCTCAACATATCCAGTCTCTTCAAAGCACCCTTTACCAGTTGCATTTGAAGCGATTTCGCAAACATTTGTGAACGCAGATTGTATTTTAGATAATCAATGATCTCTTGATCTGCAGCGATGAACGCCCCTGTACTGGCAAGAGACTTCGCAAAAGTGGCAAAATACACGTCTATTTGATCTTGTACTCCTTGCTCCTCACCAGCTCCGGCTCCTGTTGCGCCCAGTGTTCCAAAACCGTGTGCGTCATCAACAAATAATCTAAAGTTATATTTTTCCTTGAGAGCAACAATCTCTTTAAGCCTTCCCTGCTCTCCTCTCATCCCAAAAACACCTTCTGAAATCACTAAAATTCCACCGCCGGTTTGCTCAGCTATTTTAGTGGCTCTTTGAAGATTTTTTTCGATACTTTCAATATCGTTATGCTTATAAGTAAAGCGTTTACCATGATGCAATCTAACTCCATCAATAATACAGGCATGAGCATCGACATCATACACGATGACATCATCTTTAGAAACAAGAGCGTCTACCGTTGATACCATTCCCTGATACCCAAAATTCAAAAGATAAGCTGCTTCCTTTTGCACAAATTCTGCTAGCTCAGTTTGAAGTTGTTCATGCATGTCAGTATGACCACTCATCATACGTGCTCCCATTGGGTAAGCACTGCCATATTCAGCAGCAGCCTCTGCATCTACTTTTCTAACTTCTGGATGATTTGCTAGGCCTAAGTAGTCATTTACACTCCAGGTAATAACTTCCTTGCCTTGAAATTTCATTCTGTTGGCAATAGGTCCCTCGAGTTTGGGAAAAACAAAATATCCTTCTGCTACACTTGCCCATTTACCGAGCGGCCCCTTGTCTTTATATATCTTGTCAAATAAATCTTTCATGATCTAATTTAAGTCGACAAAGATACAACATACCTACATCTTAATCTAAGATAGATAACCTAAGACCAGTGTTTTAACATGGTTAAATTATTGATAAATAAGACCTTATAAAAACTATATCGTTTGCGGTAAAATGGAGAGGTATTACGCTTTCGCGAAAGCGTAAATTCATAATTACTAATATAGTTCTAGAAACAAGTAACGTTTATTACTTGATGTACTCAATATGTTGCGTCTCTGAAAGTGATTTAGCATCATTAAAACCTTGCTCATCCATCCACTTCTCGTTGTAGATCTTGCTCATGTATCGTGAACCATGATCTGGAAAAATCACAACAACTTTAGAGTTTTCATCAAATGCACCTTTAGCAGCGAGTTGCTTAGTAGCTTGTAAAGCAGCACCACTTGTATAGCCTACAAAAAGTCCTTCAGTTCTAGAAATGAAACGAGCCATATGGGCAGCATCTTCATCTTTTACTTTGGTAAACGAATCGATGGCTTCAAAATCAGTAGCCGTAGGAATAAGATTTTTTCCCAATCCCTCAATGCGATAGGGATAAATCTCATTTTTATCAAACTCTTGAGTCTCGTGGTATTTTTGCAACACGCTACCATAAGCGTCCACTCCTAGAATCTTTATAGCAGGATTTTGCTCTTTTAAGAAACGTGCCGTACCAGAAATCGTACCTCCCGTACCGCTACAGGCAACGAGGTGAGTAATCTGACCAGCGGTCTGTCTCCATATTTCAGGACCCGTAGTCAGATAATGAGCTTCTATGTTAAGTTCATTAAAATACTGATTGATATAGATGCTGTTCTTGATCTCCTCATGCATGCGCTTAGCCACTTGATAGTAACTGCGTGGGTCATCTGCACTCACGTGAGCCGGACATACATAGACCTTAGCTCCCATGGATTTGAGCATATCTATTTTATCAGCACTGGATTTAGAGCTCACAGCAAGAATGCACTCATAACCTTTGATACGGCTCACCATTGCGATACTGAAACCCGTGTTTCCAGACGTTGTTTCGATGATCGTATCTCCAGGCTTTAAAATACCTTTACGTTCAGCTTCCTCAATGATATGAAGAGCAATTCTGTCTTTAGAAGAGTGTCCTGGATTGAAAGCTTCTACTTTTGCGTAAAAATCACCTGGAAAACCGGCAACCGTTTCTGAAAGTTTAATAAGTGGAGTTTCACCTATGAGCTCTAGAACACTATTGTACGCTTTGATTTCACCGTTCATAAAAGGGATTTAAGTCTCACGTTACTTTTCCGCAAAACGTGGCAAATTTACACAAAAATTACTAATCGAATTTTTTCTCTAGTGACAGCAGGAAGGCAAAATCAAGCGCTACTTCTTTAATAGCATCATATCTACCTGATGCACCACTATGACCGCTATCCATATCAGTTTTGAATAATATCATACCCTCTCCCGTGTTAGACTCTCTCAACTTAGCCACCCATTTTGCGGGTTCCCAATATTGAACTTGACTGTCATGATAACCCGTGGTCACAAAAACGTTAGGATAAGCTTGCTTTTTAACCTGATCATAGGGAGAGTAGCTCAACATATAATCATAACTTTCCTTCAAGTTAGGATTCCCCCACTCGTCATACTCACCTGTGGTAAGCGGTATGGAATCATCTAGCATGGTAGTAACTACGTCCACAAAAGGCACAGCACTCAAAATACCATTATATAATTGCGGAGCCATATTCATAATAGCACCCATGAGCAAACCTCCAGCTGAACCACCTGATGCGTATAGCTGCTTTGCACTGGTATACCGCTGCTCAATCAAATATTTACTGCATGCGATAAAATCTGTAAACGTATTGCGCTTAGAAAACATTTTACCGTTTTCATACCATTCCCTCCCCAAATATTCTCCACCTCTCACATGAGCGATGGCAAAAACAAAACCTCGATCCAGCAAACTCAATCTAGAAAGTGAGAAATATGGATCTATGGTTGAGCCATAACTTCCATAACCGTAGATGAGCACGGGATTCTCCCCATTTTTTTCCATTCCTTTTTTGTAGACGAGACTGATCGGAATTTTTTCTCCATCATCAGCGGTTGCCCAGATGCGTTCAGATTCATAATTCTCTGGGGAGAAATCTGGGTCTTCAATGGGCTGCATCTTGAGGATCACCTCTTCACGAGTCTCCATGTCAAATTCTACAATTGAAGGAGGAGTTGTGAGAGAATTATAGGTATACCTCAACTTTGTGGTGTCGTAATTAAAATTGGCATTTGTGTATGCCGTATACGTTTCACTTGAAAAAGGCAGGAAATAATCTACCGTTCCATCCCAAGCCCTGATTCTAATGCGGTTCAACCCATTAAAACGGTCTGAAATCACTAGAAATTTTCTAAAAATGTCAATATCTTCAAGCAAAACCTTAGGATCATGTGGAATCAAATCCTCCCAATTTTCCATGCCAGGCATGGTTACGGGTGTGGTCATTACCTTAAAATTGTAAGCTCCATCCTTGTTCGTCATTATGTAGAACTTATCCTCATAATGCGATATGCTGTATTCCATTTCTGGCTGTCGCACTTGGATAATCTGGAAGTCTTCTTGAGGCTGATCGGCATTGATAAATCTAACTTCGTCAGATAGTGTAGATGAAGACTTGATCATGATATACCGTTGCGACATGGTTTTGTACACGTAACAATTAAAAGTCTCCTCAGCCTCTTCAAATATCAATTCAGCAGTTTTAGGATCATCTCCCAGTCTGTATTTAAAGATTTGATTAGCACGAAGTGTCTGTGGATCTTTGCGCGTAAAGAACAAAGTTTTATTATCATTTGCCCATACTGCTGATCCTGTGGTTAGAGCTATTTCATTCTGAGAAATCTCGTCAGTCTCAAGATTTTTGACGTGAATGGTGTACTCCCTTCTACCCACGGTATCCACTCCGTAAGTAACAAGCCTATTGTCTGGCGAGACATTGAGCGAGGTGAGCTTGTAGTAATCGTGGCCTTTCGCCATTTTATTAACGTTGAACAAGAGTTCCACATCATCTGTCCCGTCCTTTCTTCTGTAGAAATAGGGATAGCTCTCTCCTATTTTCATCTTGCTGAAATACCAGTATCCATTTAGTAAATAAGGTACCGACTCATCATCTTCTTTGATACGCCCTTTGATTTCTTCAAACAGCATTTCTTTGAGATCGTTTGTATCAGCAGTCATTTGCTCGTAATAAGCATTCTCCTGATTCAAGTAGTCAATAACCTCTGGCGCATCCCGTTCAGCCATCCATTGATAGTTATCCACACGCTGGTGCCCGTGTTTATCGTGAATAAAGGGTATCTTTTTGGCTACTGGAGGTTTAATGGACATGAATTATTCCTTTAAAAAAATTTAAGCGCTGCAAGATATTAAAGTAAGTGAGAATTCAAACTCTAGGTAATTTGATGTCGAAAGGGTTTGTTTTTGGTACGCTTTCGCGAAAGCGAGACCATCAAAACCGCATTTCACCTTATTATAACTGAACATTCATATTGCCTGCTGTAAATTTGTCAAAAAAGAACACGACTATGTTTGGAGATATGATGGGAATGATGGGTAAACTCAAGGAAACCCAAGAGAAAGTTGAAGCTACAAAAGCTCGCATGGATACGGTAATGGTCGCTGAAGAGTCTAGCGATTCCTTGTTAAAAACCACGGTGACCGCCAGCAGAAAAATCAAAACCATCGAGATCGCAGATGAGCTTCTAGAAGACAAGGAACAACTGGAAGATTACCTGATCTTAACGCTCAACAAAGCTCTAAAAAAAGCTGGTGAGGTTTACGATCATGAGGTCGCAGCCGCGGCAAAGGATGGTATGCCTAACATTCCAGGGCTTGAAATGTTTAAATAGTATAGTGCTCAGCTAAAATTCTTGAACAACTGCAAAGCTTGCTCATGCAACTCTTGAGTATAATCGAGATGCGTTACCAAACGCAATTTCCCCTGCCCCATGTTACTTATGATTAGATCATTTTTATCGCAGTAATTCATGACCGCCTGCTCATCGTTAACTTTAAAGATGACGATATTGGTTTCTACCGGCTCTACCTTTTTCACGTAAGAAAGTTGAGAAAGATAATTGCCCAGTTCTATAGCACGTTTATGATCCTCAGCAAGGCGATCGATGTGGTGATCGAGTGCATAAATTCCTGCTGCTGCGATAAAACCTACTTGTCGCATACCGCCTCCCAAGACTTTGCGCACTCGCATGGCTTTTTTCATGAGTTCAGACTTACCCGTGAGAACTGTACCCAGCGGTATCCCCAGACCTTTTGAAAAACAAATTGAAATGGTGTCAAATAAGGTACCATATTCTTTGGGATCCTGATTTTTTGCAACAATAGCATTAAAAAGTCGCGCGCCATCCAGATGATAGCCCAAATCGTGTTTCTCACAAACTTCTTTAATCTCGTGAAAAGTAGACATCTCATAACAAGCGCCACCGCCTTTATTTGTTGTGTTCTCCACACAAACTAGAGTTGTTAATGGGCTGTGATAAAAATCAGGCGGGTTGATCGCCTCCTCTACCTGAGCCGCGGTAATCATACCACGATCACCGTCTAGTAATTTACAAGAGACACCACTATTAAAAGAAACACCACCACCTTCGTAATTGTATACATGTGCATATTTATCACAAATGAGTTGCTCACCCGGTTGCGTGTGCATCTTGATCGCTGCCTGATTTGCCATACTCCCAGTAGGAAAAAACAAAGCTTCATCTGTCCCAAAAAGTTCTGCAACCCGCCGTTCCAGCTCATTTACTGTGGGGTCTTCCTTGTATACGTCATCACCCACCTCGGCATTCATCATCGCGTGAAGCATTTCTGGAGTCGGCTTGGTTACCGTATCGCTTCTTAAATCTATCATTCTTCTATTTGATTTGAGGGCTGTATAAGTTTCAAGTGAAGTTTTGATTATCTCGCTTTCGCGAAAGCGTAAACTTAATAAGTATTATACTAATAAGTACTCATACCTAATCCATTACATGGCATGATAAATAGTATTTTTGTAGGCTATGATTACAGCAGAACAAATTAAGGATCTGGAAACGCGAGTGAGCAAGCTCAAGAATTATTTGCAGATTGATGCAAAGAAAATTGAAATTACTAACCTGGAGGAAAAAACCTTCTCACCTAATTTTTGGAACAATCCCAAAGATGCAGAGGCGATTATGAAGCAACTGCGTAATAAAAAACAGTGGACTACTGATTATAATAATGCTGTGACACTGGTTGAAGACCTGGAAGTGCTGTATGAATTTTATAAGGAAAATGAGGCCACTGAAGAAGATGTATCCAGCAAATTTGAAGCTGCGCAAGACCTGATCGAGCGTCTAGAATTCAAAAACATGCTCTCTAACGAGGGTGATGACATGAGTGCCGTACTGCAAATTACCGCAGGAGCAGGTGGGACAGAGTCCTGCGACTGGGCTGAGATTTTAATGCGCATGTACATGATGTGGGCAGAAAAGAGCGGTTATAAGGTAAAGGAGCTGAATTTTCAGCCGGGTGATGTTGCAGGTATCAAAACCGTGACGCTGGAGATTGAAGGAGACTATAGTTTTGGCTGGTTAAAAGGTGAAAATGGCGTGCACAGACTGGTGCGTATTTCGCCTTTTGATTCAAATGCAAAAAGGCATACATCATTTGCATCAGTTTACGTGTATCCACTTGCTGATGATAGTATAGAAATAGACATCAATCCGGCAGACATTTCTTGGGACTTTGCACGATCCAGTGGCGCGGGTGGCCAGAACGTAAACAAGGTGGAAACCAAAGCAATTCTTACCCACCACCCTACGGGAATCGTAATTCACAATTCTGAAACACGCTCACAGTTAGAGAATCGTGAGAAAGCTATGCAAATGCTTAAATCGCAACTTTTTGAAATAGAGCTTCAAAAACGCAACGCGGCTCGTGATGAAATCGAGGCTGGTAAAATGAAAATCGAGTGGGGATCGCAAATACGTAATTACGTTCTACACCCTTACAAATTGATCAAAGATGTGAGAACAAATCACGAGACTGGAAATACAGATGCTGTTCTCAATGGTGATCTCGACGCGTTTTTGAAAGCTTACTTAATGGAAGATAGTAAGGACGAAGTCTCTAACGAATTGTAGAGGCTATCCTCGCATAAGTTTTTACTATAACCGCTTTAACTTAAACTTAGCATATACAGCTTAAACCTGCGGGTGTTTCTCTAGTCCAACTTTGTAAAACAAAGACTCTTGAAAACACTATCCAGTTTAGCACTATTACTCTTTTCAGTATTCACGGTAGCTCAACAGCAGTACACAGTTAAAGGAAAATTAATCGATAAAGCCTCTGGCGATCCTTTAGAATTTGCAACGGTATCATTTATAAGTGAAGATCCCAATCAATCACCTCAGGGAGGAGTAACTGATCTAGAGGGTAATTACACTTTTCAAATAAAGGAAGGTACCTATCAAGTACGCTGGGAATACATTACCTTCAAAAGTGTTACTCGCGAAAATGTAGTCATCGATAGCGATACTAATTTTGGTTTGATGCAGCTGGAACAAGACGTGGCTGAGCTAGAAGCAGCTGTTGTAATTGCAGAGAAAACTACCGTTGACATAAGACTGGATAAAAAAATCTACAACATCGGTAAAGATCTAACCGTACGTGGTGGGTCAGCCAGTGATGTTCTCGATAACGTACCCAGTGTTTCCGTAGACGTAGAAGGTAATGTGGCCTTGCGTGGGAACGATAACGTAACCATCTTGATAGACGGTCGCCCCAGCGCTCTTGTAGGAATGAATGGTGCCGAAGCGTTAAGACAAATCCCAGCAGATGCCATCGAGCGTGTAGAGGTGATCACATCACCTAGTGCTCGATACGATGCAGAGGGAACTGGTGGTATCTTAAACATTATCTTGAGAAAGGAATCTCTGCTAGGTTTTAATGGTAATGTCCAAGTTGAAACAGGAATCCCTGAGCGATACGGATTGAGCTTTAATGGAAATATTAGAAAAGGAGACTGGAATGTATTCACAAATACAGGTATGCGTTACCGTACAACCCCTGGGAACGCCTCTAGTGATACGGAATACTTCTCTCCCACTGCTCAAAATAGATTTGTGGAGGAGCGCCGTGATTTTGATCGCTTGGGACGCAACTTTTTTACCAGCTTAGGCGTTCAGTATGACATTACCGACAATAGCAATATTATAGGAAACGTGGTTTATAGATACGGCAACGATGATGATGTGACGACCAACACCATCGATCGATTTGACATCAATCGCAACCTTAATGAGGCCACACGAAGGATAGAACGTGAAGGGGAAAATGAAGACGATATCCAGTTTACCATAGATTATAAGAATGATATCGACGAGGACGGTCAGAAACTCGTAGCCTCCCTGCAATATGGGATGGAGATTGAGGAGGAGATTGCAGATATTACAGAACGTGATGTGATACTTAATGAGTTGAATGACGATGAATTTCAAGTTCAGGATAGCGAGGAAAAAAATGCCTTACTTCAAGTTGATTATGAATTGCCCATAGGTGAGAACATCAATTTTGAAGCTGGGTATCGAGGGAATTATAGGGATATTACCAATTCGTTTTTCTTGAAAGAACGAGACTTTCTCATTCCTGGTAATCCCTTTATAGAAGATGTAGGGTTGAACAACACCTTCAATTATGAAGAATTAGTTAATGCTCTCTACGTACAATATGGTCAGAAGATCGATAAGTTCAGTTTTCTTGCAGGTCTTAGATTTGAAAACACAAACGTGGATATCTTCCAAGAAACCACTCAAATCACTGACGAAAAAGATTACAGCAACCTATTCCCTACTCTTAATTTGAATTATGAGATCAAAGGAGGGGAAAGTTTTAGCCTGGGTTACAATAGACGTATAAGAAGACCTAGAGGAAGATTTCTCAATCCATTCCCTAGTAGAAGCAGCGAGAGCAATATTTTTCAAGGTAATGTTGACCTAGACCCTACATTTACTGATAACGTCGAGTTATCTTATATAAAAAGGTGGGGCGATGTCACCATTAGTAGTGCGGTATATTACAACCACAGTGAGGATAACTGGGAGCGTATTCAAGAAGATACAGGCGAGGTAACTGACAATGGTGACCCTATCATTAGACGTATTCCTGTGAATTTATCTACAAACGAGCGCATAGGACTAGAAGTTACCTTATATTATAGACCGTTTAAATGGTGGACTATCAACAGTGACTTTAACCTGTTCAATGAGCAAACTGATGGAGCATTTCAAAACCAAGACTTCAGCTTCAACAACACCACCTACTTCGCTCGACTCAATCAGAAGTTTGTTTTGCCTGGAAAAATCGACCTACAAAGCCGCATGAACTACCGCGGTGCTAGCCAGAATGCACAAGGTGATTCAAACGCTATATTGACTGTAAATCTTGCCGCGAGTAAGGATATTTGGGGAGATAAGGCTTCCATTACCGCAAGCGTGAGTGACCTATTTAATAGTCGTAGAAGGGAGAGTACCACAAGAGGTCAGGATATTATGGTAGATGGAACTGCAGTGCCCAGTTTTGTACAAAATAGTGAATTTCAGTGGCGTCAGCGTCAATTCATAATGACATTTGTCTACCGCTTCAATCAGAAAAAAGACAGAAGAGAGCAACGAGGTGATGATAATGGTGGTGATCTTGAATTTGAGGGCTAGACATTAAGAATGCGATAACAAGTATTAACATTTCTGCAATTAAAGTAGTCTATTTACTAATCGACATTTGTTCAAAATTCTTAAACATGAAAAAGACAGTTTTTCTATTTATTGCTGCTCTAGCCGCAACATTTACTGCTAATGCTCAAGAAATTTCTAATAACGCAATCGGTCTTAGAGCTGGTGGTGGTGATGGCTTCGGGACTGAAGTTACTTACCAGAGATTATTGAGTGCAAACAATAGACTTGAAATTGATCTAGGTCTTGAAACTGATGATGCTTATGATGCATTTCAACTAGCTGGTATCTATCAGTGGGTCTGGAACATCGATGGTGGATTCAACTGGTATGCTGGTCCGGGTGCTGGTATCTCGTTCATTGATTATGACGATGATGTCTTCGGAGATGATGACAGTAGTGAAACGGCACTTTTCCTCGCAGGTCAGGTAGGTATTGAATATAACTTTGATATCCCGTTACTATTGTCACTCGATACACGTCCAGCTATTTACTTTGGCGACAACCGTGACGATTTAGATTTCAACATCGCACTCGGTATCAAGTACCAATTTTAATTACACACCGATTTTAAATTGAAAAAGGAATCCCGTGCGGATTCCTTTTTTTTTTATGCTACAGTTTCTGATTCGGATTTTTGCATAGCGTTTTCGTATAGTCGCTCGTATTGTGGGATGACAAGATTGATGTCAAATTGTTCCGCTTTCGCGAAAGCGGACTTTTTAAAAGCAACTAATCGATCATCTTCTTCTAGAATGTGAACGGCCTTTTGAGCCATCTCATCTATATTGCCCACATCGCTGGTAAATCCAGAGATTCCGTTCTCATTTACCTCTGGCAACCCACCAGTATTTGAAGAAATTACCGGAGTGCGGTTAGCCATCGCTTCTAAGGCAGCCAGACCAAAACTTTCCTTCTCACTAGGCAGCAAAAACAGGTCTGAAAAACAAAGAATCCGGTCGATCTCTGTACTGTTACCTACCCATTTTACTTTGTGTGACAACCCATTCCTTCGGGTGTATTTTTCGGCTTCGGTACGTTCTGGCCCATCTCCTACCATAATTAAAATGGAAGGAATTTGCTCTGAAACCTTTTCAAAAATACGTACTACATCCATGATGCGCTTCACTGGTCGCATGTTACTGATGTGCGTGATGATGCGCTCCTCAGGAAATGCCATCAAGCTACGGTCACAATCGGTAAACTCCGTTTTATAGCTGCTCATGTCTATAAAGTTGGGAACCACGTCTATTTCCCTTTTTATATCAAAAATATCAATGGTGTCGTCCTTCAAACTCTGCGACACAGAGGTCACCACATCACTCTTGTTAATACTGAACGTAACTGATGGTTTATAAATAGGATTACTTCCTACCAGTGTGATATCAGTTCCATGAAGTGTAGTTACCATGGGCAAAGTGATATCGTGTTCTTTAAGCATTTGTTGCGCCATATAACCCGCATAAGCATGCGGGATCGCATAATGTACATGAAGCAATTCTATGTCATGCTTTTGAACCACGTTTACCAACTTACTAGAAAGCGCCAGGTCATAAGGCTGATAATGAAACAGCGGGTATTCCTCTACGTCAACCTCATGGAAGTAAATATTCTTAGTCAGCAACTCCAGTCTGACCGGTTGTTTGTAAGTCACAAAATGTACTTCATGACCTCTTTGCGCCAGCGAAGTTCCTAGCATCGTTGCGACTACGCCACTCCCCCAAAAAGTCGGGTAACAAACTATTGCGATTTTCATGATAAGAGCGGTTTAATCGATGATAGAGTCATAAATGATCTGCTGAATGTTTGTCCTGATGTTTTCGGTGATTAGAAATCTGTTACCGGCATCTGGGTGCACGCGATTAGACAAAAATACATAAACGATCTCCTCATCAGGATCTGCCCAAACATAAGCACCTGTAAAACCACTATGACCAAAACTCTTTTTGCTCAAGCAACCGCAAGTAGGACCAACTTCTTCAAGCTGAGGCTTGTCAAAACCTACTCCTCTGCGCACGTCTTCCTCACAGTAGTAGCACGTGTTGAATTCATCAATGGTGCTTTCTTTGAAGTACCTGCGACCGCCGTAAAAGCCACCTTGCAAGAACATTTGCATCATGATCGCAAGGTCATTCTTGTTAGAGAACAACCCGGCATGCCCGCCTATCCCACCTTGCATCGCAGCACCCTGATCGTGCACATACCCTTGTAATAGTTGGTTTCTGAAAGTCTTATCATCTTCTGTAGGTACAATGCGATCGATGGAGAACTTTTCCAACGGTCGGTACCCTGTATTCACCATTCCCATCGATTGATAAAAGTGTGATTGTGTTAACTCGTCCAGCGACCTTCCAGAAGTACGCTCGAGGTAATCCTTTAAAATATAATATGGTAAATCGCTGTATTTGTACTCTTTTTTCTTAAGGAGGTCGCTTTCTTTAAGACGCGTGTTTATCGTATCTAATATGACCGCTTTCGCGAAAATATCCCTAGCCACCGGCAAATTGTACTCATTAGATTCCGTGGAAGCATAGAAATGATCCAAGCGTTTTTGGGTGAGACTGTCCAGTGTGTAAGCATAGAATGGTATCCAAGGCTTCAACTGTGCGTAGTGTGAAAGCATTTTGCGCAAAGTGATATCCTTTTTATTGGAGCTCGCAAAAGCTGTATCAAGCTTGGTAATGGGGTCATCAAGGTCTAGCCTTCCCTGCTCCACTAGCTCCATGACGAGTGGAAGAGTTGCAATAATCTTTGTAACAGAAGCTACATCATAAATCTCATCATCTTCTACTTTGTTTTTCTTTGAATACGTGTGATAACCATAGTTCTTATCAAGAACGACTTTTCCTTTGCGAGCCACTAAAATCTGAATCCCAGGAGCTCCTTTTCTATTTATCGTATGGTTTGCAATACTGTCGATTTTTGCAACCATATCAGCATTGAATCCAGCAGAACTGGGACTTGAACTATAAGAAAGACGACCGATGGATTGCGTATCCATTCCAGATCCAACCTTAAATTCACCAGAAGTTACCGGCAAGCGACCTTTGAAAGCACGTGCACCAAAAATCATCTGAGCCGTCAATTTTTGAGTGATCTCACTGTTTTGATAAGACTGAACAATCGTCTCAAAATTGGTAGTCGTACGCAATTGAGCAAGCATGTATGGATTGACAAAACTGCTAAAAATAACATCATGCTTACGAGCAATTTCATAGAGCCAGTTCAACTCTTTGCCATCAATTTTATAGCTTTTCCAAGGATTGTCATTGCTACGATGAAAACCTACAATCACGGTGTTAAATGGTTCCAGCTTTGTCATCAAATCGCTCAGTTGATCTGCAACTATTTTCTCCACTCGAGTGTACTTGTTCAGTTCTCGGTAAAACTCTAGTCCAGAATCGTCACCTAGCGAAACGTAAGCAATACGTTTGGTTTCTAGATTTTTAATAGGTACAAGTTTCTTCTCGTTTTTCAGCAGCGTGATACTTCTTTCCATCGCTTTTTCATAGGCGACATCGTCTATTTCCCGGTTGAGATCGGCATGAAGATTTTCTGTATTGATGGGCTGGTAATTATTCAAACCCACGAGGTATTTTGACATCAAGATTTTTTTGACGGAATGTTCCAAACGCTCTGCGGTAATCTCGCTGTTTGCCAGTGCCATTTCAAAAACGGTAATAGCTTTAGGTATATCTTTTGAAATCAGCATCACATCATTTCCAGCTTTGAAAGCTTGCAGGTCGATCTGACCTGGCTCACTAAAGTTGCTTGCTCCCTTCATGTTTAAAGCATCGGTAAAGATCAAGCCTTGAAAACCCAACTTTTCCTTAAGCATTCCCGTTACTACTTTCTCGCTGATACTGGTCGGGTAACCATTGCGACTTTCTAAACTCGGAATATTCAAGTGCGCGACCATCGCGCTGGCAAGTCCCTCACTTATTAACCTGCGGTAAGGGTAAAGTTCTACGCTATCGATACGTTCTGCGGTAAAATCTACCGTAGGTAATATTTTATGGCTATCTTGATCTGTATCGCCATGACCTGGAAAATGCTTTGCACACGCGAGCGTTCCCGTACTTTGCATACCGCGCATAAACGCGCTGGCCTTTTCGGTGACGTTGATTTTATCTTCACCAAAACTTCTATTACCAATAATAGGATTCAGCGGATTTGTATTGATATCCACATCTGGAGCAAAATTGATGTGCACGCCCAGTCGCTTGCTGTGCTCTCCTATGCGTTTTCCCACTTCATAACTCAATTCATGCTTCCTGTCTGCGCCTAGCGTCATGTTCCACGGGAAAGCATACGTACTGTCCAGCCTCATGGCCAGCCCCCACTCAGCGTCCATCGCGATCAACAACGGGACATCAGCTGTATCTTGAATCTCATTGGTAAACTTAGCTTGACGGCCCGGTCCGCCTTTTGAAAATATCACGCCCCCAATTTTATGGAACCTCACGAGGTCGCGCACTTTGTCCAGATCGGCTTTACCGCGATTTGTAAATGCATCAACCATAAATAGTTGAGCGATCCGTTCGCGCGTGCTTAGTTGATTGTAAACACTGTCCACCCATTCCTTTTGGGCGATGTAATCCTTAGCAACGAGAGGTGATATATTGGGGTTTTGGGCTTGTGGTAGTTCCGCTTTCGCGAAAGCGAGAACACATAAAACGCCTAGAAAAAATCGATTCATAAATTCAAGATATGGGACGGTAGTTCAACAATTGTTCCCAAGTCTAAATTAACCAAATCCCAAGAGCCTAAAAACGAAGAAAGCCTTAAAAATAGACGTATTGTAAACCGATTTATCAACGGTAGCGGTATTTTTGAACCATGAAAATCACGCTTCTTGCCGTAGGAAAAACGGACGATCCCAGAATCGCTGAACTAACAGACATGTATGCAGACCGCTTGCAGCATTATGTAAATTTTGAGCTGCAACTACTTCCCGATCTCAAGAATACCAAAAACATGAACGAGGAACGACAGAAAAACGAAGAAGGCAAAAACATTCTCGCCCAGCTTGAAAAAAGCGACTTTGTAACGTTGCTGGACCAGCGCGGTAAGCGATTGAGCAGTCCACAGTTTGCTGAGTTGATCAATAAACGCAGCGTTTCTGGACTCAAGAGACTGGTTTTTATTATAGGCGGACCTTACGGATTCTCACAAGATGTCTACGATCGAGCCAATTCAAAATTATCCCTTAGCGACATGACTTTTTCCCACCAAATGGTACGCCTATTTGCCACGGAGCAGATCTACAGAGCGTTTACAATTCTCAAAAATGAGCCTTATCATCATTTTTGAATGTACTATTTCCTACCTTTGCTCAAACATAGTTCTATTGGTATGAGATAAAGTTCTTGATCTTGGCTACTCTTTTGTTTCTCTGATAACAATAGAAATTCTTGTTTCACAATCACCCCTCGATTGTAACTCGAGTTATCTCTTAAACTTCCCCAAGCAAAATGTTCTTGATTATTTACAGTGTGACAAGAGAGTGCAGTATTAGATGATAATGAAACGAATTCAATACCCAACCAAGCAGTATCTGGAATAAATAAATTTTTGAATTTGATCTCATACCATTCAGAATTCTTGGCACCATCTCTAATCAAAA
This sequence comes from Nonlabens spongiae, assembly GCF_002117125.1. NCBI lineage: Bacteria > Pseudomonadati > Bacteroidota > Flavobacteriia > Flavobacteriales > Flavobacteriaceae > Nonlabens > Nonlabens spongiae. Next base: position 1,563,019 of record NZ_CP019344.1, read on the forward strand.
TATTCGTTTCATGTATTACATTTTCAAGACCATAGACGCTGTCTTTTATTGCGTGAAATCGTATTTTGAATTTTTGAGTTGTATAATTTAGCTTGTTTCCATTAGCGTCTCTTTTGTTACGTTGAATATAAATTTTTATCTTTTCTATTTTGTAGTCTTGATATCCTCTAGTATCAAGAGTATTAAACATTGAACCCACATTAGGATATAATTTACACTTATTATCACCTGATGTCTTTATGCTTAAGGAATGATATTCATTTGAAATAATTACTTCATCTAAAGAATCTCTAACATCAATTTTAATAGTTGAACTTGAAATTTTATTAATTACATATTTCTTATCAAAAACATAAAAAATCAGTGAATCGACTTCCTCGATGTACTTATTCATTTTTATCGTACCAACCGAATCAGTTTTGGTAAACTCTCTTTTATCTTTAGAAAAAACTAAAACCGAATCAGATAAAATTGGTTTATTTGAAAATTTATCAATTATTCTAATATTATTTTGTGCAAAACAAAAACTGAGTAAAAATAGAGCAACAACAAAAGTCCAAAACTTGAGATTTTGGACTTTATGATAACTGAAACTTTCTTTTATGACTCTGTCAAGAGGGCATAATTTCCACAAGGTTGTAAAGTGTTTTTCCAAGTTTCCTTAAGTCTTCCATTTCTATATCTCCTGACGGTAATGGTTTCATAAAAACCAACAGATTCACCATCGACAAATTCTTCATGACATTCACTCTTTAACTCATAAGTAAATCCAGTATAATCTTCATCAGTACTTGTTGCCGGACCAGATTCGACAGGGTTATTCCCAACAAAACCAATTAAAGAAACAGATTGAAATACGTTGAAGTTCTCGAACACGGCATCAATTTCAGGTTGAACTTTAATATCCTCTTCAATTCGAATATTGTTTGAATAGTAAGCGATCAAATCATCGATTGCACTTTTCTGATTCAAATTTAAAACGTTATCACTTTTGAATTTTTGATATTTGTAAACAAAAACATTTGTTTTTTGTTGATCGCTGAGCTCGTCGTAAACCTTTATTCCATCTACATTAGTGGTATCATTTATTACTTCATCAAAGATAGCTTTTGGATCAAAACCCGAATTTTTTGCTAAAAATTCAATTTGTTGTTCTTCGGTCAACTCTACCTCATTTGTATCACAAGATGTGATTAAGGAAATGGACAAAACAAGTCCAAATATTAAAGATATTTTTTTCATAAGATTTAGTTTATTCCCATTTTGGGATGTTAACGAATAAGATCATGCTGCAGCTAAATCTTTTTTCCAGGATAAATGTATTTGGTTTTTTTTAATAATACTAGCAATAAATACCTGTTTTTGTAAAACAGGTATTTATTTGTTAAATTCAAAAACCTTCCCGTCAGCAGCGAGTTCTACGTTTTCAAAAACGGTTTGCGCTTCTTCTTTGAATAGGTCGTAGTTGTTGTAACGTGACGAAAAATGACCGAGGATCAGCGTTCCGACATCGGCTTTTTTGGCGATTTGGGCGGCTTGTTCAGCGGTGCTGTGTTTTGTTTTTTCGCAAAGCTCTTCGCGATCTTTTAAAAACGTACTTTCATGATAGAGCGCCGTCACCCCATTGATCTGGGGAATGATATCTTCTTTATAAATAGTATCACTACAAAAGGCGTAACTGCGCTGCGACTGTCCCTCAAACGTCAGTTCCTCATTAGGAATCACGCTCCCATCTTCCAAAACCATGTCGTGTCCCTTTTTGATTTTCTTATAATAAGAAACATCGATTCCACGCTCCTGACAAGCCACCACATCGAGTTTGCGATCGTGCGGCTTCTCCTGAAACAAAAAACCATGAGTAAAAATGCGATGTTCCAGCGGAATGGTGGTCACGCTCAATAATTCATCCTCAAAGAGTAAAGTAGGTTGGTTGTCTACGCTTTCGCGAAAGCGTAACGGAAAAGTAGTATAAGCACCCGATAACTTCAACTGAAATAGCACCAGCTCCTTCACACCTTTAGGACCGTAAACCGTTAACGGAGTTTCACGACCCAGCAGGCAGAAAGTAGAAATCAAACCAACCAATCCATAAACGTGGTCACCGTGCAAATGCGAGATGAAAATATGTTTGATGCGAGAAAACTTGACCTTTGCTTTGCGCATCGCCATCTGGGTTCCCTCACCGCAATCAATTAAAAATAGGTGCCCGCGCATTTCCAAAACTTGGGAAGTGGGACGAGCATTTTCTTTTGGGGTGGCGCTATGACAACCGAGAATCGTGAGTTTCAAAAACAGATTTTTATCAATTGCTAAAGTAGGCAGCGGTGCGCAGCAATAGACTTAAGGTTATATGAAATTTTGGGTTTTGCGCTTTACGCAGTGAGTTGTGAGCTGTGAGTTGTGGGTTTGAATGAAAATATGAGGGATTAGACGATTAGGAGATTAGGAGATTAGGAGATTAGGAGATTAGGGATTTAAAATTAAGCTTTTGAGAATTGAAGTTTGTTGCTGCGAACACCCCCCACCCCCTCGAGGGGGCTAAGTAAGGCCCACTTTTAGAAAGATCTCTAAACTAATTAACCTATGGGTTAGAAATTTGGAGCTTGGAGCTTGCAGATCGGAGCTTGGAGATTGGAATTTTAGAAACCCAAATCCCTCTCGATTTCTTCCATCTGCACCACATCTTCAGCTTCTTGAAGGGTGGGAACGACCATCAGTTCTTCTGGGATTTCTTCGCTGGACATACTGCTGTTTACTATCACAAAAGAATTTTTGTCAGATCTGTGTTTATTACTCAACTCGAGAAAGCATAAAAAATCTTGCAGCGTAGCCGATTTGTATTTCTGCAGGTCTACGATCACGTTTTTGTTTTCAAACTGCTCAAAGATATTGGCCAAAAACTGTGCAAAACCACACATATCATCCTTTTCATCTGTGACAAGCACATGGTTTTCTTTTATCTCACTTTTCATGATTTCTGATGTTTGATTTTTGAGGCGACTAGATAGAGCACCGCCATACGCACGGCCACTCCATTTTCCACCTGATCGAGAATAATCGCTTGGTCACTATCGGCCACGTCGCTGGTGATTTCTACACCGCGATTGATGGGACCTGGATGCATGATGACAATTTCCTTGTTCAGTCCATCGAGCAACTCACGATTTACTCCATACTGTTGCACGTACTCACGCACGCTTGGGAAATAAGATATATCCATGCGCTCATTCTGTACGCGCAGCATGTTTGCCACATCGCACCATTCCAGCGCCTTTCTTAGATTCAGCTCTACTTCTACTCCCAGTGACTCGATATATTTGGGCATTAAAGTAGCAGGCCCGCAGACCTTAACCTCAGCACCCAATTTCTTCAGGCAATAAATGTTTGAAAGTGCCACACGACTGTGCAGGATATCACCAACAATAACAATTTTCTTTCCCTCGATGCTGCCTAATTTTTCCCTGATAGAATAGGCATCGAGCAAAGCTTGTGTGGGATGTTCATGCGCTCCATCTCCGGCATTGACGATACGAGCGTTTACATGTTTGCTCAAGAAAATTCCTGCTCCTGGATTAGGGTGGCGCATCACCACGATATCCACTTTCATCGCGAGAATATTATTCACCGTATCGATGAGTGTTTCCCCTTTCTTGACGCTACTCTGTCCAGCGCTGAAGTTGATCACATCTGCACTCAGACGTTTTTCAGCAAGTTCAAAGGAGAGTTTAGTACGGGTACTGTTTTCAAAAAAGAGATTGGCTATCGTGATGTCACGTAATGATGGTACTTTTTTGATCGGCCTGTTGATGACCTCCTTGAATTGGTCAGCGGTGGTATGAATGAGCTCGATGTCCTCTTTTGTGAGGTATTTGATGCCTAACACATTATCTACACTCAAACTACTCATGCTTCTGTTTTAATTAGATAAACGGCGTCTTCTCCAAAGTTTTCTTTCCAGTGCACCTTTACTTTCTGCCCGTCAATGGCATCTACTTGTCTCCCATTATAGTCGGGTTGTATTGGGAGATGTCTGGAAAATCTGCGGTCGATCAAAGTCAACAGCTCTACTGATGAGGGCCGGCCAAAAGATTGTAATGCGGTAAGTGCTGCTCTGATACTCCGGCCGGTGTACAGCACATCGTCTACGATCACGACTTTTTTATCCTCGATCAAAAAATCGATCTGAGTGGAATTTGCCTTCAGCGGACTGTCTCCACGTCTAAAATCATCTCTATAAAAAGTAATATCGAGTAATCCCGTATCTAAGTTGCTAACGTGATAATCGTTTTGGAGGATTTCGCGCAAGCGAGACAACAAAAAGCTCCCACGAGGTTGAAGTCCTATTAAAGCGACATTTGAAAAATCACCGTGGTTCTCAATCAACTGACAGGCTAGACGATGCAGGATAAAGTGCAGCGAGCGGGCGTCAAGGAGTAACTTTTGGTCTTTCAATCTGGAGATGGTGTTGTGATTTTACATATTAAATGAGAAAGACATCCTTCTTACTCAATATCTAGGCAAATATAAAAGATATGGAGTTTAGAGTTAACGAATACCAGTCCTTTTACTCCATATTCTCATCGTCACTATAAATAAAAATCTTAATCGCCATTTAAATTACCAATACTCCTCACCCTCAAGATACACCCTGATATAGTGTATCCTATCACCTGCCACCTTGAGCTTGTATCTATAGTTCAGACTGTCCCGCTCGTTTAGAGGATAGGCGATATAATGGAACGCGCTCATCATTGTGGTTGTATCTCCTGAGGCCTTGTCGCTCTGCATGATAAATGGCCCAGAGGTACGGTCTACGTAGGAGAACTGCTGTACGCCTACGGCTCTCCTGCGAGCGTTGAGCCCTGCCAGCTTGTCGTTTGCATGAATAGGGGCGCCGTTCATATAAACGGTATCGGGTATGTGACGGTAGGGTAATTATACTTACGAAAGTCTCTATTTTTCTTTTTAACCTTCCAAACATTATTAATCCGATTGATCACGATTTTTCTTTTCCCCTCGCTGGCGCGGAGTTGCACTCCGTGACCACGCTACCATTATAAGTGTTGACCATTGCTCTATATTTAAACCATGAGTCGCAAATACAAATTCCAGAATCCCGAAGGTGCCTATTTTGTATCCTTTGCCACGATCAACTGGATCGACGTGTTCACTCGTGAAAAATATATGAACGTTATTACTGATAGTATAATCTACTGTCGCCTTGAAAAGTGCATGGACTGTTTTGCCTATTGCATCATGCCCAGCCACGTGCACATGATGTTCAGAGATCAGAATTCAAACCCGCAATCCTTATTGAAGGATTTCAAAAGGCATACCGCTCGTAGTGTTATCGAGGCAATCAAAAACAATGTTCAAGAAAGCAGAAAGGAATGGATGCTCTGGATGATGCAGCGAGCAGCAAAAAAGAACGGAAATATGGCTGAACACCAGTTCTGGCAGCACCATAACAAACCCATTGAACTCTGGAGCCCCAAGGTCATCAAACAGAAATTGGATTACATTCACGATAATCCCGTGGAATCAGGCTTTGTAACTCGACCCGTGGACTGGAAGTACAGCAGTGCTCGAAACTATGCGGAAATGCCTGCAGAGATTGAGATCGATCTGGTGGGATTTATGTAATAAGAGTTTTTTGTTTACTCAGGTGGGGTCACGGAGTGCAACTCCGCGCCAGCGAGGGGGCAGACCTTATTGCAAATGGAAACCTTAACCTTTCCATATTTGATCCCGTAACCGCTGCAATCATCTCTGCTTTGAAAGGCTTAAGGTCAAGAGCCATGAATAGACTTTTGGAAAAAGGATTTAGGTTTTCGCAAGTCGATGAGGGCTTCCAAATTTTATTGGATGGAATAGTTATAGGGAGGTATTCAAATAAGAAAGATTATTCTCAGGCAATAAAAAATCTACTCGACAAACCACAAAAAAGAATAGATGATTATATTGATGCTGTAAAAAAATATGGAGATGATGCAGATAACAGACTCTCCTCAGCTTTTGAAAAAATGAGAAAAACAAATAGCGCTAAATATTGGGACGACTTCCACTTCTCAGATTTTTTCCCACCTCCCAATCCACCTAAAAAACCCTGCTTCCTGGCCGGCACGCCCGTTCACACCACGACAGGCATAAAGCCTATCGAGGAAATCAAGACAGGCGATACCGTTCTGTGCTATGATACTGAGGTGGGCACGCTTTCGCGAAAGCCGGTAACCCGGACCTACCGCAACCATGCCCACAAATACAGGGTCATTACCACAGAAAATGGAGATGTCCTAAAGGCAACGGGACAACACCTGTTCTACGTGAAGACCAGCGATACCTGGATCAAGGCACACCAGCTCAAGGTAGGTATGCATCTTTATGATCCACAGAGAGACCTATTAATCAAAATAACGGACTTAAAAACTATAGAAAAGGAAGTACCTACCTATAACTTTGAAGTAAAAGACCTGCACAATTACCTTGTGGGAAAAACTGGGCTGTTGTCGCACAACAGCAACAAGAGACCAGGGTATAAAACCACCAGTGAACGTGGGTATTCTTTTTATGGTTTAGGAAAGTTTGGGGAACTTAATATTCAATATGTTGGAAAAACTACGAGGGATGATCTAGCGCTTCGGTTGTACGAACATAAACAAGATGGACGTCGGGCCCTCGCAGGAAAAAAGACCTATTACAAGTGGAAGGCTGATGTCGATGCTATCCCTAACCTGAATAAGGGAGCTAACGACTTTGTGGAGATGACGGAGTTTGAGAGTGCGGTATGGGAACGTGCTTATATAGAACAATATAAGGCCAAAGGTATCAACCTAAGGAACCGCAGCATGCCGCTGGGCAGAAGTATGGGCTCTTTCAAGAAATACCAGCGTTATTTCAAGAATAATAAGAACATTAACCCTTGCAACTACTTTTAAAAACACAAAACATGGATTTACCAAAGGAATTATTACAAAACGTCTACTGGGCGTTCTACCAGAAATTTGAAACACAAGAAGAGTTTGAGGCTGCTCTTATTAAGTACAACGACATCCCCTCAAAAAGACTACCGCCACTCGATAGGATCATGCTTCCCGTACAGAAAGTGGTCATCCAGTACCCATGGGTTTCTCTGGATGAAGAAGAGGATGAGGATGATGATATCGACTGGGACAGCCTTGCAGATGATGACCCGCGTTGGGAAATTGACGAAGAAGATAAACAGTTTGTCATCGATACCATAAATCCTGCGGGATTTACACTAGGAGAGCTCATGTACAAGATCAATCAGGGCGCATGTACTCCTATGAACGGAAGCAGCTATGACCTTTCAGATCAGGACCATCATTTTTTTGAGGGACTGGAGTTCCTGACCGATGACGATCCGGACTTTCCAGGAGTACCGGTCTATTATATGATATTGGGGAGTTAGATGACAGACAAATCTGGCCTAAAGACAAATTTTTGATATCAACACCTCGCTGGCGCGGAGTTGCACTCCGTGACCACGTTGCTAATGGGCCTGAATAGATTTATTTGTTATATTTAATCGTGAGCCGTAAGTATAAGTTCAAAAATCCTGAGGGTGCTTATTTTGTCTCTTTTGCGACCATTAACTGGATCGATGTATTCACCCGTGAAAAGTACATGGACATAGTTACTAACAACATCGCGTATTGTCGCAGGGAAAAAGGTATGGATTGTTTTGCCTATTGCATCATGCCCACTCATGTGCATATGATTTTCAGGGATCAGAATTCAAACCCGCAATCCTTATTGAAGGATTTCAAAAGGCATACCGCTCGTAGTGTTATCGAGGCAATCAAAAACAATGTTCAAGAAAGCAGAAAGGAATGGATGCTCTGGATGATGCAGCGATCAGCAAAAAAGAACGGAAATAAGGCTGAACACCAGTTCTGGCAGCACCATAACAAACCCATTGAACTTTGGAGCCCCAAGGTCATCAAACAGAAATTGGATTACATTCACGATAATCCTGTGGAATCAGGCTTTGTAACTCGACCCGTGGACTGGAAGTACAGCAGTGCTCGAAACTATGCGGAAATGCCTGCAGAGATTGAGATCGATCTGGTGGGATTTATGTAATAAGAGTTTTTTGTTTACTCAGGTGGGGTCACGGAGTGCAACTCCGCGCCAGCGAGGGGCTCTGCAGTCTGCAGGCGGTCATTTTATTTCTGAAAACATTAGGGTGACTAGAATCGATATTCCTCCTACTGCAAGAGTGAATGAACTAGGAGAAATTGTAAATTTACCAAATGACCTCCCGTTTAAAGGAAAAGTCAAAATAAGATATCGAGATGGATGGTTACCTAAACAAGACAATTCATCTCTATTCCCTCAGAACTGGACACAGGAAAGAATTTTGGGTGAGGTAGCAATGGCATATGAGCGTAACGTTTTGGACAAATCTGGTCTGCTACCACCCAAACCTAATCAGCTATTTGATAAATATGAAGTAGATAGTTCATTCGAGTCATGGTCTATGATCCTTGAAGTCAAGGATGACATAATATTCAACGCATATCCAAAATTATGATCAATACTAAATTTTTTATACACAAGACTAAATTATCTAAATGGTACATGATAGAAATATCAGAACAAGAATATTCAGTTCTACAGGGTTTTTCTGATACCGGTTGGAATGTTCAGAAAATCCAAAATATTATTCACAAGATTCAAGAAAGTAAAAATGATAAATGGCAGGACCGTTTCACTTGGGGAAATGAAGATGTTATTCTTTACAGTTTTGAGGAAGGTGTCGCATTTTATGATCTTCTAAAAGCCAGAGCACAAAATATGGAAGGTAAAGAACAAGACCTCATATTGAGTCACGATGAATTCATCGAGTTTCTTGAAGATTTCAAACAGTTTGTTGCAGAGAATCAATGATAGATTGACACATAGATTGAAATAATATTAAAAGAATGGAATACGAGTTCTCTAAGAAACCTTACGGACAAGATGGTTTGTTTGGAGTGAAGTACGATAGTTTGGAGGCTTCTTTTATGGCTCTTTTTGAGATCAACTCTCATTTATGGACAGCTGAGAAGATACAACTGTTAATTGATAAGTCATTGTCTTTAAAAAATGATGAAGAGTATGAATATAAAGGTGATGGCAGTAATCTTTTTATGATCATAGATAAAAATGAAGTGTTTTTCTATAGCTCATATAGTGACAAGGAAGAAGAAGATTTTATCTGGCCGTTTGACAAATTCATACAATTCCTAGAAGATTTTAAACAGTTTGTTACAGAGAATCAATAACTAAAATTTATAAAACCATGACCATACTACTCGACAACGGCCACGGCGGCCTGATCAACGGCATTTACAGCACGCCCGGCAAGCGTAAGGACTGGGGCGATAATTCCTAAAATATGTAATAGTCTATTTAATGTCCTCGCTTTCGCGAAAGCGAAACTATTTACACAACATAAAAGAACACCCACAAAAAAAGCCGATCAACTTGCGTCGATCGGCTTTCTGTTTTGAGAGAAAATCAGGAATTACTCTGACTTACCTTCCATTCTATCTTTAAGAGCCTGGAGCTTAGAGTTTGCATCACCTAGTGTAGGCTTGCTTTCTTCTTGTGCTCTTTCTGCAGCTTGCTTCACGTTCTTAGCTTCTTCTTCTTTGTGAAGAACCATGTGAGAACCTACAACTCTCTTGAATTCTTTATTGAACTCGATGATCTGGATTTCTGCCTTCTCACCTTTCTTCAATTTAGTTCCGTCTTCTTTTTCAAGGTGACGTGATGGGATGAATACTGAAATATCCTCGTTAAAGTTTACTACAGCTCCTTTGTCTACCATCTCCTCGATCTCAACCTCATGCTTAGTACCCACACCGAACTCGTCCTGGTACTTATCCCAAGGATTAGGCATAGTTTGCTTGTGACCTAGAGAAAGTTTGCGACCGTTTACATCTAGTTCAAGAACGACTACTTCAAGTGTATCACCTACTGAGCAGAACTCACTTGGGTGCTTCACTTTCTTAGTCCATGAAAGGTCTGAGATGTAGATCAATCCGTCAACTCCTTCTTCAAGTTCTACAAACACTCCAAAGTTGGTAAAGTTTCTTACCGTTCCTTTGTGACGTGAACCTACTGGGTACTTAGTTGTGATATCAGTCCATGGATCTTTAACCAGTTGCTTCATACCTAGAGACATCTTGCGATCTTCTCTGTCTATGGTAAGAACCTCTGCCTCGATCTCATCACCTACCTTCACAAAGTCACCAGCACTTCTCAAGTGCGTGGACCATGACATTTCAGATACGTGTACCAGACCTTCAACTCCTTCTTCTACCTCTACAAACGCACCGTAGTCTGCAATTACAACTACTTTACCTTTTACCTTGTCACCTGGCTTGATCTTGTCGCTAAGAGCTTCCCATGGGTGTGGCTCAAGTTGCTTAAGACCTAACTGGATTCTAGACTTGTCTTCATCAAAGTCAAGGATTACTACGTTAAGCGTCTGATCTAGTTCTACAACCTCGTTAGGGTGGTTGATACGTGACCATGAAAGGTCAGTAATGTGAACCAGTCCATCTACCCCACCTAGATCAACAAACACACCGTAAGAAGTGATGTTTTTCACAACACCTTCTAGTACTTGTCCTTTTTCTAGACGAGAGATGATTTCTTTCTTCTGCTCTTCGATATCTGCCTCGATAAGGGCTTTGTGTGACACTACTACGTTTTTGAACTCGTGGTTGATTTTTACCACCTTGAATTCCATAGTCTTGTCTACGTACTGGTCGTAATCGCGTATAGGCTTCACATCAATCTGTGATCCTGGCAAGAATGCCTCGATACCAAATACGTCTACGATCATACCACCTTTAGTACGACATTTTACATAACCATTTACGATCTCACCGGTATCGTGTGCGTTGTTTACACGCTCCCATGCTTTGATCAATCTCGCCTTGCGGTGAGAAAGAACAAGCTGTCCAGTTGCGTCCTCACGTACATCTACAAGTACCTCAACCTTATCACCTTCTTTCAAGTGCGGGTTGTAACGGAACTCATTAAGTGAGATAACACCTTCAGACTTTGCATTGATGTCGATGATCGCATCACGATCTGTCATCTTGATTACCGTACCCTCGATCACATCGCTATCGATAGTGTCTACGAAGTTGTCGGCAACTAATTTTTCAAATGCTTTAAGTTGCTCCTCGTCTACTTTCTCAATTCCTTCACTGTAACGTTCCCAGTCAAAAGTGTCAAGAAATGCTTGAGGATCTTCCTGTTGTGGAGAAGTGATTACCGGAGTATTTTCTTCTACACGATCTTGAACTTGTTCTTGCGTTACACCATCCTGTGCCGCTTCAAGTTCTTGTTTTGTTGTTTCTTCAGCCATGTATTTTGTGCTGATTAAGCTTTGTATTCTAGAGCGATGCGGAAACTGACAGAACTACTCTAGAAGGATTTTTCTAAGTTTTTGATTCCCAAACGGTTTCCCTATTCTCGTTTTGGGTTTGCAAAAGTACATCCTTTTTATATGATTTACAACTATTTAATTGATTGTAAGAGTGTTTGTTTTAATTCCGCTTTCGCGAAAGCAAAATTATTTCAGAATATCATGGAAACCACAAACTTCGTCACATAGAACGCTCACTCAACCAAAGCCTTGATTCCCTCAATGTCCGTTTTTAGATCACTGAAGCTCAAGTAATTTCAAAGCATCTAAACACAAATACCATGAAGAAAATACTGCTTTTGGGGCTGATGTGCCTCTCGACCTTTTTGAGTTTTGCTCAAAATATTATTGGAAAAGTAACTGATGTGAACGGCGATCCTATTTTAGGTGCGACGATAAAAGTAAAAGGGACTCAAACGTTTACCACTTCTGATTTTGATGGAAAATACACTATCAAAGCCAAGAAAACCGACTACCTCATCTTTTCCTACACTGGTTATGATTCTGAAGTCGTTAAAGTAGGGGACAAAAAAGTGATTAATGTAAAGTTACAAAGCTCACTCGAGGAAGTGGTGGTGCAAGCTTACCGTAATACAACGATCAAAAGATCTGTGGTTGCATCAAGTATAGTGACATCAAGGCAATTTGAATCCAAACCCAATTCCAGTATAGTTCAGACTTTGCAAGGCCAGGTTGCCGGGCAGTCCATTCAGACAACGAATGGCTATACTGTTAATACTTCCTCAGGACAACCAGGAGCACATTCAAATATTAACATAAGGGGCGTCTCCTCAATAAATGGAAATACAGAGCCTCTGATCGTTTTAGATGGCGTGCCTGTAAATGAAGATGTTTTTAGAACCATCAATCCAGACAGCATAAAAAGTACTAAAGTTTTAAAGGATGCAAGCGCTACAGCCATGTACGGTAATCGAGGAGTCAACGGAGTGATCGTCATTTCTACTACTGGTGAGAAACAGCTTGAAGATCCTCAACTTGTAATTAGAGAAGTGCAGACCTTATTTGAGCAATACAGAAATAATGAGAGTTATAAAGAAATCGAAGAAAATCCTTTTGAGCAAACTACTGCAAAACCGCTTTCAACTTTCTCCATTGATGTGGACAAAGCCAGTTATGCAAACGTACGTCGCATGATCAACAACGGTGAGTTTGTGAATCCTCATGCGGTGAAGATCGAGGAGATGATCAACTATTTCAATTATGAGTATGCACAACCTACAGGAAAACATCCCTTTAATGTAGAAACAGATGTGATTCAAACGCCCTGGAACAAGGATACCCAACTTGTAAAAATAGGGTTGAAAGGAAAGGAAATCGACCAGAAAGATCTCCCAGCCAGCAATTTGACTTTTTTGATCGACGTCTCTGGCTCCATGGGCAGCACCAATAAATTGCCATTACTTAAAAGAGCCTTCCAATTATTAGTGAATCAAATGCGCCCTCAAGACAAAGTTGCCATCGTAGTATATGCCGGTGCTGCCGGAATGGTGTTAGAACCCACCACCGGGTCAGAGAAGGAGAAAATCTATGAGGCTCTTGAAAACTTGAATGCAGGAGGATCAACCGCTGGAGGTGCAGGAATTGAATTGGCATATAAAATTGCTCAAGAAAACTTCATCAAGAACGGCAACAACAGAGTAATTCTTGCTACAGACGGTGACTTTAATGTAGGCGCCAGCAGCGATCAGGCTATGGAAGATTTGGTTGTTCAAAAGAGAGAAAGTGGTGTATTTTTATCGGTTTTAGGTTTTGGAATGGGTAATTACAAAGATTCAAAACTGGAAACACTCGCGGATAAGGGAAATGGAAATCACGCCTATATCGACACGATACAGGAAGCGCGACGCATTTTTGTAAAGGAATTTAGCGGCAGTATGTACGCTATTGCGAAAGATGTCAAAATCCAGGTGGAGTTCAACCCTAACAATGTAAGCGCCTACCGCTTGATAGGTTATGAAAACCGCATGCTCGCCACCCAAGACTTTGTCGATGACAAAAAGGATGCCGGTGAGCTAGGCATGGGACACACCGTGACTGCATTGTTCGAAGTAGTGCCGAAAGGCGTGGATAGCGGTTATCTCAAAGAAATGACTCAGCTTAAATATACTGACACTTCTTATCGTAATTCTTTAAAGGATGAACTTTTTACTGTGAAATTACGCTACAAAAAACCAGACGGTAATAAAAGTATCCCGATGGAGTTTGTGCAGAAAAATAAGGTTTCAGCTATTAATGAAGATGTTCAGTTTGCAGCAGCGGTAGCTCTTTTTGGCATGAAACTAAGAAAATCTGATTACTCTAACCAAGCAACTCTGGACGATGTGATCAGTTTGGCTCAGAAGGGACGTGGCAAAGATGCAGATGGTTACAGAGCTGAATTCATCAGGTTGGTAAAATCGTATCGCGACGGCGTCAACAATCAAAACGCATTAAGTGAACGCTAATGGATTTGTGAGCTGCATTTATAATGGGAACTGGATTTTATCGAGTTCCCATTTTTTGATTTCGTAATATTGAATAATGCTATAGCTATATGACCTCAAAAACCGAAACAATAGATCAGTACCTGAACGAGATTCCAGAAGAACGCAAAAAACCAATTTCAGCCATACTTAAGGTGCTGAGAAACAACTTGCCCAAAGGCTTTGAGGAAGGAATACTTTATGGAATGATCGGGTTCTACGTACCAAAAGAATTGTATCCACCTGGATACCACGCTTCAAAAGAATGGTCTCCCCTCCCATTTATCAATCTGGCATCTCAGAAAAATTTTATAGCGCTTTACCATTCTGGAATTTATGCCATCCCAGAACTACACGACTGGTGGGTTCAAGAGTACCCGAAGCATTCAAAATACAAATTGGATATGGGAAAAAGCTGTGTACGCTTTAAGAAGATTGATCACATTCCTCTAGAGTTAATCGCTGAACTTGCTCAGAAAATTACTCCAGAAGAATGGATCAAGGTGTATGAGGATAACCTAAAGAGGTAGCTTACCTACTCAAATACATTCTTCTTCTAGAATAAAGTTCGTAGAACTCATCATCCTTAAGGCTGTCTACAAATAAAATACTCTCTCCCGTTGACTTCATCTCTGGACCGAGACGCTTATCGACATTAGGGAATTTATTGAATGAGAACACAGGCTGCTTGATCGCATATCCATCCAGTTTTGGATTATAATGGAAATCAGTTACCTTGTTCTCTCCCAGCATCACTTTTGTAGCCCAGTTCACGTAAGGTTGTTGATACGCCTTAGCTATAAATGGAACGGTTCTAGACGCTCGCGGATTGGCTTCAATGATGTAAACCACATCATCTTTGATTGCAAACTGAATATTAATAAGACCTACTGTTTCGAGAGCCAAAGCAATTTTCTTTGTGTGATCCTTAATCTGTTGCATTACGAGATCTCCTAAATTAAAAGGAGGCAAAGTCGCGTTTGAATCTCCAGAGTGGATCCCGCAAGGCTCGATGTGTTCCATGATCCCGATGATCTGGACATTTTCTCCATCACAAATAGCATCAGCCTCAGCTTCTATGGCTCCATCGAGGTAATGGTCTAAAAGCAGAACGTTATTTGGAATCTTCCGTAGAATATCTACCACATGTTGCTCAAGTTCTTCTTTATTGATCACAATCTTCATCCCTTGACCTCCTAGAACATAACTAGGTCTTACTAAAATCGGGAAGTCAAGCTCATCAGCTACTTTCAAGGCTTCGTCAGGAGTGGTTGCTGTATCAAATTTTGGATAGGGTATGTTATTATCCTTGAGTAATCTGGAGAACTCACCACGATCTTCGGCAAGATCCAGTGCCTTGTAGCTGGTTCCCATAATTTTGATACCATATCGATCTAGCTTTTCAGCGAGTTTCAGGGCTGTTTGACCTCCTAGCTGAACAATGACCCCTTCTGGTTTTTCATGACGTATGATGTCATAAATGTGCTCCCAGAAAACTGGCTCAAAATAAAGTTTATCTGCTGTGTCAAAATCTGTTGAGACCGTTTCTGGATTACAGTTGATCATGATGGTCTCATAGCCACATTCCTGAGCCGCATAAACACCGTGCACGCAACAGTAGTCAAATTCTATTCCCTGACCTATTCTATTGGGGCCAGATCCTAAAACGATAATTTTTTTCTTATCGGTTACGACACTCTCGTTTTGCGCAAAACGGTCACCGTTAGGCAATTGCATGTCTGCCTCAAAAGTGGAATAGTAATAAGGAGTTTCTGCTTTGAACTCTGCCGCACAGGTATCTACTAATTTGAAGACTCTGTTGATATTCATCTCGTCACGCTTATTGTAAACATCAGACTCCAGACAACCCAGCATGTGTGCTATCTGACGATCTGCAAAGCCTTTCTGTTTTGCTTCTAGGAGTAGCTTTCGCGAAAGCGTGCTTATATCAAACTTCCCTATCTCCTTCTCAAGATGGTACAGTTCTTCAAACTGCTTCAAGTACCACATGTCGATTCTCGTAATCTCGTGGATGCGAGACAGGGAAATACCCATCGCGATCGCATCGTAGAGTGCAAATACACGATCCCAGCTGGCGTGGGTGAGTTTATCGATGACCTTATTGTAGTCTGTGTATCCTTTACCATCAGCACCCAGGCCGTTTCTTTTTATCTCTAGCGACTGTGTGGCTTTGTGAAGTGCTTCTTGAAAAGAACGCCCTATTCCCATCACTTCACCCACCGACTTCATTTGAAGCCCGAGCGTACGGTCAGAACCTTCAAACTTGTCAAAATTCCAGCGAGGTATTTTCACGATTACATAGTCCAGCGTAGGCTCAAAAAGCGCACTGGTTGTTTTTGTAATCTGGTTGTCCAGCTCGTCAAGTGAGTAACCTATCGCCAGTTTTGAAGCGATTTTTGCAATGGGATAACCCGTAGCCTTAGAAGCAAGTGCGCTGGATCTACTCACTCGCGGGTTGATCTCAATCGCAATAATTTCTTCCTTCTCATCGGGACTTACCGCAAACTGTACATTACAACCACCCGCAAACTCGCCTATGCTGCGCATCATGTGAATCGCTAGGTCCCGCATTTTTTGATAAGTTCTATCAGAAAGCGTCATCGCTGGAGCTACGGTAATGGAGTCACCCGTGTGGATACCCATAGGATCCATATTTTCAATCGTACAGATAATAACCACATTATCATTATCATCTCTGAGCAGTTCTAGCTCGTACTCTTTCCAACCCAGAAGCGCTTTATCGATCAACACCTCATGAATAGGCGATGCTTCTAGACCACGGGTGAGCAATTCCTCAAATTCCTTTTCAGTATGCACAAAGCTTGCTCCATATCCTCCCAGCGTAAACGATGGACGTATCACGAGAGGAAAACCAAATTCTTGCGCAATCTTCTTACCTTGCAAGAAAGATTTTGCAGTGGCTGCCGGAGCAACTGGCACGCCTATTTCGCCCATCAATGCCTTAAACTGATCCCGATCTTCAGTAATGTTGATGGCATCAATGTCAACACCGATGATCTCAACATTGTGCTCTTCCCAGATCCCTTTTTGATCTGCCTCGATACAAAGATTGAGCGCAGTTTGTCCTCCCATGGTAGGTAAGACGGCATCAATCTGAGGGTGATCGTCAAGAATCTTCTTAATCGACTTAGTATTGAGTGGTAACAGGTATACATGATCAGCCATGGAAGGATCAGTCATGATCGTAGCTGGATTTGAATTGATCAAGATCGTTTCAATACCTTCCTCACGCAAAGATCTAAGCGCCTGAGAGCCTGAGTAGTCAAATTCACATGCCTGTCCTATGATTATAGGACCACTACCTATTAATAAAATCGATTTGAGTTCTTTTCTTTTGGGCATCGGGTTGTTCTTTTCTAAGACGGTTAAATATCGGGAAAATCTAAGTTTGGGGTATAAAAAAAGCGTCAATTAATGAATTGACGCTTTCAAATTTATGAGAATGAGATCATTATCTCTTGTGTCTTCTTTCAGTAGAAACAGATAACTTCTTACGGCCTTTAGCTCTACGACGAGCCAGAACCTTACGACCATTAGCAGAGGCCATACGCTCTCTAAAGCCATGCTTGTTTCTTCTTTTTCTCTTGCTGGGTTGATATGTTCTCTTCTGTGCCATAGCTTATTATCTATAATAACAAAAACGCATACGCGTCCTTCAAAATCGGCTGCAAAGATAACAAGTCTTTTTGTTCACACAACCGTAAGCGCAACTTTTTACAAAAAAAAACAAAACCAGTGTTCTTTTAGAGCTACTTGAAGTTAAAAACTACTTATGACTGTATAACTCGATAACCAAGGATTATCTTAAGTACGCAAACCTCAACAGAGTATCCTATCTTTGCACGCTTAAAATTTGACATCATGTTCAACAAAAATATCAAACTTGTTCTAGCAGCACTGGTTATCGCTTTTGCAGTCTACCAATTTACGCGCAATGAGATCATGACCGGTATTTTTCTGATACTATTTTCGGGAATTTTTATCTTTCTATATTTTAAAAACGAGATCATCCTACTGGCATTCATGAGATTGCGTAAGCAAGATTTTGAAGGAGCAGGTAAATGGCTCGATAAAATCAAAAATCCAGAGGCCGCTTTAGTTACTAAACAACAAGGTTATTATAACTACCTAAGAGGACTAATGATTTCACAAACCAGCCTTACAAAAGCAGAGCGCTATTTCAAAAAAGCAATTTCTCTAGGTTTAAATATGGATCAAGATCTTGCTGTTGCAAAATTGAACCTTGCCGGAATTGCCATGACCAAAAGACGTAAACGTGAAGCCACTACCCTACTTACAGAAGCTAAAAAACTAGACAAACACAACATGCTCGCCGACCAGATCAAAGCCATGAAACAGCAGATGAGGAAAATTTAGTGTTCAGTCGGCACTAGCAGTAAGCAGTTGACCATTGCTTTCCTAACAAGTTGTCATTCTGGACAAGCGCAGCGCGATCCAGAATCTCTTAGACAGGAACGGTAAGACTCTGAACCTCTCCTACCGTCGCGTTCAGAGTGACAAATTTTTAATAGGTTAAGGTATCGAGATTGCACAGACTCATGGCTCAACATTTAATCACCAGGATTCAAGCGCTTTGCGTAAAACTCACAGCTCACGGCGCTAAGCAACTCTAAGTTTAAGCTATCCTTAAAACCTTCGACTTTCTCCTAGTGTATTTTTGCAGGAGCATTCATGAGAAAAATATCTAAAAAAACCCTTCAAGACCTAGAATTTGACAGCGTGCTGGATCAGGCTGCTGCCTATTGCGTGACCAGCGATGGTAAGGAGGTGATGCGCAAGCAACGGCCCTACCCATCGCACCACTTGATCAAGAAAGCGCTGGACTGCACAAATGAATATCTATGGTCTTTTACTAGCGAGTACCGCATTCCCAATCATGGATTTGACATCATAGATCGTGAGCTGCAACTGCTAGGAATAGAAAACAGCACACTTGAGCTGGAAGGCATCAGAAAGCTGGCTTCTTTACCCAAAACGGTAAACGAGCATCTTATTTTCTTCAAAAAACTTCAAGAGCATTTCCCAAAACTTCATCAACGTACCACTTTCATTGATCTAAATACAGCCGTTCCTGATTACGTGGATAGAATCATCGACCGGTTTGGGGAGATCAAAGACGACGCTTCACCGCTGTTACTCAATCTACGCATGGAAATGAACGCTACGCGCGGTCAGCTCAACGGGAGTTTTGGTCAAGCTTTGAGTCATTACTCACAGCTGGGCTACCTGGACGACATACGTGAGAGCGTGGTTGAGAACAGGCGAGTACTCGCTGTGCGCTCCATGTACCGCCGCAAGGTAAAGGGAAAAATCATGGGCAGTTCCAAAACGGGATCCATAAGTTATATAGAACCTGAGAGGGTATTGACGCTTTCGCGAAAGCTTGCAGAACAAGAAGTTGAAGAACGAGAAGAAATACGTCGTATTCTCAAAGAAACAACCAATTTTCTGAGACCTTTCATGACTGATTTTTATCAGTACAAAGCATACCTGACCGAAACCGATATTATCGCTGCGAGGGCGCGCTATGCACAAAAGATTGATGCTTTGCTTCCCATGATCGTAGAACACAAGGAACTGGAACTGGTTGATGCGTATCACCCTTTACTCTTGATTAGCAACAGGGAGCGTAATGAGAAAACCTACCCGCAAACAGTAAGACTAGCAGAGGACCAGCGTATCATCGTAATTTCAGGACCTAATGCTGGTGGTAAATCTATTACCCTCAAAACCATTGGTTTGCTACAGCTCATGATTCAGAGTGGATTCTTGCTTCCCGTTCACGAGAAAAGCAGGATCTGTTTTTTCCAAAACATCCTTACTGACATAGGAGACAACCAGAGCATCGATAACCACTTGAGCACCTACAGCTACCGCTTGAAAAACATGAGGGGATTTTTAAAGGTGGCAAATGACGATACTTTGTTCTTGATTGATGAATTTGGTACTGGTAGTGATCCAGAACTGGGAGGAGCTCTAGCAGAAAGCATGCTGGAAGAACTCGATCGCCGCAAGTGTTACGGAATTATAACAACCCATTACACAAATCTTAAAATGCTGGCAAATGAGCTGCCTGAAATGGTCAATGCAAACATGTTATTTGACAGCCGCTCGCTGGAGCCCACGTATCAATTACAACTAGGAGAAGCCGGTAGCTCATTCACTTTTGAGGTGGCTCAAAAGAACGGCATCCCCTACTCTTTGATCAACAAAGCCAAAAAGAAAGTAGAACGTGGCAAAATACGTTTTGACAAATCGATTGCTGCGCTTCAGAAGGAGCGATCAGACCTGCGCCGTAACAATGAGAGTCTGCGTGATAAGGAAGTAAAGGCTACAAAAAGAGCTTTGAAACTGGAAGACACTCAAGAACGCGTACAGCAAAAACTGGAAGATTTTCAAGAGATGTATGACAGTTACCAGCGTTATATTCAGTTGGGTAAAAAGTTTGATAGCCTGGCAGCTGCCTTTGAGAAGAATAAAAAGAAAAAGCCACTTCAAGAGGAGCTGATGAAGCTGGTCATCACAGAAAACGTCAAACGCAGACCACCTAAAAAATCAAAACCTACCCAAAGTGCAAAGCAAGCACGCGGTAAGCAGAAGCAAATCGAGAATGAAGTCATTCAGAAGGTGGAAAAAATCAGGTCTGAAAAGAAAAAGGCAAACAAACCACTGATTACTCCAGAGCCTGAGAAACCCAAAGTCATCCTTAAAGTAAACGATCGTGTACGCATTCAGGACTCAAAATCTGTGGGAACTATCGATGTAATCGAGAAAGACAGAGCGACGGTCAACTATGGAATCTTTACCACCTCTGTAAAATTAGACCAGCTGGAAAAAGTAGGATGATGGAAAAGGATATCATACTTTTTGACGGTGTATGCAATCTCTGCAATGGAGCGATCAACTTCATCATCAAGCGCGATCCTAAGGATCATTACAGGTTTGCGGCCTTGCAAAGTGACATAGGTGAAGAGTTGCTGGCAAAACATGATATTGATCCAGAGAAGACAGATAGCATCGTGTTGATTAGAAATGGTTCCGCTTTCGCGAAAGCGGGAGCAGCACTACGCATCGCAAAAAAAATGTCAGGAGCATGGCCACTGCTCTATGGCCTAACCATTATCCCGAAGTTCATATCAAATGCAGTATATGATTATATCGCATATCATCGCTATAAATGGTTTGGCAAAAAAGAAAGCTGCATGATTCCCACTCCAGAATTGAAAAAAAAGTTTCTGTAACTATCTAGCCGACTGACAAAAGTCATCGTTTCAGGCTAGGTGCACCCAGTAATTTTGGATCATAATTAAAAACAGAAATTATGAGCACCTTATACGCAAAAATAAACAGAGACTGGAATGAAAACTTTACTGGATATTCTGCTATCGCGATAATCGCATCTACTTGTTTGGGCGGCTTTGCAATATTCTCAACTATGTCTTACGGTTACGGAATCCTTCAATACATAAGTGTGTTCATGGTAGTGGCAGCTTGTAGTATTCATAATGCTTCAATACTGACCGTACAAAAACCTAAAATGGTTCTCAATCTATTTATCACTAGTGTTATCGTAAGTACAGTGGTCATGCTAGTTCACTTCTTTCTAGTGTAGAAAAGAAATCAAGTTTCATATTAAAGTCGAAGTCTGGGCGGTTCTTAGAATTCAACCGTCCAGACTTTTTTAATTTTCATCATTTTTAATGGCTGATTCAACTTACTGGTAGATTCCTTCTTTTTTTTAAGAATTTCATAAGTGTAACCTCCTTATGTTTGTAGGTTCAAGTTTAAACCGAAAATCACACGTATAGATGAGGAAAGAAGTGCGCGAAAAAGGCTGGAATGACATGAAGACTAACGACAGTTGGGCCACCTTTAAGATACTGTCTGAATTTGTAATGGGTTATGAACGCATGAGTCGCATTGGGCCATGTGTATCGATTTTTGGAAGCGCACGATTAAAACCTGAAAATAAATATTACGAGCTAGCCTGTGAGATCGCCAGCAAGATTGTTGAAAATGGCTATGGTGTGATTACCGGCGGTGGACCTGGGATTATGGAAGCTGGTAATAAAGGTGCGCACCTTGCCGGTGGTACCTCAGTGGGCCTCAACATCGCCCTACCTTTTGAACAGCACGACAACCCTTACATCGATAGCGATAAGAGTCTCGATTTTGACTACTTTTTTGCGCGTAAAGTTATGTTTGTAAAGTACTCTCAGGGCTTTATCGTAATGCCTGGAGGTTTTGGCACCCTTGACGAATTATTTGAGGCGATTACACTAATCCAGACTAAAAAAATAGCAAAATTCCCTATCATATTAGTTGGTACTGAATTCTGGAGTGGCTTGATGGACTGGATCAAATCTACACTTGACAAAAAGTTTTTTACCATAAGTCCAGAAGATATTGACTTACTGCATTTAGTAGATACCAGTGATGAAGCAGTTGAGATCATTAATGACTTCTACGCAAAGTATAGCTTAAGCCCCAACTTCTAAACCTATTATCCATTTTAATAATACAGCGACTATTTAATCGTTGGATAGAGATTGATTGATTCTAACGCTAACCGTACCAAAGAAAAAATCACAATTCTCCCTATGAACAGGATTAGTACGATTATTTTTCTTTTGGTCACTATTTGTGCCCACGCTCAGCATAGCACAAAACTCAATGTAGTTCTTAACGACTCCCTTGATCAACTGCAGATCGAGCAAGAGTTGAAATATCACAATACATCGGCTGATGAGTTGAGCGAAATCTATCTACTGGATTGGGCAAATGCCTTTTCTTCCACAGAGACTCCTCTCGCGGTAAGGTTTGCAGAGGATTTTAAAAACAGGTTTCAGTTCTCTAGCGATGATCGCAAAGGAGAAACAGACATTGCCCTAGGCAGTTATTTTGATGATCTTTATACTTTGAGCCGTCCAGAAGGTCATCCTGATGTTATCAAAGTAACATTCAAAGAAACCATCAAAGCAGGTGAAATAAGATTTTTCAAGTTCAATTATGCGGTCACTATTCCAGATGATGACTTTACGGGATACGGAAAAAACAGTGCCGGAGAGTATTCCCTAAAGTACTGGTACCTTCATCCAGCAGTGTATTCAGATAGTGAGTGGAATATCTATAGCCATAAAGCGCTCAATGATTTCCTAGGAAGCCCTACTGATTTTAAGATCAGTTTGAAAACGCCTACTGGTTTTGACGCTATAAGTGCAGTCAAAAAACTATCTGGTGAGGCAAAGGAAGATGGGAATTATTTTGAGTTTGAAGAGAACCATCTTAAAGAAGCCCCACTTTATATTTTAAAAAACACAGAGCGCTACAAAACTTACAAAGTCACTGGCGCTGATGTCATTACTGATCTTGACGATGATAAGCTCGCCTTTGAAATCAAAATGATCTTCATCAATCGGGTGGCAGCATTTTTACAGGAAAAACTAGGTGAACGACGCAATAGAGGCGTTTTGATTTCTGATCGGTTTTATCGCGAGAATCCCGTTTATGGATTGAGTTCGCTTCCAGATTTCATCAATCCGTATCCAGATGGATTTACCTATGAAATCAAAATATTAAAAGCACTTACCCGCAAGTGGATTGAAGACGGTATCTACGTCAACCCACGTGAGGATTTCTGGATGCAGCAATCGCTCATGGTCTACCTAATGATGCAATATCAGGAACAATACTATCCTGACCTAAAAATCTCGGGAAAACTAGAGAATATATGGGGACTGAGAGGGTTCAACGCCTCCCAGATGATGTTCAATGATCAATACCCGCTGCTTTATCTCAATACGGCAAGGATCAATCTGGATCAAGCGCTCGACACACCGTCTGATGAATTGATTAAATATAATGAGCAACTCGCTGCTCCTTACAAAGGAGCGCTAGGTTTACGATATTTGAATGAATATCTGGGCGATCGTAGTCTGAGCGCGACACTTAAAAAGCTTTACGACCCGTCGCGATCAAAACTCATTGACGCGTCTTATTTTAGGAACGAGCTACAAAGCTACACCACTAATGAGGTAGACTGGTTTTTTGATGAATATATCACTTCCCATGAGCGCATGGATTGGAAAATCAAGCGTATGAAGAAAACCAAGGATTCTGTAACCGTAACGATAAAAAACAAATCAGATGTAGTCATTCCGGTCTCGCTCTACACCTTGCAAAATGACAGTATCGTAGAACGCAGGTTTATAAATGGGATAGAGCAGGATACGACAGTTACGCTTTCGCGAAAGCGTGCCAACAGAATCGCCATCAATTATGAAAAACTCATACCTGAATTCAATCAACGGGACAACTACAGAACGCTCAAAGGATTCCCTTCCCTCAACCGCCCTATAGAATTCAGGCTGATCAAAGATGTGGAAGATCCAGAGCGGTCCCAAGTTTTTTTGATTCCAGACCTGCAATACAATCTTTATGACGGGATCACCATAGGAAGTCGTTTTTATAATGGAAACCTTCTTTCCAAACCCTTTAGATACAGTCTAAAGCCTGCTTATGGATTGGGAAGCAATAAATTGGTTGGGTCCATAGGTTTTCAGTATACCCACCCGCTGCAAGATAGAAATGAACGTCTGTATCAGGTGCAATATGGTTTGAGTGGTAACACATACTCGTATGATAATGATTTGATGTATCGCAGAGCAACGGGCTGGCTGGTGCTGAGCTATAGACCAGAGGATTTACGCAGTAATAAGCGCCAGTCACTTAGGTTTAGAAACGTTTTTGTGGATCGCGATCGTAGTCCATTATCTGAGGTGGATGAACCAGACTATAATGTTTTTAACCTGAGTTTTACCCATTCAGATCCAAACTTTAGAAGGTTTTTCAAATATGATGTGGGAGCGCAAGTCTCTAGTGAATTTTCTAAAGCAACCTTTGAGCTTGAGTGGCGCAAACTGTTTAAAGATAGCAGGCAGCTGAACTTTAGGTTTTACGCAGGAACATTTTTACATAATAACACCACACGCAACGGGAACTTTTTCTCCTTTGCCCTAGACCGACCTACAGACTATTTATTTGACTTTAATTACTACGGTAGATCAGAAGATAGCGGGCTGTTCTCACAACAGCTCATCATCGCAGAGGGTGGTTTCAAGTCGCAATTAAAACCAGCTTTTGCCAATCAATGGATCACGACCGCAAACACCTCTTACAGCATCTGGCAGTGGATCTTTGCTTATGGAGATGCTGGTTTTGTAAAAAATAGAAACGACGGAGCCCAATTTGTCTATGACAGTGGTATAAGGCTCAATCTTCTTCAAGACTACTTTGAGCTCTACTTTCCCGTTTATAGCACAAATGGTTGGGAAATAGGTCAGCAAAACTATGATCAAAAGATCAGGTTTATCGTTTCCCTTGACATAGACACTTTTGTAGGCTTGTTCACAAGACGCTGGTACTGATTTTATCATTTATATAAAATCTTGCATATTGCAAAGGGTACGCTTAAAGAGTATCTTTGCGGTATTATGAAAGATACCGCTGTTGCTATAGAAAATTCGCAATCAAAATTAGATAGAGAAGACTTCAAAAAGGAGTTAATCAATGATTATAAAGTAGCCGTTACCAGTAGAGAGTGCAGCCTTTTGGGAAGACGTGAAGTATTAACTGGCAAGGCTAAGTTTGGAATATTTGGCGACGGGAAAGAAGTGCCTCAACTTGCATGGGCACGAGCTTTTAAAAACGGAGATTTTAGAAGTGGTTATTATCGTGATCAAACTTTTATGATGGCGATAGGAGAACTCACGATTGAACAGTTTTTTGCTGGTTTATACGCAAACACTGACTTAAAAGAAGAGCCCATGAGTGCAGGCCGCCAGATGGGCGGTCACTTTGCTACGCATTCTCTCAATGAAGATGGCACGTGGAGAAATCTTAAAGATCAGAAAAACTCCAGTGCTGATATCTCGCCTACCGCCGGTCAAATGCCGAGACTTTTGGGACTAGCTCAAGCCAGCAAGGTATATCGCCATAATGACCTTATCGATGAGAATAATCCATTTTCTCACAATGGAAATGAAGTCGCTTGGGGAACTATAGGAAATGCCAGTACAAGTGAAGGACACTTCTGGGAAACCTTCAACGCAGCAGGCGTTTTGCAGGTTCCTATGGTAATAAGTGTGTGGGATGATGAATACGGAATTTCAGTTCACGCAAGACACCAAACCACAAAACAAGACATCAGCAAAATCCAGGCTGGTTTCCAACGTGACGAGAATGATCAAGGATTTGAGATTTTTAAGGTCAACGGCTGGGACTATGCTGCACTGGTAGAAACATATGAGAAAGCAGGTGAAATCGCTCGTCAAGAACACGTACCTGTCTTAATTCATGTAAATGAGTTGACCCAACCACAAGGTCATAGTACCAGTGGTTCTCATGAACGTTATAAAGATGAGAACCGTTTAAAATGGGAGAGGGAGCATGATTGTAACCTCAAGTTCAGAGAGTGGCTCATCTCAAACGAGTTTGCGACTGATGAAGAATTAACTGGTCTGGAAAAGGACATTAAAAAACAAGTTAGAGAAGGTAAAAAAGCTGCTTGGAACAATTTCATCAAGCCTATTCAAAATGAGAAAGCAGAAATCCTTCCTCTGCTGAAAAATCTCGCTGCTCAATCTGAGCAAGGTGTATTCATGCAGAAAGAGATTGATGCACTGGAACAAGATCGCGAACCTAATCGCAAAAGCATCCTGCAAACGGCAAAACGTGTCCTGAGGTACGTTTTGAAAGAAAATACCGAGCAAAAAGTCGCCGTGCAAAAGTGGATCAAGAACTATGAAACGATTCAAAGAGCCGCCTACGGAGATAACCTATACAGTCATTCAGAAAAATCGGCTTTAAATGTGGAAGCCGTAGCACCTACTTACAATGAAAATAGCGAGGAAGTAGATGCACGTATCATCATGCGCGACAATTTTGATGCACTTCTAGGAAAACATCCTGAGGTAATGGTTTTTGGTGAAGACGCGGGAGAAATAGGCGATGTCAACCAAGGTCTTGAAGGCATGCAAGAAAAGTATGGCGAGTTGCGCGTCTCAGATACCGGTATACGTGAAGCCACGATCATGGGTCAAGGAATAGGACTTGCCTTAAGAGGATTGAGGCCCATTGCTGAAATCCAGTATCTGGACTATTTACTTTATTGTCTACAGATCATGAGTGATGATCTGGCCACGCTTTCTTACAGAACAGCGGGAAAACAAAAAGCTCCTGTAATCATAAGAACAAGAGGTCATAGGCTGGAAGGGATTTGGCACAGTGGTTCTCAAATGGGAGGAATCATCAATTTAGTGAGAGGTATTCATGTACTCGTTCCGCGCAACATGACACAAGCTGCTGGATTTTATAATACCATGCTTGCTAGTGACGAGCCCGCTCTCATTGTAGAATGCCTGAACGGTTACAGACTCAAAGAAAAACTACCATCAAATTTAGGTGAATACCGCGTTCCTCTAGGAATTCCGGAAGTTTTGAAAGGTGGTGGAGACATCACGGTAGTTTCTTACGGCTCTACGTTGAGACTGGTTCAAGAGGCTGCTGAGGAGTTGGAGAAAGTTGACATCCATATTGAAATTATAGATGTTCAGACGTTATTGCCGTTTGACATCAATCACAGCATTGTAGAACAAGTTAAAAATACAAATCGATTGCTTGTTGTGGATGAAGACGTTCCAGGCGGCGCCAGTGCGTTTATCATGCAAAAAATCGTAGATGAACAGGAAGCTTATCGTTATCTAGACAGCAAGCCACAATGCCTCTCTGCAAGAGAGCATAGACCTGCTTATGGAACAGACGGCGACTATTTCTCTAAACCCAGCGCAGATGATATTTTTGATAAGTGTTATGCAATGATGCACGAGGCAAATCCTAAAAACTATCCATTGGATTAATGGCATCTAAACCAGAAATAAACAACATCAGAAAAAAAATTCACGAGGTGATCTATGAGGCAGATACGCCCATGGGAAAACTCTTTGATGTGGTGCTACTGATCCTTATTTTACTAAGTATTATTCTGGTATGTCTTGAAAGTGTTGAGAGCCTCAGGAAGTTATATTCTGATGAATTTCTTATCGCTGAGTGGGTCATTACAGGCTTCTTTACGATAGAATATATTTTACGTATTTACTCGATCAATAAACCCGCTAAGTACATTTTTAGTTTTTTCGGCATCGTCGATTTGTTATCTACTATTCCGTTGTATCTCACGTTTTTCTTTGGAGGGATTAACGCTTTACTCACTTTCAGATCGTTGCGCTTGTTGCGTGTTTTCAGAATCTTGAAAGTAACGAGATATATAGGAGA
This sequence comes from Nonlabens spongiae, assembly GCF_002117125.1. Classification (NCBI taxonomy): domain Bacteria; kingdom Pseudomonadati; phylum Bacteroidota; class Flavobacteriia; order Flavobacteriales; family Flavobacteriaceae; genus Nonlabens; species Nonlabens spongiae. Next base: position 1,591,345 of record NZ_CP019344.1, read on the forward strand.
AGCAAATAAATTGAAAAGAGCAATCAGAAACAGTGCGCCTAAAATTGCGGTATTTTTATTTGCAGTTCTAGTACTTTCCGTAATCTTCGGCACGTTGATGTATCTTGTAGAAGGGCCTGAACATGGCTTTGTAAGCATACCGGTGAGTATCTACTGGTGTATCGTAACCCTGACGACGGTGGGTTTTGGCGACATTGCGCCAGAAACTCCCTTGGGTCAGTTCATCGCTACACTCATCATGATCATGGGTTATGGAATTATTGCTGTACCTACCGGTATCGTAAGTGCAGAATATTCCCAAGGTGAGAACACTGAGGACGTTAATGACCCAAATTACCGTCATGTAAACACCCAGGTCTGTCAGAACTGCCTAGCAAAGAAGCATCAGGACGATGCAAAGTTTTGCCATAAATGCGGTTGTTCACTTGATGTCTAAAAAAACGCTCATAGCGGTAATAGGACCTACTGCTGTGGGTAAGACTGCTTTAGGTATCGCTTTCGCGAAAGCGTACAAAACATCCATAATCTCCTGCGACTCAAGACAATTTTACAAGGAAATGACTGTGGGGACCGCCGTGCCTAACCCAGACGAACTGGCGGAAGCAGAGCATTACTTCATACAAGATAGAAGCATCGATAATCCTCTTACTGCAGGTAGTTTTGAGAAAGAGGTAATGGAACTTTTAGATAACCTATTTGTCAAAAATGATGTAGTAGTTATGGTAGGTGGGAGCGCCTTATATGAAAAAGCCGTTACTGAAGGCCTAAACCATTTTCCAGATATTCCTGAGGAGATAAGAGGTGAAATCTCGCAAAAATTTGAGTCTAAAGGTCTGGAATGGTTACAGAATGAAGTCAAACAGAAAGATCCAGAATTCTATGAAAATGCAGACCAAGAGAACCCTAGGCGGCTTATCAGAGCTCTGGAAATTTTTAAAACATCAAGTAGAAAACTGAGCGATTTTCAAACTGGAAACGCAGATAAGCGACCTTTTAAAGTTATAAAAGTAGGTCTAGAGGCTGACCGTGAAGAGCTTTACGATCGCATCAATAAACGAGTAGATCTCATGTTTACTCAAGGACTTTTTAAAGAGGCTGAAGTATTAAAAAATTCATCGAGCTCCATTCCCAAGAGTACGGTAGGATATCAAGAGATATTCCCTGTATTTGATGGTCAGTATGATATAGATGAGGCCATAAGGCTCATCAAGCGCAACTCACGCCGGTTTGCCAAAAGACAGATGACCTGGTATCGCAAGGACGATTCTGTGCATTGGTTTAATTATAAAACCCGTCATAACGAAATCGTACAACGGGTTTCACAACTTATGGGGAAATAGTTATTTACGCAGTACTACTAGTAGTCTACTTGATCTTTGACTAGAAGTCTAAATCCTTCACCGTGTATGTTTACGATTTCAACATTATCATCTTGTTTGAGGTACTTACGCAACTTTGCGATATACACATCCATGGAACGAGAAGTAAAGTAATTATCATCTCTCCAGATCTTTGTAAGTGCCAGTTCACGAGGCATCAAGTCATTAAGGTGTAGCGCTAGAAGTCTGAGCAACTCATTTTCTTTAGGACTCAATTTAATAGGCTCTTGCTCATTATAGCTCAAGAAACGTAACTTAGAATTCAAGTGGAAGTTACCGATCTGAAATTCAAATTCTTTAGAGTCTGCAATACTGTCCTGACCTTTGCGCTGTATGATAGCTTTAATTTTCATAAGAAGAACCTCGCTATCAAACGGCTTGTTCAAATAATCATCTGCTCCTACTTTATAACCACGTAGAACGTCTTCTTTCATGGCCTTTGCGGTAAGGAAAATGATAGGCACATCTTCATTTTTCTCTCTGATCTCTTTAGCTAGTGTAAAACCATCCTTGTAAGGCATCATTACATCTAGGATACAAAGATCATAATTGTCTTTTTTGAACTTTTCAAATCCTTCCATACCATTTTTAGCATGCACGACATCAAAGTCATTCATCAGAAGGTAGTCTTTCAAGACGGTTCCAAAATTAGGATCATCTTCAACAAGCAGGATTTTTTTGTTTTCAGTTTCCATAAGTAAAGTATTTAAAGTTAATTAAGTTATTAAAGGAATTGTTATGATAAAGGTGCTCCCCTTACCTTTTTCACTCTCTAGATATATTTCTGAGTGGTGTTCTTCTAGAACTCTTTTCGCGTAAGCGAGACCTAAACCATGACCTTTCACATTGTGAATATCACCGGTGTGCTCCCTAAAAAATTTCTGGAAGACTTTACGGCTCGCAGCTTTGCTCATTCCTATACCTTGATCGCGTATTTTTATTACAATTTTGTTTTTTACATTTTCTGTATAAACGTCAATGATGGGAGCATCATCGCTATATTTTATCGCATTTTCTAGGATGTTCACAAACACGTTTGTCATATGGCTCTCATTTGCCAAAATATCTGTGCGCAAGGCTCCTAAATGAGTTTGAAGTACTCCTTCTCTTTGATCGAGAATAAGCTTTATATGGGAAATAGCCTCGTGGATCAACAAGTTTGCATCCATGCGCTCTTTTTGCATGTTGAGCTCACTTTTCTCAAGTTTAGATATTTGTAAGACATTTTCAACCTGACCGTGCATGCGCTTATTCTCTTCTCTGATCATGCGTAGATAGTTCTTAACCTTTTCTGGGTCAGACGCAATGCGAGGATGGTTTAAAGAATCAAGGGCCAAGTTAATTGTAGCAATAGGCGTCTTAAATTCATGAGTCATGTTGTTGATGAAGTCTGTCTTGATCTGGGAAATTTGTCTTTGCTTAAAAATCTGATTAATGGCATTTGAATAAGCAATAACAATAACCGCGGTAAATACTAGGGAAAGCAAAGCCATTCCCGTTACCGAGGATAGTATGAAACGCTCTCTACCGGGTAGGTTAATCAAAAGCTTGTAAGCATCTCCATCAGAGTCACGATAGTCAAAAACCGGTGTTGCCCATGTAGCATTTTCTTTGAACTCAAAATTTTCTGACAACAAACGAGTTGCATAACCACCTTGATATATGGCATATTCAAAGTCCGTTTCAATATTGTGATAATCCAGTTCCTCACGGATTAACTCAGCAATTACATCCTTTGAAGTCCTAGATGTGACCGGTAGTACATTATTAAATTCTAGAATTGCATCAGCTAATTCTGCATTATAGACCTGCTCAAATTTGTTTAGGCGCTCAAAACGATCTTGGCGTGATTCGATCCCGTCTATTTGAGAATCTGTAGTAGTCGTTTTTGAAGTTTGATTGTATAATTTTTTCAAGATGACGCTATCGAGATCCAACTCGAGCAGTTGAGGATCTAACTTATAAGTTTCAGTAAGCAGGCTATTTTTATAAGTCGCTGTTTCTTCTAACTTGTCATTACGCTGAATCAGTAAGTACTCCCTGACCTCACGCCCGTCAGGCTTGACCCCTAAGCTATCCCTAAGCCTCTCTAATGTGTTGAGATATTTATTGATCTCATTATTTTCGAGTCTATTTGCGACATTAATAAGCGATTGATTGACTGCAAAAGAAAATTGTTCTTCTTTCTCCTCAATACTATCAACGATCCAATAAATCTGAACGGCTATAATTCCTGCGAGCGAGATGCTCATAAGCCCGATAAGTACGTATAAAAGCTTTTTCTGCACAGGGCAAATTTAACATTTCACAGTGCTGTTAAAAACCCTTTAACCTTATCTTAACTTGGCAAAAAAAATTACTATATAATCAGTATTTTAACATAAAATCATTAATAAATCTCACCTCTCTTGTTGATTCTGTAAGTTTAATATTACAAATAACAAGATCTGATAGTAAGAGTTTATCAAACTCTGAGGATTGTTTAGACATACGCTGTAATACCTCTTGTCTATTCACTTGATCGCGAGCCATAACACGTTCTATTCTCATTTCGAGGGGCGCGGTTACTAATAATATTTGGTCGCAAATTTTTCTACCTTCAGTTTCTAACAATATAGCTGCCTCATAAGCAACATATGAAGATTGTTGTACACCTTTCCAAGTTTGAAATTCCTGCCTTACAGCTGGGTGCATTATAGAATTCAGTTCTGAAAGCAATTGTTTATCAGTAAAAACTTTTGAGGCAATATATTTTCTATTTGGAATTTCTGTTCCCTCGGTTGCGATATAAGCTTGTTCTCCTAAAAGAGATTTGACTTTTTCTCTTATCTCTTCGTTGCCACTCAAAAGTTTTTTTGACTCCTCATCTGCAACAAAAACTGGTATACCGAATCTAACCAGCTCTTTAGCGATCGTGGACTTCCCACTTCCTATACCACCTGTGATGCCTAAAACTTTCATTTAACAATTAATACTTGAACTGCCTCTTCTTTCAATCTTGCGTGGTAGATGAGATCTGAATCATAAATGATTTCGGGAACCATAACTTTACTCGACTCCTGAACTTTCTCTATGTCTAATCGTACGGTTAAATCATCTTCAGTGATTGATTCAAAATTGTCAATCGCTGCTTGATATATGACTGTAACGGTCTCAGGAATCACTTTGACGAAAGAATTAGCAGGTTTTGAAAGTATTTCTACCGGAACTATAAAACTACCCTCTGTGACTTCCATTGCTCTAAAAGTTACCTGAACATGATCTACATTAGCCTTTATATCATCTGTAGGCAGTGTTAATTTTAATTTGCGCTCAACAAGTGTATCATTTATTAAAATCGGCTCAGATGTGAGAATCAAACTATCCACCTCACTTAATAATTTATTCTTTCCAAATAAGATAATGCTATCGCGTTCTAATTTAAATGGCACTTTAGCCTTAAAATTATTAGCATATTTGATTTTAAAATTAGTGGAGATAGGAACTTTTTTTCTTTCAAAACGAGTTGCAGGTATATAGATATCCTGATTTTTGACATCCTGAATAGAAAGTTCTCGATCAACTTTGCTTAGCTCCTCCTTCTCTAAGAAAGGATTGAAAAAGATACTATCGTTTCTGCTAAAGGTGAATTTCTCAAAGTTTAGTTTTACTGTGGGTTTGAATATTTTATTTGCCATCAGTTTAAAACCTCGTTGTCTCAATCGTGGATTAAAGACGATAGTCTCACTATCCTCTTGAATTTTTATATCTTCTGGAATCTGATTCCACTGCACCTCAACCTGTACCTCTTCTTCATAAACATTCTTGTATTTAGAAATGAACCACAAGATGGTAACACCCATCAGTATTACTAAAAAGCCAGAGATTTTTTTCCGCTTCATAACAGTTTATTTGAAGAACAAGGTGGGGAATGCCACACGTTCATCCTCTTTTTTTACAACTATAGAAAAATAAGATTCTATAAAGCCACAAGCATACCCATAAAACTGGATAATCGCTGCCCCTATTGAGTAAAACCCCACAGTTACACCATTCTTGATACTGCTATCAATGAACAGAGTAAATAAATATAGCGCATAACAAATGATCGGTATGCTGATTCCAAATAACAGCATCAAAAAGCTCAAAATAAAACCGATCGTAAAAACTACTGGAAACCAATAGGTGATCTTGCGTGTATCGGGATGCCATTTGTTGAGAATCACTCTCACCATACCAAACTTTTTGACCTGTTTATAGAATAATGAGTACGATATTCTTCTTTTGTGATAAACATATGCATCTGGAAAGAGTCGCGTTTGATAACCTAGGTTCCAAAGTCTGATGGTGAGGTCCGGATCCTCTCCCGGGTGTATTTTCCCAAAGCCTCCGCTTTTTTCAAACGCTTCTTTACTCAGCCCCATATTGAAGCTGCGTGGTTGAAATTTCCCTAACTTTTCACTTCCGCCCCTGATTCCACCAGTGGTCAGAAATGAAGTCATGGTGTAGTTAATAGCTTTCTGCACATTGCTGAAATCTTCCTCAGCAGCATCTGGCCCACCGTAGCAATGTACAAAATCTCTCCCAAGCTCTGTAAATATGATCTCTAAATAACCTGGCGGTACGATACAGTCGCTATCCAATATGACAAAATAATCACCATTGGCGACTCGCATTCCATAATTCCTAGAGTCACCAGGGCCAGAATTGTTTTTATAATGATATTGAATGGTTACGCTTTCGCGAAAGCGAGAACATATATCTTCACATCTTTCATTAGATCCATCCTCAACGACCACCACCTCAAAACGATGGTCGCCACGGAGCAGTACCAAGCTTTCCAAAAGCTCTTCAATCTCTTCTGGCCTATTATATACTGGGATTATGAAAGAAACTAGATTTACATTCATAACTCAAAAATAGACAATAAAAAAGCCGCTGTTACCAGCGGCTTATATTAATTGAAAGCAAGTTTAGTTTTTAACTACTCTCACGGTCTGCTCAGCGTTTTGGGTCTCAACTTTAACTAAGTATATACCGGAATTAAGTGAATTCATATCAATCGACTTCAGTAATTCAGTCTGTTTATTGACCTGAAGGACTTTTTGCCCCATCAAGTTGAAAACAGATATCTTCTGAATTTCCTCAACCGAATTTAAATTAAGAACTCCATCAGTAGGATTAGGATAAACTGCTACCTCTAAATCTTCATTACTAGAGATACTAGCAGTCGTGGCGATTCTAAATTCATCTACAAAGAACTCAATATCAGCTGTCGTATTTCCATCCGGCCCTAAACTACCTACAAATGCAAATTTCACCTCACCGCTATAGCTAGAAAGATCGATTACCTCATTGCTTGCAGATGGTTGTAGGTTAGAACTAGCATCATAGGTTCTAAGTATAGTCCAGTTAAAACCGTTGTCATCGCTTATAAACAACTTAACGTTATCATCAGCTCCAAAGTTTGAAGGGCCCTGACCAAACGCTTCAGTAAGCGCCACTCTATAGTTCAATAACATATTGTGTCCAGCAGCCCCTAAATCGAAAGTAGGACTCATCAACCAGTCATTGTCCATAGGACCGTTCGAGAAAATTGGGAACAACGCAGAATTACCATTTGGTGAAGAACTATCATTTGCAAAATCAAAGTTATCCCATGCGCCGTTTGATGCTACTGGAATACCAGTGATAGGTGTATTATTTACCTCATCCCAGCAGTTTCCAGGAAAATTGTCAAAGTTATTACCCGCTCCTACTCCACCAGCACCTGTGTATGGCGCGCTTACAGCATCACAAGCTGTAGTTGTGAATGACCTAGGTCCAGCCCAGATTGATTGATCACCAGAAATACAATTTTCCCTTACATAGACATCATAGGGTGTTGATGGCATAAGGCCTCTAATCACCTCACGTGAATCTGTTACAGTAGAAGTATAGACGGCTCCAGCGGTCCCTTGAGCAGTCCCAGCTGGTTGAACCTCTACCTCCCACTCAACATCATCAGCATTAGAGTTCCAGGTAAAGTTGGCTCCGCCTCCATATACCTGGGAGATTGCGAGCTGATCGGGCTCTGAACAGGCTGGTGGGGCTGTACATGTCACCGTTGCTAAAAAGCCAGCGCCTGTGTTAGTTGGGTTACTTGTAAAAACTAGTGTGATACAACCTGACGTAGAAGTTGCCTGAATATTTGCTAGAGTCAAATCTCCCGTACCTATTCCAGTAGCTCTATTGAAACACCAGCTCGTTGCAGAACCAGCAGGAGAGATTAATGGAGCAGTAGTTGAATCACCATCGTAAATTGATAAATTATCAAAGCAACTAGTATTTGAAGAACTCTCCACATCAAACTCGGTAAAGTCAAGAGTTACAATATCCCCAGGATTGTCTGGACAGATAGTATAGGTTATATTCTCATTATTTGAATAGTTGTCAGCTATACCTCCTGAGTCTACTAAAGGATCAGCACCACAATAATCTGAAGGAGTGCTAAAGGTCCCACAAACCGGGTCAGCACTATCCAATGGACCACAAATAGCAGTGATACAATATTCATAATCAGTAGCTGATAACAATCCTGTTAGGACTTCAGTAGTTGATGCCACAGTAGTATTAAAAGTTGCTCCTGAACCTAGCGGTGCTACGCCATACTCAATCTGCCATTCCGTTTCCGTTCCGCCAGCCGTCCAAGAAAGTTCTGCGGTAGTGAAAGTCAAGTTACTGACCATATTTGCAGTGATATCTTCACAATTTTTTGGAGTTGTAAAAGTATAGGGCTGATCTGAATACTGACTTAAGTCCCCATTACCACAATCGAATCTTACATAAACATCATAAGTAGTATTTGATCTTAGACCTGTAATATTTAGGGCAGGTAGCGTATTCACGGCAACAGCTGCCGAAGTTCCCAAAGTATATGGAGCCTCTCCGATTTGATAAAAACCAGTATTAGAGAAATTCCCTGAAGCTTGAGCTAGAAAAGTAGCTGAGTTAGGATTTGTTCCTAACTCGGTAAAAGTGTCAGGTCTAGGACATGAGGGTAAGGTAGTGAACGATATGGGACCTCTAGCCGACCCACGATCCGTAGCTGAACATCGCGACCTTACATATACATCATAAGTTGTTTCTGGAGTAAGACCATCCAGAACATACGGATTGTTTGAAGTAGCAATACGTTCTGTTCCCGTACCTAAAGTCAATGGGCTGATTCCAAATTCAACAATCCATTCTGTTTCAGCACCACCTGCCGTCCAAGAAATATCTGCTTCACGCGCCTCAACATTGTTAACACTTATGTCATCCTGAATAGCTGGACAAGTAGGACAAGAAATCGTACCAGTAAAGACGGGATTGCTCGATGGAACTGAACCCGCCGGTGAATCATACACTAAAATCCCCTCTGAATCCGTTAGGGTGAAGCTCGCATCTCCAGGGATGAAAGGAGGTGTATAATTGATCTCAATAGGATCATTATTTGTTACAGAAATAGTAAAGGTTTGTGTACTTGGAGAGCCTGTACCAGGGTTTATAGTATACTGTGTGGCAACACCACCTATTACTAATTCAACCTGACCATTAACGCCAAAGCCCTGCCAGCCATCACCAAACTCATCACGCAGCTCAAGGGTGTAATCACATTGGGCGAAAGCCACCGTGCTTGAAATCAACGCAATAATCAAGAGTAATTTATTCCTCATGTTTTTTTTGATTTTATTAAGGTTCCGAATATAGTATTTCTACATTAAAAAAACTTGAACAAAACAAGGTTTTTCCAAAAAACCAAAAACCAAGTAATTTCTCACAATAAAAAAAGCAGCTAAAAAGCTGCTTTCACTATAAAATATCAAATGAAATTAAAAATTCTCCATCACCTCTTGACTCACTCCTGTATTGGAAAATCCGCCATCGTGAAACAGATTTTGCATCGTGACTTTTTTCGTATAATCAGAGAATAATGTAATCGTGTATTCAGCGCATTCCTGAGCAGTAGCATTACCTAATGGACTCATTTTATCAGCATAGTTGAAGAAACCATCAAATCCTTTAACACCGCTACCCGCTGTGGTAGGAGTAGGCGATTGAGAAATCGTATTTACACGAACTTTGTTTTCTTTTCCAAAGAAGTAGCCAAAGCTTCGAGCAATAGATTCCAGATAGGCTTTATTATCAGCCATATCATTATAATCTGGAAAAGATCTTTGCGCCGCCATGTAAGTAAGCGCTACCACACTCCCCCATTCATTCATCGCCTCTTGTTTATGAAGTGTTTGTAACACTTTGTGAAAAGATAGAGCACTGACATCCCATCCTTTTTCTGTCCAAGAATAGTTTTGATTAGTATAATGACGCCCTTTTCTAACGTTTACGCTCATACCAATACTATGCAGGACAAAGTCTAGCTTTCCTCCCAAGATCTCCACCGCCTTATTCACTAGGTTTTCTAAATCATCAAGATTGGTAGCATCTGCTGGAATAATCTCACTGCCTGTTTTTTCTGCGAGTTCATTGATCTGCCCCATACGCATGGCAACGGGTGCATTTGTAAGCACAAAAGTTGCGCCCTCTTCATGAGCCAGTTGAGCCGTCTTCCATGCAATGGAATTCTCATCTAGAGCTCCAAAAATAATCCCTCTTTTTCCTTTCAATAAATTAAAAGCCATAGTCTGTTAGTTATGCGACAAATATATAGTTTCTAGTTTAGTAATGTTTTTGCGTTTTCGCGTGCTGCATTAGTCACCACTCCACCACTTAACATTTGTGCAATTTCTTCAATTCGTTCTTGCTCATTGAGTCGATTGATGGTCGAGACTGTTCGATCATCTTGATTTTTCTTTGAAACTACAAGGTGATCGGTACCAGAGGCTGCAATTTGAGGTAAATGCGTAATGGTAATTACTTGAAGCTTTTCGGACATATTCTTCATAACGAGGGCCATCTTATCTGCAATACGGCCACTTACACCCGTGTCAATCTCATCAAAAATTATGGTAGGTAATTTTTTGACGTTTCCTAATATCGATTTGATAGCCAGCATTAATCGCGATAGCTCTCCTCCAGAAGCTGCTTTATTCAATTCCAATGGCACAGATCCTTTGTTTGCCGAAAACAAAAAGCTGATCTCATCCTTTCCGTAATCATTGAAAGTAACTGTTTCTGCAATTTTAATAGAGAAAACCGCATCTGGCATTCCCAGCAATCCTGCAATTTCTAAAACTTGTTCTTCTAGAGCCGTTTTCTCCACATTCCGTAATCCCATAAGATCGGAAGCTTTTTCATGAAGCTCATTTTCCTGAACCGAAATTATTCCATTCAATTTTTTGATTTTGGAATCCATACTTTGAGAATCCAAAATTTTATCAGCAAGTTTGTTTCTGATATCAATCAGGGATCTGACATCATCTACCTGATGTTTCTTGTATAGAGAATTAAGCTGATTCAACTGGTTCGATAAAATATCTAATCGTTCAGGATCTGCAGTTACTTGATCAGCCAAGTGATCAGTTTCACTTAAAACATCTTCTAATTCAATGATCACTGAATCCAGACGTTCTTTAAGACTCGCATATTTATCAGAAAATCCACCTATCTCAGAAATGGAACTTTTCAAAACTCTCAAACGGTCTAAAATCCCATTTTCATCATCTCCCAAACCGTCCATGAGTGATTGAAGTGCCACTTCTATGGACTCCACATTGGAAAGCTGATTCAACTCTTCATTGATATCGTCTTCATTGAGCTTGTCAAGTGGAATTTGTTCTAACTCATCCAGTAAAAAGGCGTTATAATCTTGTTCTTTAAGCAGTTCGGCCTTTTTCTTGTCTAATTCGTCTAGCTGTCTTTTGTTTGATCTAAACTCCTTTAAAAGAGATTGATACGCTTCAAGAATGGACTGAAAACTCAGTTTATTTTTTTGAGTGGCATTTTTTATAAAAGCATCGAGCACCTCTCTTTGGAACAGGTCACTGGAAATATTTAGAGTTTGATGCTGGGAGTGGATATCAATCAAGCGTCCTCCTATTTGCTTCATCACATCAAGCGTAACGGGAGTATCGTTTATGAATGCTCGACTTTTTCCAGAAGGCATGATCTCACGTCGTAAAAGTGAATGATCCTCATAATCCAGGTCTAAATCCTCAAAAACAGATTTGATTCCCAAGGATTTTACTGAAAATTCTGCCTCGACAATACACTTAACCGTTTTGTCTCTCACCACGCTCAGGTCCGCACGATTTCCTTGCAATAGACCTAAAGCCCCAAGAATAATAGATTTACCAGCTCCGGTTTCACCTGTGAGAATAGTCAGACCGTCCTTCAGGTCGAGCTGAAGCTGATCAATGAGTGCAAAATTTTGAATATGAATGCTTTTAAGCAACGCTAGCCATTTAATTAGGTTGACTCAAAAATACTAGAATACCTATAGCTATACTAAAGGATTAGCTAATAAATACTAACGAGATCAGCTTTAATCAAACTTTGATTTTACGCCAGTTTGAAGACTGGTTAGGCGACAGGTTTTGCAACGTCTCCACCAGTTCTTTGATGTCCACAGGAGGTCCACCAGAGAAGATACTCGCAATCTCATCAGCTTTTGCGTCAAAGAATACGCGTTGTACTAAACTATTGGGTCGGCGGGCTTGTAGTGTTTTAAGTTTGAGAATGTGGTTTTTGATGACAGTTTTGGCCAGTTTTTGATCACCCGAAAAAGTGTCCATACCCTTTCTGTGATATAAATACATCACCTCTCTGTATTCTTTGTAAGTATCAGATAAAATGTCGTCATTCAATCTAAAACGAGAAATCAAACCATCACTGGGTCTCCAGCCGCTTGCTCCTGATCCACCCTGAGCAAGATTCACTATGTTTTGTGCTTCTGCATGAAATTTTTGCCCTCCTTTAAGCGCGTATGAATCTGCATCTAGAGCGATGATCGTGTAAGCGTAAAAGGACAACAATGAAATTAAATTACTGTCAAAACGGTTGTCATTATAAAACAATGGAGCATTTTGCACGTACTGGAAGTCAATGTCATTATCCTTATAGTTAAATAGAGGAGTTACATAGGCCGAATTGAAAACCGGTCGCGACGCGCTGATTTGAAAATTACCCTTAAAACGATCGCCTTCAAATTCAGTGACTACAAAAACTAGAGAGCAGTCGATGCGCTCTTCTTCTCTAAATTCTTGATCCGTCCACTTAGTCGTGTTGAGAAACTCTTGCATTGAAGTTTCTAGCGTAGCAAAAACAGTCTGATCACGTTGAGCAAGATTGAGTGTGTTTACCTGCACCGTCGCATTGAGCTCTTGGGCATTTACCTGACAGCAGAACAAAACAACTAACAAACTACATAATATCCTTAAGTATCTCATCTACAATATCTTTTGCCACCTCAACTTTGGATTTTGCCGGGAACTCCCTTGAGGATTTATCCCTGCGTATCAAGGTAATTTTATTGGTGTCTTTATTAAACCCAGCCTCTTCATCTCTCATGGAGTTCAATACGAGCAGGTCTGTGTTTTTCTTTTCCGCTTTCGCGAAAGCGTGCTCCATTTCATTATTAGTCTCCAACGCAAACCCTACCAAGTAAGGAGGTTTCTGCATGGCTCCTACGCCGGCTAAAATATCGGGATTTTTCACCAATTCTATGGATAACGTATCCGTGGCCTTTTTTATTTTATGATCGCTCACCGTTGCTGGCCTATAATCTGCCACCGCAGCTGAAAAAACCGCAATATCCACCGAAGTGATGTATTCATCTACGGCATTCTTCATATCCATGGCACTGACTACATCGATGCGCTCAATCAAATCATGCGGTTGATTCAACGCACTAGGTCCCATGATCAAAAAAACCTCAGCGCCTCGATCTGCAAGATCCAGGGCAATCGCCATGCCCATCTTACCACTGCTGTGATTACCAATAAAACGTACTGGATCAATCGCTTCATGAGTTGGCCCAGCAGTGACTAAGCATTTTTTACCACGCAATGGCATTTTTGCAGCAAGATCTTCCTCGATAAATTTTAAGATGTTCTCTGGTTCTGCCATGCGCCCCTGACCAGAAAGACCGCTTGCAAGCTCACCATCCTCAGCAGGAATCATTGTATTCCCGTAAGAAGCTAGCTTTTCAAAATTGGCTTGAGTAGATGGATGCTTGAACATGTCCAGATCCATGGCCGGAGCAAAATAGACGGGACATTTTGCACTGCAATACACTCCCAAAAGCAGATTGTCAATAGTGCCAGACACCATCTTGCTCAAGGTATTTGCAGTAGCAGGCGCGATGATCATCAAATCTGCCCAAAGTCCTAGCTCTACATGATTGTTCCAGGTATCGTTCTCATCATCAGGATCTGTAAAGTGAGAAAGAACAGGATTTTTAGAAAGGGTGGATAAGGTCAAGGGTGTCACAAACTCCCTCGCAGCAGGAGTCATTATGACCTTAACAGATGCGCCTGCTTTGATAAGCAGGCGCACAAGAAAAGTTGTTTTGTATGCAGCAATACCCCCAGTAACTCCCAGTAAGATATTCTTGCCGCCCAGTACACTCATTGTAAATTATACTGCCGTACCGGTATCTCTGTGGTAGATTTTGCTCTCTTTCCACTCCTCTACTGCAATGGCGTGAGGCTTAGGTAATCTTTCATAAAACTTAGAAACCTCGATCTGCTCCTTGTTTTCAAAGACCTCTTCTAGAGATTCATTATAAGTTGCAAATTCTTCAAGCTTCTCAGTAAGTTCTTCTTTGATCTCTGTATTGATTTGCTCAGAACGCTTTGCAATGATTGAGATCGCCTCATAAATATTACCGGTAGGTTCTGTAATCGCATCACGATCATAAGTTACCGTTGTATTGGGTGCTTTAAGATTTTTAGTGTCCATAGCTTTTATAATTCTGTTTCAGGCTTGTAGGCCTCGATTTTTTCTAAAATTTCATTGGCGTCTTCCATGTATTCACTGTTAGGAAAACGACGTGCAAAGGTATTATAATAATTTTTGGCAAGTTCCAGTCTTTCAGGAACAAGTGTTGCGACACTGTTTATCCCGTATTCAAACTGAGAATCTAAAATATAAAAGTGAGCATCATCTTGATAAGTTGAACCTGGGTGATCAAGAATAAAATTCTCAAAACTTTCTATAGCTGCAATATAGCGTTCACGGTGATGGTAGTTGCGAGCTATTTCAAATGCCTTCTTATCAAGCTTCGTTCTCAGCTCATCTACAAGTACATTTGCTTCTTTTACATATTCCCCATCAGGATATACGTTTATGTAATCTTGCAATTTGGCTAGAGCAATTTTAGTATCTCTTTGATCCTTAGAATACACTTCTGACATCTGGTAATGGCTTTTAGCCGCCATAAACAAAGCCATGTCTCGTTTGGGGTGTCTCGGGTGCGATGTAGTAAAACGCTCGTATTGATTGGCACTCAGTATATAGGTACGGTCTTTATAAAGTGCTTCAGCATATTTCAGTGCCATATCTGGGGCACTATCCGTACCTCGATACTTGTTCTTTACCTGATCAAAGAGCGCAATCGCTTTTCCGTACTTCTCTTTTTTCATGAGCGTATCGATCATTCTCACCTTAAGCATGGTATCTTCAGACTTGAGGGCCTTTTGATATGGACTACAGGCAAAAGTCAACGCTGCAATGATTGAAAATAGAAGGTATTTATTGGTCAATCTTTTCATGGGCGGCAAAAGTACTATTTTCTTGATAATCAATAATAGAAATAATAACGCTTATCTAGGACTTTAAGTACGTGCGGTTCAAGAAAGATTTAATACGATCACTCAAATCCTCATCCACGGGAACTAATGGCAACCTCAAATGTTGCTGACAAATGTCCATGTGCTCATACATGTTCTTGATCCCAGCCGGGTTCCCCTGTTCAAAAATTAGATCTATGCTGTCAGCGACTTTATAGTGCAAATTATAGGATGCTTTTACTTCACCAGCTAAAGCCAGTCTTATCATTTCAGAGAAATCCTTTGCAAGTGTTTGTCCTATTACAGAGATCACACCAGCACCGCCTGCAAGGGTCATGGCATTGGCAATCATGTCATCTCCTGAAATCACAAGAAAATCATCAGGTGTGCGCTGAATCATCTTCATCGCCGCTGGCAAGTCGCCCGCAGCTTCTTTAATCCCAACAATATTGTCAAAATCGTTTGCCAATCTTACCACCGTGTCCACGCTCATATTTGAAGCCGTGCGTCCTGGCACATTGTACAACACGATAGGCTTTTCCGTACTGGTCACGATAGCTTTAAAATGCTGGTAGATTCCTTCTTGAGTAGGTTTGCTATAAGCCGGTGAAACCGATAAGATTGCGGTGAATGGATCTAAACCTGTAGAGGCGATTTCTTCTAGTATCACTCGAGTATTATTGCCGCCTATCCCAATCACGAGCGGGAGTTTACCTACATTAGTTTCAACTATAGTGCTAATCACTTCTTTTTTCTCCGCTGCAGAAAGTGTAGCGCTCTCTGCCGTAGTTCCTAAAACGACCAGATAATCCGTACCGTTATCCAGCTGGTGCTGCACCACTCTTTTCAGAGCTTCATGATCCACATTACCCTGGGCATCAAAAGGCGTAATCAATGCAACGCCCATTCCTTTTAATTCGTTCATTTTATAACCTTCAGTAATTTTTTTAATTCTTTCGTAAAATGTACGATTTGATCCATTCCAGCATTGATATAAATATCGTCACATTCTTTTTGTGAGTGGGCAAAACCTACTTTAAAACGTGCTGACAATGCATTTGAGAGCAACTTTAAAACCAATGATTCCTTATCAAAATAATTGATCAGAATCTCGTGATTCTTTTTTAGTAAAGATGCAATCGGTTCATCAGCAATTTTTCCAAAGGTCTTGATCAGTTTTTTATCCACTTGATAAAAACCATCTAGATTTTCAAAAGCCATATCGTAAAAAACGATCACCTCCACATCGTCTCGTCCCAGTTCTTTGGAAACTTGTTTCTTGATCGCTCTTGGATCCACCTCATCAGCTCGGCATAAAATCAGAATTCCTGCTGGATTTTTAGATGTACCACGCTGCCGATTATTTATCGATTTCTTAATCTCGCGGCGCACCCATTGCTTCTGAATTGGTTTAAAAATCATGTACTTTTACCTCTTCACAAAAATAGATCAATCCCGCATTTACCTCTCCTAGTATGAGCAAATATTCTGAACGTAGGTTTTTGAGAGTTTCCGCTTTCGCGAAAGCGTCATCACTTCTCGCTATTCTACTCTTTTTACATTCCTGTAAAACTGAAAAAACGACTGAGAACTACAGCCTCACCAAAGCCACGGCTAGCCAGACCACGATTGACGAAAGCCTGGGAAGTGTGGACAGCATCGAGCAGTTTATCGCGCCGTACAAAAAAAACCTTTCCGCTCAAATGGACAGCGTGCTGAGCTACAACCCAAAACTCATGCACAAAAACGACTACGAGCTCAACACGCCCATAGGAAACTTTTTTGCCGAAACCGTGAGAGTTCAAGCCGACCCGGTTTTCAAATCGAGAACGGGAAAGAGTTTTGACATGGCGCTGCTTAACCACGGCGGGATCAGAGCTGCTTTGCCACAAGGCCAGATCACCATGCGCAACGCCTATGAAATCATGCCTTTTGAAAATCAAATCGTGGTTGCAGAACTCGATGGGTCGCAAATGAACCGACTGGTAAATTATCTGGTAGAACGAGAGCGCGCACACCCGTTTGAAGGACTCAAAATTGCTTTGGATAAAAACGGTAAACTCAAATCTGCCCTAATCAAAGGCGAGCCGATAAACAGCCAGCATACTTATTACGTCGCAACAACTGATTACCTGTTCAATGGTGGCGACAACATGAGCTTTTTTGAAGGTGCTAAAATGACGGATCTGGATTACAAACTGCGTAACGCGATCATAGATTACTTGCGCAAAACAGACACCTT
The DNA here is from genome assembly GCF_002117125.1 of Nonlabens spongiae. Classification (NCBI taxonomy): domain Bacteria; kingdom Pseudomonadati; phylum Bacteroidota; class Flavobacteriia; order Flavobacteriales; family Flavobacteriaceae; genus Nonlabens; species Nonlabens spongiae. Next base: position 1,608,654 of record NZ_CP019344.1, read on the forward strand.
GAATTTTGAACACGACGATCGTTTTACCAAATCAACCCTTTAATTTACTGCCATGAAAAGAAGTACGTTTATCAAAAGAAGTAGCGTAGGCGCTCTAACGGGAGCGGTGATGTTTTCTAATCACTCACTTGCAGGCAGTTTGCTGAATACGGCTCCTACGATAGCCGATGGATCTAAAAAAATAACCATTCTGCATACCAATGATACGCACTCACACATCGAGCCCATTTCTGGCGGTCGCAACGATGGTCGTGGCGGTGTTGCAAGACGTGCAGCGCTCATCAAAAAGGTGCGCCAGGAAAATCCGAATACGCTTTTGTTGGATTGTGGCGACATTTTTCAGGGCACGCCTTATTTTAATTTTTACGGTGGCGAGCTGGAAATCAAACTCATGAGCATGATGGGTTATGACGTGGCAACGATAGGGAATCATGATTTTGATAACGGTATTGAAGGTTTGTACAAGCAACTTCCACACGCCAACTTTGACTTTGTGATTTCCAACTACGATTTCTCAAACACCATCATGGCCGGGAAAACCCTCAAGAACCGTGTTTTTGAAAAGGACGGAATCAAAATTGGGATTTTTGGTTTAGGAATCGAGCTGGAAGGACTGGTCAATAAAAAAATGTACAAAGAAACCCAATACCTCGACCCTGTTGAAGTGGCAAAAGACCAAGTCAACATTTTGCGCAATGAGAAAAATTGCGATTTAGTGATTTGTGTATCCCATTTGGGTTACAAGTACAGCGGTAGTAAAGTTTCAGATGTTTCCCTTGCTGGCGCTACCAGCGGTATCGACCTCATCGTAGGCGGTCACACCCACACATTTCTCGACGCACCCGTTTTAGTAGATAACGCTCAAGGCGAAAAAGTAATGATCAACCAGGTAGGCTGCTACGGCATCAATTTGGGACGCATCGACTTTACTTTTGCTCCCAGCGGTGAGGTTGAGGGAAGTAATGTGGTTTATGAGATTTGATCGCGACGTTTATTCAGCTTTCGGATTCAACTGCTTTTAGAATCCTTCCATCTGACAATTTCCATTCAGTCAAACCGTTAGCACTTCTTCCCATCACTACGGCAGCCGCCGCAGAAGGGCTTGAGAATAAATAATCTTGGCTAAAAATGAAACGTTGGTTTCGATTAATGACGAAGCCATCTTCGATCAATTGCATTCTTAGATTATGCATTGCTTTCGGAAAAGAATTCGTTGTTGAAACTGCAATTTGTGAATCTTTCAAAACTAAAAACCCTTCATTAGTCATTTGACCCATAGCATCTGCTCCACGCGGTGCTTGAATATGAAAGGTATTATTTTTTAACTCTTCGGAAGTTTGAGCTTTTCTCAAATCGTCAAAAATCTTATAACCCAAACTATTTACGAGTAATTTGACATTATCTATGAACTCTTCCATTTCAGCGCTGTCAGATTCCGAAATTATAGATCGCGTAGGTAAATTACCATTGAGAATTTCGTATCGATCAACATTTGTAGCTATTTCATGTAATCGACTTTCCAGGTATTTGATGTGTGCTTTATTTAGATTTTCATCTTTGCTAACCACAACCAAGGCTTCGTTCCAAAAGTCTTTAGAAGACAAATGTTGATTCAATCTATTAAACAGTCCCTCGGCTTCTCCAATATATGCAGCAGATCTAGTTTGTGATTTGTCAGATTTACCAAATAAAATATAAATTCCAGTTCCATCTAACTCTCTTCTATCGCGGGACTCTTTAACTCTGTTCCTAGGAATTTTAATCGCTTTGCCAGTCCAATTCGAGAGTTCGCAGGTCATACGACCATTAGGCTCTCCATCTACCAGAAATATCTTTATCGTTTTACCAAATTTTCTCATCCGACTATAAAATTAAACCATCCCCACAAACTTCTTTTCACTAATTATAGTAATATTCAGTTTCTCTGTCTTTTCCAATTTTGAAAGGTCTATATTTTCCCTATCTGACGCGGAGTTGAACTCCGTGACCGCAGCACTAAACTAAACTTATCACCATTCTTCTAAAATACATGAACGTTAAGTACAACTCGGCGCTAGTACATAGGTTACTTAAGAATTAGGTAAAAACCAAGCAACCATAAAACCCTCTGGTCGCTTAGCAGACTTTGTCCGCTTCGTCGCCGACCTGTCTCCCTTCAACGATGGGAGAAGCTTTTTTCACTTTCGAGATCAGGTATTTTCTTACGGTAAATGAAATGAGAGTATCAGCGCTCAAGTAAAAGCCTTTCCCTTCAGACGAAGGGAAAAATGCTTGGCGACTTGTTGCTAAGCGAAAAGGGTTTGAACGCTCGGGATGCTGGAAATTATACCATCCCCCTCGCTGGCGCGGAGTTGCACTCCGTGACCGCAGTATTAAATTAACCCTCTCACCCATTTTCCACTCAAACGTAAACCCAAAGTACAACTCAGCGCTAGTAGATAGGTTGCTTAAGAATCAGGTAAAAACCAAGCAACCGTAAAACCCTCTGGTCGCTCAGCAGACTTTGTCCGCTTCGTCGTCGACCGGTCTCCCTTCAACGAAGGGAGAAGCTTTTTCACTCTTTAGATGAAGTGTTTTCTTACGATTTATAAAATGAGAGTATCAGCGCTCAAGTAAAAGCCTTTCCCTTCAGACGAAGGGAAAAATGCTTGGGAACTTGTTGCTAGGCGAAAAGGGTTTGAACGCTCGGGATCCAGAAAATCAAACCATCCCCAAAAACTCCTCTTCACTAATCATAGGAATACCCAGTTTTCCAGCTTTTTCCAATTTTGAAGGGCCCATGTTTTTACCTCTTATGAGATAATCGGTCTTTCCCGAGATGGAACTGGAAAGCTTGCCGCCGTTATCTTCAACCATTTTTTTGAGTTCGTTGCGGGATCGTTCAAATACACCAGAGATCACAAAAGACTTACCGGCGAGAACATCGGTTTTTCCTTCCAGTTGCTCTGCGGCAATTTCCATTTGCAAACCATACTCTTTTAATCGTTGCACTGTACCTCTATGCAATGGATCTTGTATAAAATCACAAACCGATTGCGCGATAACGCGACCTATTTCTGGAATGGCATTAAGTTCCTCTACTTTTTCCGTGGCAGCATCCGTTGCTTGAGAGAACAAGTCGGTAGAATTGTGTTCTCGCTCTGGCATCTTCATGAGAGCGTCCATCGACTTGTAATGATACGCCAGCTTTTTAGCGACCGTCTCACCCACGTAGCGTATTCCCAAAGCGAATAGTACCCGCTCAAAAGGCACTTTCTTACTCGCCTCAATACCGTTTACCATGTTTTCGGCACTTTTTTGAGCCATGCGCTCCAACGGTAAAACTTTATCAACGGTCAATTCATATAAATCAGCGTAAGTAGCGATGAGTCCAGCTTCAACTAGTTGATCGACCGTTTCTGCTCCAATGCCATCAATATCCATGGCTTTGCGCGAGATAAAATGCTGGATACGTCCTTTGATTTGAGGTGGACAACCCATTTCATTGGGGCAAAAGTGTTGCGCCTCGCCCTCCTTTCTGATCAGCTCTGTATCGCATTCTGGGCAATGGATTGCGTAAACTGTGGGTTGTGAGTCGTCTGGACGTTTGGAAAGATCAACTGCAACGATTTTAGGAATGATCTCTCCGCCCTTTTCCACATAAACCTCATCTCCTTCCCTGATGTCCAATTTCTCGATTTGATCTGCATTGTGTAAGCTGGCACGTCTTACCGTCGTTCCCGATATTTCAACAGGCGAGAGGTTTGCCACTGGCGTGACCGCACCGGTCCTACCAACTTGATAGGTGATTTTTTCTAATCGGGTGGAGACTTGCTCAGTGCTGAACTTGTAGGCCATCGCCCATTTAGGAGCTTTTGCGGTAAAACCCAGTTCCTCTTGCTGGCGTAAACTATTTACTTTGATCACTACGCCATCAGTTTCGTAAGGTAGATTTTTGCGCTCTACATCCCATTTCTCGATGTAGCGCATTACCTCATCAAGATCTTTAGCCAAAACCGATTCTTGAGGTACCTTAAAACCCCAGCTGCGCGCTCTTTCTAGACCTTCATATTGAGTTACAATGGGCAAGTCGTCGCCGGCAAGTTGATAGAGCAGACACTCGAGCGGCCGCTTAGCCACTTCAGCACTATCTTGTAGTTTTAGACTACCACTAGCCGTATTACGCGGATTTCTATATAGATCAAGCCCTTCTTTTTCTCGTGCGGCGTTCATCGCATTGAACCCTTCCCAAGGCAAGACAATCTCACCTCTTATTTCAAATTCCTTCGGGATATCATCTCCCTTCAGTTTCAACGGTACTGAGTTGATAGTACGCACATTAGTCGTCACTTCATCACCTTGTGAACCGTCTCCTCGGGTTACCGCTTTCGCGAAAGCGCCATTCTCGTACCGCAAACTTATACTCGCTCCGTCGTATTTGAGTTCGCAGACATATTCCACGGGACCGTCCACGATTTTCTTGATACGCTTTTCCCAATCCTTTAAGTCTTGCAGGGAATAGGAATTATCCAGCGAGTACATGCGGTATTTATGCACCACAGTCTCGAAGTTTTTAGTCACTTCTCCTCCCACGCGCACAGATGGACTGCTGGGATCAAAATATTCAGGATGGGCGGCTTCCAGCTGTTTGAGCTGTTCCAGCTTTTTATCAAATTCAAAATCTGAGATCTCAGAGTTGTCATTGACATAATACTCGTGGTTGTAATGCCTTAGCTCTTCCCTGAGGGATGTGATCTGTTCTTTGGGTGTCATTTTATTAATACTTCATACCAGAGTGCGGTCGCTGAGCGGAGTCGAAGCGAAAGCATATCGGTTAATTTAAAAAATCTGACAAGATCTACAGCCAGCACTTCATCATGCGCCAGTTGCCATTGAGATCTTTCTTCAACTCAAAGGTAAGTCCTAGATCGCTGGCGAGCGACTTCATCTCGTCACTCAAGTATTGATTAATTTCAAAATAGAGCAAACCGCCATTTTGAAGACTGGGAAGCGCGAGTTGCATGATTTTACGATAGAAAATCAACGGATCGTCATCACTCACAAAAAGCGCAAGGTGTGGCTCATAGTCGAGTACATTTTTTTGAATCTCGACTTTTTCCATGTCTCGCACATAGGGTGGGTTACTGACAATGATGTCAGCTTCTGGGATGGATTCAGCTCTGAGAATATCTATTTGCACAAGCTTGATTCTCTCTACCAGATGCAAATTTGCGGCATTTTTTTTTGTAATCTCCAGCGTCATTTTTGAGACATCGGCAAGTGATATTTGCGCTTTCGCGAAAGCGAGACCTAAACTCAAACCTATACAACCCGTTCCCGTACCGATGTCCATGATTGTTTTGGGTGATAATTTTTGATGATCTTTAATGATCCAGTCCACGAGCTCCTCAGTCTCTTGCCTAGGAACCAGCGTGTCTTGAGAAACCTTGAACTGTTCCCCAAAAAAATGTGCGATGCCCGTGATGTGCTGCACGGGTTCATGTTGCATGAGCTTCTCTAGAGACTTGTCAAGAATCTCACGCTGTAAGTGTGTAAGCGCTTCCTTATTTTTAAATAGAAAGTCCGTGCGCGACCAGTTCAACAAATCCTCGCACAAAATCTGTAGAATGCTTAAAGCTTCTTGCTCGGGATAAATATGAGCCAGCTGATTCTTGAACGCAATTTTATATTCATTAAGCGTCATAGATTTTTGATCATCTGAACCGGGCAGGAATAGTGACCCGTTGAACCTAGAGGAGCCTCGAGTAATTTGAAACCGGTTTTTCTGTATAAAGCTTGTGCTTCAACCATGCTTTGCATGGTTTCAATATAGATCTTGTGGTAGGCAAATCTTTCAGCGGTCGAGATACAAAGTTCCATCATCTTACGACCGAAGCCCTTGCCGCGGGCTTGAGGTAGAAAATACATTTTTTGCAACTCACAAATATTACCGGCGATTCCATCCAGAGGACCTACACCTGCACAGCCCAAAATTTCTTCACCGTCTGCGATAACAAAATACTTCCTACGTGGCTGTTGATAGTGCTCGTACATCGCCTGGGTGGATGCATCGCTGTATGCTGTACCTTCCTTGGGCGCGTCGTACTCCATGATCACACCTTGAATGACGTCCCGCACCTGATCGTTATCCTGAGGTAGAATTTCTCTGATGTGCATGATATGGAAACGGTCGTTAGATGGATGATCGATTGATTTTTAATCTAACCAATTACTTAATTGAAAGATTATTTCTCATCTGGATAATAACTTCCGTCTTCTTTGAGATAGCCTTTTTCTTTCATCCAGTTGTCGTTATAAAATTTACCTACATATCGACTACCGTGATCGTGGTATAAAATCACCACGACATCGTCTTTGGTAAATCCATGCTCTTCATGAATCTGGCGTAAACCTTTAATAGCGGCTCCAGCACTGTTTCCTAGGAACATTCCTTCTTCTTTGGCTAATCTACGTGTGTAGACGGCGGCATCACGGTCAGTAACTTTGGTAAAACCATCAATCACTTCAAAACGCACATTTTGAGGCAGAATATCTTCTCCAATACCTTCTGTTACGTATGAATAAATCTCGTTTTCATCAAAGATTCCAGTTTCATGGTACTTCTTAAAAACCGAGCCGTATGTGTCTATCCCCCAAACTTTAATATTGGGATTCTGCTGTTTTAGGTAGGTTCCTACGCCTGATATGGTCCCACCAGTCCCTACGCCCACGACAAAGTGCGTGATTTTTCCCTCAGTCTGATCCCAAATTTCCGGACCTGTACTCTCATAATGTGCTTTACAGTTAGAGGGATTATCATACTGATTTACGTACCAACTGTTAGGAATCTCTGTACTTAAACGCTTACTTGTAGAATAATAAGAACGAGGATCGTCTGGAGCGACATCAGTTGGACAAACATGAACTTCTGCGCCTACGGCTTTGAGAATATCCATTTTTTCCTGAGACTGTTTGTCACTCAAAACACAGATCAGCTTATAACCTTTGACAATAGCTGCCAGTGCCAGTCCCATTCCTGTATTTCCGCTGGTTCCTTCTATAATGGTTCCTCCAGGTTTGAGGCGGCCATCAGCCTCAGCATCTTCTATCATTTTAAGCCCCATGCGGTCTTTAACCGAATTGCCGGGATTGAACGTTTCATATTTGGCAAGTACTAAGCATGGTAAATCCTCTACAAGTTTATTCATCTTTACCAGAGGAGTGTCACCTATTGTACCTAAAATATTTTCAGCGTATTTCATTATCGTTAATTACGGGCGTGCAAAAATAGGGATTTGTTTAAGCAACTAAAGAATCTTTACCTATTCTCTAATGGGTGGATGTTACACGATTATAAAACTCTTGTTTCTCTTGATCATTGTCTCCAAACAACCATTGCGCCACATGTCCATCCCACATCGCGTCATATTCTTCCTGATTGATGATGTTCTCGTTAATTGCTAGGTCAAGTAACTTCCCTGGATAACTGCTTTGTTTCTCACTGTCCATTTCACCTAATGGATATGGATCATCCAGTCCTACTAATACCTGTTTCACGCCTTGATTCTTCACTAAAAGCTTTAGCGAACCCGTATCGTGGACGAGGGTGTCAAAGAAAATATTAGGATGACCTACAGACTTGCGCGGGTGCACTTTACCCTCAAAAAGATCGGGTCGTCCATCAAATCCTTGAATTCTACGACCAAGATTGATCTGCGCCAGCTGCCCACCATGCGCAAAGCAAATGCGCATGTTAGGATACTTAAAAGCATAGCCGTTGAGCGTTAGGAAATGGTATGCATCAGCACATTGAGCAAGCATCCAGATCAAATGGAATCTCCAGGCTGTATTTTGAAGTTTTATGAATTTTTCACCATCATAAGGATGAATTTCTACAGCCAGATTGAGTTCGCTTGCCAATTCAAATATCGGTTCGTTTTCCTCGTCAAAAATACAGCGCCATTGACCTATCGTATCCATGTAGTGTGTAGGCAGGCAGAGTAATTTCATTCCTAAAACCTTAACGCAACGCTCAATTTCCCACAATGCACCACGTACAAAACCAGGATGCACCACAAAACCAGTCGTGAATTTAGAGGGATGATCGTGCTGGAGTTTAGCATTGAAATCATTCTGAAAACGAAGTGCCTGCTTCATTTCTTCCAAGCGTAAACCATTGCCGTACAACTGACTCAAGTTAAGAATCACCGCATGATCAATTTTATATTTGTCCATCCACTCGAGCTTCTCATTCAAGAAAAAGCTAGAGTCGGTCACGGGTCTGGACCAGCCTTTTTGCAGCATATTCTTGCGCTCTGGGTCTACCCAAAAGATACCTTTCTCCCGCATGAAATCGGGAATATCTTCAGGATAGGGAAGTAAGTGTGAGTGGCCGTTGATGCGGAGTTTCTTGGACATGGTGTGGGGAGTTTATGAATTTTTGAGTTGTTGAGTTGTGAGTTGAAAAGGTTTTTTGAATTTGGTCCCGATAGCTATCGGGATTGGAGCTTGAAGCCTGATTATTTATCTACAAGCTCTTAGTCCTCCCCCCATCTACCGGCAAATTGATCCCATTGATATAGGCTGCTTTATCACTTGCCAAAAAAATAATGGCATTTGCTACTTCCTCAGGCTCTGCAAATCTTCTCGCCGGTACGTGGCTCTTCATGATTTCGGCAGCTTGTTCCTCGCTGTGTCCTGCGCGATTTGCTTTTCCTGTAACAATTTTATCTAATCGCTCTGTAGCCGTGAATCCAGGCAGCACATTATTGACAGTGATGCCATGTGGCCCCAGTTCAGTAGCAAGAGTTTTTGCCCAATTTGCTACAGCTCCCCTAATCGTGTTTGAAACGCCCAAGAACTCTATGGGAGCCTTGACACTGGTTGAAATCACATTAATGACGCGACCGTAGCCAGCAGCTTTCATGCCTTCTAAGCAGCTTTTCACCAAAACATGGTTGCACTTCACGTGTTGCGTGAAACCATTTTCTAGTGCTTCCACATCAGCATCAATAAGATGCCCTGGAGGAGGACCACCTGTGTTGTTGACAAGAATGTGTATGGGATTTGCAATCGTACTTCGACTCCGCTCAGCATAAACGAAAGCGGAAACCACACGTTCTACTTCTTTATACTTTGAAAAATCGGCAACCAGGTATGTGTGATCGCCTCTGTGCGAGGTATCCAAAGTCTGGAGTACCTGCTCCAATTTATTTGGATTGCGAGCAAGAAGAATGACTCGAGCTCCTGCTGCTGCAAGTTGCTGTGCGGTAGCCATACCTATACCGGTGCTACTACCACAAACTAATGCTGTTTTATCTGTAAAATCTATTTTCATGAGCATAAAGGTAGCCTTATTTCTACTTTTGAGCAGAATTAGGGAACCTTCTATCCTTGCACTTTTTAGATTGCTTATTTTTGCCATTTATTTGCTATGATCGTTACTAAAACTGCCGAAGAACTGGAAATCATGCGTCGTGCCGCCCTTATGGTGAGCAAGACACTAGGCATGGTTGCTAGTGAGATAAAACCTGGGGTCACCACTTTGAAACTAGATGAACTCGCCGAGACTTTTATTAGAGACCACGGTGCCGTACCTGGTTTTAAAGGTCTTTATGATTGTCCCAGCACACTGCTGATCTCACCCAATGAAGAGGTGGTCCACGGAATCCCAAAGGACGTCCCTATCGAGGAAGGCGATATCTTGTCTGTAGACTGTGGCGCCATAGTAGATGGTTTTTACGGCGATCACGCGTACACTTTTGCAGTAGGTGATATTCCTCAGGAAACTCAAGACTTGCTCGATCGCACAAAAAAATCTTTGTATCTAGGAATCGAGCAATTCAAATTAGGGAATCGTGTAGGTGATGTGGGTTATGCGATCCAGAACTATTGCGAGGGGTTTGGTTACGGTGTGGTGCGTGAACTTGTAGGTCACGGATTAGGTAGAACAATGCATGAAGATCCTCAAATGCCTAATTATGGAAGACGTGGTCGCGGTAAGAAATTTGTAGAGGGCATGACCGTTGCCATTGAGCCCATGATCAACATGGGAACCAAAAGCGTAAAGCATCACCGCGACGGCTGGACCATAACTACAAAGGATAAAAAGCCCAGCGCACATTTTGAGCACGATGTAGCTCTAGTGAACGGTGAGCCTAGATTGCTAAGTACATTTGATTATATCCATGAAGTACTGGGCATCACCTCAAATGAAGAAGATCCATTCAGATGGATCGATTGATAGCTATCGCAAACACAACACTGTTCTTCTTAAACTCATTTGATTGAAGAAAGTCTTTAAATTTTTTCTCAACCTATTCCCGCGACAGTTTCTCATAAAAGCGAGTTACGCTGTAAGACCAGTTATTGCTGCATTTTACAAGGGCGACCGCTATGAAGATCCCATAGACGGCAAGACTTTTAGGAGCTTCCTGCCTTATGGATATGTGAACATTAGAGAGAATGTGCTTTCACCCTCCACGCTTTCACTGGAACGTCACAGGCTGTTATGGCTTTACCTGAATAGAGAAACAGACTTGTTTGAGAGACCACAACATTTATTGCATTTTGCACCTGAGCAGTGTTTTCATTCCCGCTTTCGCGAAAGCGAGAACCTCACCTACACCACCACAGATCTCGATTCTCCACTGGCCGATGTCAATGCGGATATCAGGTCGCTGCCTTTTAAGGACAGTTCGTTTGACTTCATACTATGTAACCACGTCCTCGAGCATGTTGAGGACGACCTGAAAGCCATGACTGAATTATATAGGGTTTTGAAACCTGGTGGGAAAGCTGTAATTCAGGTTCCGCTTGAAAACGACCTAGCAAACACTTTTGAGGACAATAGTATTACAGATCGAAAAAAGCGTACTGAGATTTTCGGTCAGTACGATCATGTGCGGGTGTATGGAATGGATTATTTTGAACGACTAAGTTCCGTAGGTTTCAAGGCTAGTGCAGTGGATTATACTTCAACTTTCTCAAATGAGGAAATAGACCGCTATCGCCTTGAGAGAGGTGAGCTGATACCGGTAGTTATCAAACCGGTTGCTTAAGGCTCTGTTTAAAGCCTTCAGTCATTTCAAATCGCAGCAAGCCGTTGTTGTCCATATACATCAGCAGGACATCGATTTCAGAAATTGTGTGAATCAGATCCTTTGAGATTTCTAAAGGCATGGCCATAAAGGCTGTGGCATACCCGTCTGCTAGTGTACAATTTTTTGCTATCACGTTTACTCCTAAAACTTGACTGGGTCGTGCTTCACCCGTGATTGGATTAACGGTATGCACATAGGTAAAGCCGGTTTCTGGATCGACTTTGTTCTTTCGGTAATTCCCGCTTCCAGCCATAGCGCGATCTTTGAGATTAACCACGGTTAGGTAAGTTCTTTCACCTGGCTTTTGCTTGGGATCATCAATTCCAATCGCCCAAGGCTGATTTTTTTCGATATTCTGACCTCTGCCCACAACCTCTCCACCTACTTCGACCAGATAGTTTTCAATGCCTTTTTGATCCAGCAATCTCCCCAGATAATCGACTAAAGTTCCTTTCCCAATTGCATTGAATTCTAAATAAACACCCTTCACCTCACTGGTCAGATAAAAACTATCCTTTTTTTCACTTGCTAGCAGGCGTAGTTTTTTGAAGCCTACAAATTGCTTCAAGCTATCTAAGTAGGACTCTGTAGGAATTTCCTCCTTACTTCCATCTGCGCCAAACCCGTATGAGTTCACCAAATTCCCTACGGTAGGATCAAAATATCCCTTAGTGTCTTCATAAACAGTTCCCGCTTGGTTAAACACTTCTCTAAATGGCTTACCTACTAAAACGCTATCCTGACCATCGTTGAATTTATTAATTAGAGAATTAGTAACCCAAGTGCTCATCGATTGATTGAACATTTCAATAATACTATCTATTTCTTCCTGTATTTGAATTTCATTTTGATCAAATACAATAATGGAATATGTAGTCCCTATTGCATTTCCCTGAAATCTCTGAGCTTCTATCCCAGTGGTAGCCTGCTTATCGTTTTTACATGAAGACGCGAGAGCAACTATCATTAACAATGTGAAAATTGAATACTTGATTTTCATAACTATTTGATTTCTATAAGTCCGGCAAAGTTGACCACATAATCCTCATTATGATTAACGGGAATACTGTAATCCCTAGAATTTGCTAGCCCAACACCGGCATAATACGTTCTCGCTTTGTATTTGACTCCATGGTCTTTGACTTTTTGAAGCAACCGCTCATCATAATGAACAGGGTTTGCAGGATACTTCACTGCTCTTACCACTACAAAATGCAAATACCCATTTTTGAGCGCCACAAATTGGGGATCTTTTTTAGGTTTAGAATTAATGGAGAGGAATTCAAAACCCATTTCTTCCATTTCATCGCCCACAATATTCATGGCTAGCTGATGTAATTCTTGTTCTGTAAGTGGTGACATAAGTACAAAAAAAAGTCGGGCATTTCTGCCCGACCAAAATTAGTAAAGAATCTACTTCTTATTTCATGATCAACTTCTTGGAAATTTCTTGGTCTCCATTAGTGATCTTGACTATATACAGACCATTTTTGAGAGAATTACCATCAATATTTATTTGACTATCAGATGAAGTTCTTTTGATCATTTCCTGACCCAATGCATTGTAAACTCTTACTGTAGTTTCAGTAGTAAATGGTACTTCAATGGTAAATGCACCTTGCGCAGGATTAGGATACAATGCCACTCGATCAAGGTCAAACTGGTCATTGCTCAATGTTCCATCTACAAATTGGATTTCAAAGCGATCTTGATTTATCGATGCTGGATCATTTGGGTTTACTGAGAAATTGTAATTTGTAATCCCATCAGGTATAGCTACTGTGGTATTAGTGAACGAATCAAACAACTGTACGTCGAGATTTGAGGCTAAATTCAGATTTGCTCTATTAATATTAAGCACATAATCTGAAAAACGGTAGTCAACGATGGATACTGGAATTACTTCTTCTGCCACGGGAGCTTTTCTCAACTCTACCATGAGCTTTTTGCCATTTATTGTGGTGTATAAATTCTCGGCATCGTTATAAAAAAGGCCAGCGTCATATCTATCTACTTCATTATTGAAAGATGGATCAAACCTAATTCCGAAAGCATTGTTTTGAGAAAGTCCTTGAGCGAAACGATCTGCAGAGAAAAGTCGTACATCTATTTTAGCTTCGTTTTGGTTTCTATTTACTAAAGTGAAGGGCTCTTCAACAGCTTTATCAACCTCTTCAAACAAAACACTAGCTGCTGACGAAGCTATAGTTTCTACAAAAAAGGCTTGACCTGGAATTAAAAATTGTGTAGCATCAGAACTAGTAGGACCTGAAGTACCTGAGCTCGTATTAATCGAGACATAAAGACCGTTTAGACCTTCATTAGGATCCCAAACATATATTTGTGATCCGTTAGTATTTGTATATGTTAAAGCACCTGCGTCCACGATTGCCTGGTAGGGATTACCAATTAAACTAAAATATCCCGCTTCCTCAGATAAATTATCCATTAACACTGGACCATTCGTCAATTCTCCGGCAGACACCAGCCTTGTATCATTATTGGGTGCGTTTGCAGGGCTACTGGTTAAATCATAATTGCGGTCTCCTCTTACAAACAATCTGTAAGGAACCCCAGCTTCTAAAATTCCGCTAGTATTTGCTAGAGGGTTCCATGCATCGATCTGTGGATTGACTCCTGCTGTAGGTGATGAATTTACATAAGTATTATCAAATGTAAAAGCAGATGGATTATTTGAAATAGTGGTATCAAAACCATTTGCTGCGCCGCCATTTCCTGTGATATGAGTTCCAACTCCAGAGGTTGTCACTGCGGGATTTCCATCCTGATCATCTTGCCAGTTTGCAGATAAAGGATTTGTAGTAGTGACAGTAGATGAAATAAATCTGAAGGCTCTGGTGTTCTCAGTAGCCGCAGGAACGTAAATTTCCACACTTGACTCTCCATTGACAACTAATGTACCGTTAACTTGATCGATTTGTCCGGATTGTGGCGTACCAGTAACTATGTCAGATAAAAATAGAAGATCATTATTAAAGGTGGCAACACCGGTTTGGACATCAAGTATTCCTGTAGCTCCTATAGTAATATTCCCGTTGAAAGTGCTTCCTACGGTAGTTAATGTTCCATCTACCTTAAAATCGAATCCATTAGTTTCAACGGTCCCAGTGCTTATAAGAGTTGATCCACTATTGACTGTGAGGCTAGGTACGTTTGCATAAGATTGAATAATTTCTAGGTTGGCAATAGTGGTATTTTGGTCTACATCAATAACATCATTAATTACGATCCAATCTTCTAAGAAGGGAACATTACCATTACTCCACGTAGCATCGGCAGAATAATTACCATCTTGAGCTGTTGCAGCTACTCCACCTACTTTAGCTACCGTACCTCCCGGTGTATATCTAAAATACTGAGTAATATTTAAAGTTTGACTTCCATAATTATTGTTCGTATCAGCAGTACCTTCGTCAAATCCGCCGCCATAGCCTTCATTTGACAAGTAACCGTTACTTCCGTTTACATAGGTTGCGACAAAATCTAAATTATCTGTTGAAGCCCCTGTTAAGCCTATGTCAGACCAATTAAAAGTCATAGAAAATGAGGCAACTGAATTATTTGCAGGGTTACCTACGGTGGTCACAAAAGGAAGCTGATTATTTACAATGGGTGTTGCCTGTGGAGCAGGTATCTCCCACAATCCTCCGAATCCTGTATTGACTGAGATAGCATATCTAGCTTCAAACCCTGGTGGAAAGTTGATTACTGAAGCATCAGTTCCTGCAGAAGATATCGCTCTTCTATTATCGTCATTTTGATCATTGACATCACTATCAATAACATTTCTTCCGTCAGCACCAGTATCAAAATATATGACCAGAAAATCATTAAACTGACCTGAACCTGTATTTACTGTGATCGTGGCTGTAGTACCATTATCTTGAATCTCGATGGATCCAGTTCCTATAGCATCGCCAAATCCCGTATTTCCATTACCCTGAAACGTTGTCTGAGCTTTTAGGTTTGACGCTAGAAAGAGAATGCTGAGAACAAAACTTATTTTAAAACTCTTGTGTAAAAAATTTCCCATGGTTATTTGTTTTACTCAAATGTATACTGAAAACGTTTTAGGAGTTACAAATTCCTATAAAATGGCTAAACTTTAACTAGAACAACCTGGATAATATTGAATAAATGCTAACATATAGATAATTGACGATCATACCGTTATAAGCTTTATTATTAAAGAAAAAGATCAAAAATGGTTAAAGCATTTAATGATATGCTATTATAAATAATAGAATGGAGAACAAAAAAACCTGCTCTTAAACGAACAGGTTTTGTTTGAAGATACGCTTTCCCGAAAGCGAAATCATTATTAATTATCCTCCAAAATCATCAAATCTGATGTTTTCTGGCGGTACACCGAAGTCCTCTGCCATTTTACCTACGGCATTATTCATGAGCGGTGGTCCACAGAAATACACTTCGATATCTTCTGGAGCCTCATGTTTAGTCAAATACTGATCGATTACCACCTGGTGGATGAACCCAACAAATCCGTCACCTTCCTCATCATGTATATCTTCTTTCACTTTCCAGTTGTCTTCTTCAAGCGGCTCAGAAAGTGCTAAATAAAATTTAAAATTAGGGAATTCGCGCTCAAGCGATCGGAAGTGCTCGATGTAGAACAATTCTCTTTTTGAACGACCACCATACCAGTAAGTAACCTTACGATCCGTTTTAAGCGTTTTGAAAAGCTCATAAAGGTGCGATCTCATAGGAGCCATCCCGGCACCACCACCTACATAAAGCATCTCAGCGTCTGAATGGTTGATAAAAAATTCTCCATAAGGTCCAGAAATTACGGCCTTATCACCTTCTTTCAATCCAAAAATGTAAGAACTGGCAACACCAGGATTCACATCCATCCATCCGTTCTTAGCTCTGTCCCATGGTGGAGTAGCAATACGTACATTGAGCATGATATCACGACCTTCGGCAGGGAAAGATGCCATAGAGTAGGCTCTTTCTACCGTTTCTGGGTTTTTCATTACTAAAGGCCACAAGTTGAACTTGTCCCATTCTTCTTTAAACTTGTCTGGAGTATCGTGCTCTTCAGGGTGTGCTGTTATATCAATGTCTTCATATTTTACCTCACACTTGGGCACTTCAATCTGGATGTAACCACCAGCCTCATAGTGCATATCTTCTGGAAGACGCACTACGAACTCCTTGATAAAAGATGCCACATTGTAATTTCTTACAACGGTAGCTTCCCATTTTTTAATACCGAAAACCTCTTCAGGAATCTCGATCTTCATGTCTTGCTTCACCTTCACCTGGCAGCCCAGTCTCCAGCCTTCAGCAATTTCCTTTCTTGTAAAGTGAGGCACTTCAGTAGGGAGTATAGTACCTCCACCTTCTTGTACAATACATTTACATTGCACACAAGTTCCTCCACCACCACAAGCTGATGGTAGGAATAATTTATTATCTCCCAATGTCCCAAGAAGCGTTCCACCTGAGCCGGTAGTGATATCCTTTTCACCATTCACATTGATGGTAACCGGTCCTGAAGGCAATAATTTTGACTTGGCTCCAAGAAGCAGAGAAACAAGTAGCAATACCAAGGTCAAGAAGATGACCACACTTGCCAATATCGTTATCATATTAGAATCCATAGAATGCTATTTCTTAAATTTCAATTCCCATAAAACTCATGAAGCCTAGCGCCATAAGTCCAGTTATAATAAAAGTGATACCTAAACCTCTCAATGGAGCAGGTACATTTGAATAAGCAATTTTTTCACGTATTGCTGAAATGGCAAGAATGGCAAGGAAGAAACCAAAACCAGAACCTATTCCATAAACAACACTTTCTGATATACCGCCAAAGTCTTTCTGTTGCATAAATAATGACCCACCTAGTATCGCACAGTTTACAGCGATCAATGGTAAGAAGATACCTAGTGCACCGTACAATGCAGGAGCAAAACGCTCTACGACCATCTCAACTAATTGCACCATACTCGCTATAACCGCGATGAACATAATAAAGCTCAAAAAACTCAGGTCTACAGTTTCATAAGAAGGGTCTAGCCACATCAAAGCGCCTGGCTTTAATAAGTATGAATCAAGAAGCCAGTTGATAGGAACCGTAATACCGAGTACGAATACAACGGCAGCACCTAAACCTACGGCAGTCTTCACAGACTTTGATACCGCGAGATAAGAACACATACCTAAGAAATAGGCAAATACCATGTTCTCAATAAATACGCTACGAACGAAAAGATTAATTAAATCCATGATTGTTTTCTAGCTTATTAGTTTTGTTCAATTAAAGATCTGTTGCGACTACGTTGCACCCAGATGATGATACCCACGGTAATCAATGCCATGGGTGATAATAACATCAGTCCATTATCAGAATATCCTAGTGCATACAATCCTGTAGAATCTGCGAGAGTGGTTCCTTTGTGACCTAAAACTTCATAGCCAAGAAGTTTTCCTGCACCCAACAATTCTCTAAAAAATGCTACCAAAATTAATATGAAAGCATAACCTGCAGCATTTCCTATACCGTCTAGAAATGATTTCCATACACCGTTACCTAAGGCAAATGCCTCAAGACGACCCATCACAATACAGTTAGTAATGATCAGCCCAACGAATACGGACAGTTCCTTAGAAACGTCATAGGCGAAAGCTCTGAGAACCTGATCAACCAAGATCACAAGCGCAGCAACTACAACAAGTTGAACAATAATACGGATACGAGATGGGATCAAGTTTCTCAACAAGGAAACTATCATGTTAGAGAAAGCCATCACCGTCATTACCGCAATACTCATTACGATCGCCGGCTTTAATTGTACGGTAATCGCGAGAGCGCTACAAATTCCCAGTACCTGAACGGTAATTGGGTTGTTATCCGTTAGAGGGTCAGAAAGTAATTTTCTATTCTTCTTACCAAGTAGACCTTCTCTTTCATCAGTATCAGAAAGAAAAAGGATCAATTCTTCTTTTTTGGTCAATTCTTTATTGTCAGCCATAATGCTTGATTTATTTCGCTTTCGCGAAAGCGGGACTTTTAATTAGACGCCATTTTTACGTTAGTCTGTGACTTGAAATAGGGCAAGTAGTTTTTTAGGCGCTCAGAAATCATATCAGTAACCCCATCGCCAGTAATGGTTGCTCCAGAAATGGCATCAACGGCATTGTCATCTTTATTATCACCACCTTGATAACCTTTTGCAACAGAAACGCCTATGAAATTTCCTGCCTCATCCATGATCTTCTCATCCTCAAAGCGTTTCTTGAACCAGCCTTGAGTGATTTCAGCACCTAGACCGGGAGTTTCTCCTTTATGATCAAAAACAACACCTTTAATAGTATTGATATCATCTTTTAGAGCAACATAGCCCCAGATCGCATCCCAAAGTCCTTTACCGCGTAGGGGAACCACGTAATATTTAGTACCCTCTACATCTGCTACATAAAGTGGAAAAGCTTGTTCTTCAACAGGTCGTTTCAATTCTTTTTTAAGATCGACGGTAAAGGCATTAACACCATCTTTTTCCTGACCGTTATTATCTAAGGCAACTTGCTCAACGATGTATTTGTTGAACAACATTTCAGCACTATCACGTGAGGTCTCAACACCTACAGTACTTAAGATGTTTTGCATCTTTTCTTGCTTTACATTTTCTGCTTGAGCAGGCTGCAGACTAGTTGCTGCAAAAGCCAGAGCACTTGCTACAACCGCAACCATAATTACGGCAAACAAAAATGTATATGCGTTTGAATTTCTATCCATTGCTATGCAGTTTGTAGATTAACTTGAGCTTTCTTAGCTCTTTTCTTACGTTTGTTAACATTTGCCTGAATCACATAGTGATCAATCGTAGGTGCAAACACATTCATTAATAAAATGGCTAGCATGATCCCTTCTGGATAAGCTGGATTGAAAATACGTATCATAATCCCGAAGAATCCTATCAAGATACCGTAGATCCACTTTCCTTTGAATGTCTGCGCGGCACTTACAGGATCTGTTGCCATGAAGACCACACCAAATAAAATACTACCTACAAGAAGGTGTTGCCAGAAAGGGAAATTGATTAATTGATTTGTTCCCAATTCCATCAACGTAGCATCCCACCCTGAAAGATTCAGTTCTGCTACCGCTGCCGCGTCGTTGTAGACTTGGTCCATGGTGATTTTTCCGCTATCTACGAGACCAGTGATGAATTCGCTACCCATATTTCCGAAGAAATTAAAGATCGCCCCCATCGCAAGACCACCCAGAATTCCACCAAGAATAATTCTCCAGCTACCTACTTTTGTTGCGATCAAGATTATCGCACCTATCAAAATCATCAGTGCAGAAGTTTCTGCAACAGAGCCTGGAATGTAACCCATAAACATATCCATGGAATCAATTCCTGAAAGCACGCTGGATTCAGCTGGAGCGGGACCAGAAAAAGCAACCGAGTTTGCAGCAGCCCCATCAACAGTACCATCAAACTGACCGCTTGCCAAAGATCCTAAGATCGTCTCTCCAGAAACCGCATCAGTATCACCCTGGTGTACCCACACTGCATTACCAGACATATAGAGTGGATATGCAAAGAATGCAAAAGCTCTAGCAGTAAGTGCTGGATTTAAAATATTCATTCCCGTTCCACCAAATGCCTCTTTACCGATCAAAACCGCAAAAGCAACTGACAATGCCAGCATCCACAATGGGATGTCCACTGGGAAAATCATAGGAATCAAAAGACCCGTAACAAGATATCCCTCATTAACCTCGTGACCGCGGTAGATTGCAAAGATGAATTCAATCGTCAATCCCACAACATAACTCACGATAATTAGTGGCAATGTAAGTATAGCACCTTCAATAAATGCGTCCATAAATGGTACATCTAAAACACTTGCAAGCCCCATTTCCTGATACAAGTATTGGGCACCCGTATTCCACATACCAAACAACAATGCTGGAACCAATGCAAGAACCACGGTAATCATGGTACGCTTGAGATCCACCACATCTCTAATGTGGGCTCCTTTTTTAGTTACGTGATTTGGGGTAAACAAAAAGGTATCAAATGCATTGATAGCGGGCGCATATTTTTCAAACTTGGCGCCTGGTTCAAAAGGCTTTCTTGCCTGATCCAGTTTACTTCTTAACCATTTCATATATTAACCTACTTCAGTTATCATTAGATCTAAACCGTTGCGTATAATCTCTTGCGCTTCAAGTTTAGACGTATTTGTAAAATCTATAAGAGCGAAGTCTTCTGGCGCTACCTCATAAATACCGAGGTTTTCCATCTTCTCAATGTCACCAGCCATACATGCTTTGATCAACTGCATGGGGTAAACATCCATGGGCATTACCTCTTCCATCTCACCCGTCACTACCAGCGCACGCTCTTCACCATTCAGGTTAGTGTCCACTTTTTTCTTTCCACCAAACAACTTTGCAAAAGAAGTTCCTGCATTAGAAGGTACATTGTTGCGTGTAAATGGCAACCATCCTAGTAAAGCATAATCGTTTCCTTCTGGAATCAAAGTCAATGTGTTGTGGAAATAGTTGATGAATTGGTCGTTAGAAAGCTTATCTCCTGTCAAAACATCTCCAGAAATAATTCTAGTTTTATCAAGATCAACCGTACCTATGATACTATTTACCTGAGCACCTATGGTAGTCTTATAATATTTACGCTTACTTTCCTCAGCATCTGTTCCTGTAAGGGCCACTGTTCTTTCAGCCTGGAATGTACCATTCAGGAAGAAGTTTCCAATCGTAGCAACATCTTCTGCATTCACAGTCCATACACGCTCGCCCATATTTATAGGATCCAACTTGTGAATTTGAACACCTACATTTCCTGCAGGGTGAGGCCCTTTTACTTTATGAATGACCGCATCATTTAGCGAATTGATCGATGAATTTTTACCAACCCCAACGTGAACCTTACCCGGAGTAAGCTTGCTCAAAGCAGTAATACCAGCTTGAAAAGCCTCCATCTTTTGCGATACTATAAAATCAGCATCTCCAGACAGAGGTGCCGTAGTGTAGACAGATACAAAAATGGATTTAGGCGTATCCTCAGAACTTGCCATAATACTGTAAGGACGTTGCACGATGAATGGCCAGCAACCACTTTCAAGCAATAACGCCTTAACCTCTTCTCCTTTTAAGGAATTTAGAGAACCTACATCATGTTTAAGGGCGTCTGAAGTGCCGTTAGGAGTGATACGCACTTCCATAATGCGTCTTTTTGCTCCACGTACAATTTCAGTAAGTGTTCCTGAAACAGGAGATACAAACTTAACTTTCTCGTCGTATTTTGAATAGAAAATAGGTTCCCCAGCTTTTACCACCGCTCCTTCTTTAAGGATCATTTTGGGAACCATTGCGTGAAAATCAGGCGGCTTGATTGCAAATACTTTAGGCGCTGGCGCTTCAACAAGCTGTTTCTCAGCCTCACCCTTCAATTTGAGATCAAGTCCTTTTCTTACTCTGATGTCCTTTGACATAGGATATAAATTTAGGCCTTTTTAAGGCTTGCAAATTTAGCCATAAAAGCAATCAATAGTAAGAGGGTTTATTATTTAGAATTAGTAAAAATAAATAGGTTGTTTGTATTTTTTTCCAATGATTTTCAAAGGTTTAATGAAATAATTCAACACTTTAAACTTTATTCAACAAAACTCCCAATCACGTTTTAAAAGCGGTACGTCATTTGCTGACTGATCAGCATGTAGGAAATAAATTTTGAGTTCCGCTTTCGCGAAAGCGAGATTACTCTAACACAAAGTCAAATATTGAATGCTGTAATTCTAATTGATACAAGCACTATATTTATCACCATACTAGAACACTATGAAGGTTTTTTTGATCGCCAGTATATTTTCATTAATGACCCTACTTTCTGGGGCTCAGACCATGGATGAGCTTGTCAACGATCCTGACTATATCAAGACGGTTACATTTAATCTGGATCCTGAAGAGTTGCTACCGGTATTTGAATTAGGCGACCCCATCACCTTAAGTTTTGACGACGTGATAGGTGATGAGGCTGACTACTATTATCAATTTGAGCACTACGATTATGACTGGACGCCTAGCCAGTTGTTCAAAAACGAATGGCTTATAGGAATAGACGACGCGCGTATATTTAACTACCGCAACTCTTTTACCACACTCCAGCCCTACTCGCATTACATGATGCGTGTTCCTAACCAGTTTACAAAAGGCTTTCGCGTAAGCGGAAACTACATGGTTCACATTTACAACAGCGACAGGGAGCTGGTTTTCTCACGTAAATTTATGATCAAGGAACCGGGAGCCATAATTGGCGTGGACACAAGACGCGCGCGTGACCTCAACTACATCCAAACGCAGCAACGCGTTCAGTTTTTTATAGATAGTCAAGAGATTACTTTTATCAATCCAGAGCAGCAGCTTAAAGTCGCCATCGTTAAAAATGCTGAGATTAACAGCCCGCTCATGAACGTAAAACCTCAATTTAACGTGGGGAACCGCCAGGAATATAAATATGACGCGCTGACCTCTTTCTGGGCAGGAAATGAGTATCTGTTTTTTGAAAACAAAGATTTCAGATCTCCTAATGTAAATATAGACTATGTGTCGCTTAATGATCTTTATGAAGCTCATTTATATGTAGATGGACCGCGACTCAATCAAGAGTATACCTACTTTCCAGACATCAATGGGAATTTCCTCGTCACCACTCTTGAGAATGAAGATATTACCGTGCAAGCAGAGTATGTGGATGTACACTTTACTCTAGACCTACAAGAAGTCAAACTGCCTGAGGGCTCCAGAATTTTTGTGACGGGTAATTACAATGCTTATCAGCTTCAAGACGAGGCAGAGATGCAATTGAATGAAAACACCGGTCGTTATGAAACCACAATTCTTTTAAAACAAGGTTTCTACAACTACCGCTACAGCGTGATGTTGCCAGACGGAACCATGGATCACGGACTGATTAGCGGAAACAAATGGCAAACGGAAAATGTGTATTCAATTCTAGCGTATTATCGTGAACTGGGCGGTCGCTATGATAAACTGATAGGTATAGGACAAGGTAATAGTGAGAATATTACGAATTGAAAAAGCTACTGCTCTTTCTTTTTTGAAAGCTCTTAATTCTAGACAATGTCATAATTAATCCGAACAGTCCTGAAACAACTATAAAGACGTAAAGAGTCCACTTTTGTGGGTAATATGTAATTCTGCTCAATAGGAAAATTGCAATAATTGTTGAAATGAGATAAACCATCAATAATAGTCCACCTATAAAAGTTTCTGTAATTGAATCCATCAAACTCAAAATCAATATTATTATATAACTTATCACAGATATGATTACTAATTTATTGAAAATTCCAACATTTTTATTTGACGATTTTTCCATCATAAATTTTTAGATGATAAGGGTAAAAAGGAATTTTCTTAGGCTCAAAAGGTAGCTCTATAGAATCTAAACGATAAGTGTCTACATTTATGTTAGGATGCTTTCTCATAAAACCTTTAATGGTTTCCAATGATTCGAGAGAGATATAATATTTACTTTTACTCGTTTGATCATCCACTAACATTTCTTCAATACAAGGCTTGCACCATGTAGCCCAAAAATTTAATAGTAAGGTATCCCTCTTATGAAGATTAACACTAACCTCCTCACCATCTAAACGGGTAAGACTAAAAGTTTCTGCAGTCAAGATTATTTTATCTTTTGCCTCAATTTCAGCTCGCAACTCTTCAAATTTGTTAATATTAAAAAAAAACATTTCCAAAAGCCGCCACCATAGCTGCTGCTGCAATTACGATTAAAACTATAACAATCGTACGATTGAAAAATTTCATATTAAATTATTTAAGGGCAGCAACATGCTGCCCTAGAAAATGGATCACAATAATTAATATAAAATTGAAATTGCCACACAGGACACTCCCATTGACCCCCAGCTAGAGAGATGCGGTTGTGCAGAACCCCAGGCAATACTGTCCACCATCGTCATCATGTCTCTACAATCATTATCAGCATTACAAGCACCTCGTAAACATCCCATACATTCCCCCAACTGACGTTTCCATTGTCACCTCCACGACAATCATCTTCCCAATTATTAGTTGTGGTACTCACTTCTGAATTATCTATTCCTCCTAAAATTGGAAAAGTATTAACTGAGACGATCTGTCCTTCTACATAATTTCGTTCAGAAAATTTTTTGTTATAATTCAAATCGTAAGAAGTGATTTTACCGTCTTGAAGATTAAACGGTGATTCAAAATTTTCTAATACATCTAATGTCATAGCATAATCTCTACTATTTGTAGGAAATGAACTTGACATTGTTGAAAGAATTTTAAAACCTGAAATTAAACCTACGTCATTTTTACTTGAATCTTGTAAAATAGCCTTATAGACTCTAATAGTACCTAATTCAGTAGCTTCATCATATGCTATTATACTATCACCTACCATCTCTACATCTGTTGAAAAGTAATTGGTTAAGACAGAATTATTGGAAACATAGTTTTTGAAATTCACAAAATCCTCATCATTAGATGCTAATTTAAAAAACACGTTAGTGGGTTCTGCTGACTTCAACTGAAATTCTTCATTTGAAGATTTACTGTTACGCCTTCTTCTTTAGAACAAGACACCAAAGCAAGTATAGATGTAACTATACCAAAAATTAATTTTTTCATAAATCATTTAGTTTAAAGTTACTAAAGATATCTCTGCAAAGATTAAACGAATATGACAATACTTTATTTGCTATTTAAATGGGTTAGTATTTGTTTAACTTTTTTAACATCAGTAAGTTTGATGCAGTAAATCATCTAACTTATATGCCGCCTAAAACCCGCTCACTAGCTCAATATAGAGGTGACCAATGCCTCAACTGTGGAACGCCGCTCGATAAAATAGACAAGTACTGTCATCAATGCGGGCAACTCAACTCCACTAAACAACTTGCGCTGAAGGATTTTTTCAGCGAGTTTGTATCCAATTTCTTCTCTTACGATAGTCGCGGCTGGCGCACCATCAAACATATTTTATTTAAACCGGGATTTGTAAGTAAAGAATTCATTAGAGGTAAAAGGATGAGCTATGCAAATCCGTTCCGGTTCTTCTTGAGTGTATGCATCATATTTTTCCTTTTTCTTCAGCTAGAAAACGCATATCAAAAATATTACGGAAACCGTTCCATTCAAGATGGATTGATCAATACAGGCTATGATGATCCTGAAGATGCAACTAAAATTAATGACAGCCTTGTCGATCAGGATCGTGAAATCACACTAGCACTCGGCGATGAGGGTATCCAGATAAATGAAATAAACAATGAGCTTGAAGCAATTACTGACGAAGAACTCGCACAGATAGAAAGCAAACCGGGTGGGAAATTTATTGCCAATAAAATAAGAGAAGAACGTGATGCCGAGCTTGCAAGACAACGCAAGGATACGACTCAATCTGAACAGAAAGAATACACCTATGTTACCCAAAAAGAACTGGATGAGATGGGCTGGTTCAAACAAATTTCTGAGCAAATAGGAGACTATACCAATTATTACGATCGGGAGCAGATCGTTGATCCTAAAGTTGCACTTAAAAACCTAGAGCACCGCGTAGATACGTATAATATTGCAGTGTACGAGCGTGCGCAGCTTTTAGAACGCATCGAGGGCGACCCGAGTATTTTGATCAGTGTCATCCTTCCTAAACTGCCTATATTTTTATTTCTGTTTACTCCGTTTGTGACACTATTCCTCTGGCTGTTATACTTAAGGAGAAGCTTCACTTTTATGGAGCATTTAATTTTTTCATTTAACGTTCTGACCTTCGCTTTCTTGAGTGGGTTTATCTTGATTCTACTCAATCTAGCAACCTTTGGCTGGCTGGATTTGTCGTTCATATTCTTTTTCTTGATAGGCCCCTTTTACCTCTACAAATCCATGAGGAATTTTTACGGCCAGAGCAGAATGAAAACCATCATCAAATTTTTATTGATTAATTTTGTTTACTCATTTGCGTTCTCAATAGGCTTTGTCCTGTTGCTTTTAATAGGCATCGCAATAAGTTGATTATGATACAACAAGTCACCAGGGGAATTAAAATTTCGGTTGCAACGAGTTTTGAGGGTACATTTTATAAAGATTATAAAATGCACTTTGCCTTTGGTTACACTATAACGATCGAGAACCGCAGTAAGGACAGTGTGCAACTTACTTCAAGACACTGGAAGATCAAGAATGCTTTAAGCCGCACAGAGCATGTGGACGGCGAGGGCGTCATCGGTAAGAAGCCTGTGCTCAAGCCGGGCCAGTCCCATACTTATCGCAGCGGTTGCCTGCTTACTTCTCCCATAGGCAGTATGAGTGGTTATTACAACATGATCAACTTTACAAACACACGTCAGTTTAGGGTGACGATCCCTGTTTTTAGGCTCAATGCTCCCTTTGCGTTGAATTAGAAGTTGGGATAAATTCCTTTTTATAGAACAGATTTTTGTTGTGATCTCGCTTTCGCGAAAGCGTACAAATTCACAAACACCTCCATTCACAATAACGTTTTACTAATCGGCTGGCTGCTCCGTTAGATTCTTCGTAAATTCACGCGAATTTTTAAAATACATCAATACCAATGGGAAAAGGTTTTTTTAATGTACCCGTAGCGGTAAATGAGCCTATCAAATCATATGCACCCGGGACTGACGAGCGCGAGGAAGTCCTGGAAGCCTACAAAGAATTGTGGAATGCAGAGACTGAAGTCCCGCTCTACATCAATGGGGAAGCGGTAAAGACTGGAGACACTGCCAGAATCAGACCACCGCACGATCATAATCATAACGCAGGAACCTACCATCGTGCTGGCAAAAAAGAAGTAAACGATGCTATAAACACAGCATTAGAAGCTCGCAAAGCCTGGGCTGACATGCCATGGGAACAGCGTGCCGGCATTTTCCTCAAAGCCGCTGAACTTGTTGCTGGCCCTTATCGTGCCAGAATCAATGCCGCGACCATGATCAATCAGTCCAAAACTATTTTCCAAGCTGAGATCGACAGTGCTTGTGAACTTGTGGACTTTTTGAGATTCAACGTAGAATTCATGACAGAGATCTACGCCGAGCAGCCTGAGTCTACTTCAGGTGCGTGGAACAGATTAGAGTACCGCCCGCTTGAAGGATTTGTGTACTGTGTATCTCCATTCAATTTTACAGCTATTGCCGGTAATTTGCCAGCGAGCGCAGCTCTTATGGGTAATGTTTGTGTATGGAAGCCTAGCGACCACCAGATGCTCAGTGCTCAAGTTATTGCCGAAGTTTTTGAAGAAGCTGGAGTTCCAGCCGGAGTCATCAACATGGTAAATGCTGAGCCCGTTATGATGACAGACATCGTCATGTCCCATGCAGATTTTGCTGGAGTTCACTTTACAGGTTCAACTACTGTATTCAAAGGTCTCTGGAGTAAAATAGGCGAGAATATCAATACTTATAAAACCTACCCTAGAATCGTGGGAGAAACCGGCGGTAAGGATTTTATCATGGCTCACAAATCAGCGGTTCCTGCTCAGGTAGCAACGGCTATCGTGCGTGGTGCTTTTGAATTCCAAGGTCAAAAATGTAGCGCAGCATCTCGTGCCTACATCCCTAAAAGTATTTGGGGAGAAGTTGAAAAACTCATACGTCGCGATGTGGAATCCTTCAAAATGGGCTCTCCTGAAGACATGAGCAATTTTATTACCGCAGTTATTCATGAAGGAAGTTTTGATAAGCTTGCCAAATATATCGATGCGGCTAAGGAAAGTGACGAGGCTGAAGTTATCATAGGAGGAAACTACGACAAGTCCAAAGGCTGGTTTGTAGACCCGACCGTCATCGTAACAGATAATCCCAAGTACGAGACTATGGAAACAGAGCTCTTCGGTCCAGTGA
Source organism: Nonlabens spongiae (assembly GCF_002117125.1). NCBI lineage: Bacteria > Pseudomonadati > Bacteroidota > Flavobacteriia > Flavobacteriales > Flavobacteriaceae > Nonlabens > Nonlabens spongiae. The sequence goes on from NZ_CP019344.1 coordinate 1,636,694, forward strand.
TTACCATTTATATTTATGAAGATGACCAGTTTGAAGAAACGCTCAAGCTTGTAGATGAAACAAGTGAATACGCTCTTACCGGTTCTATTATGGCTCAAGATCGTTATGCAATCAGTACGGCGACACATGCGCTTCAAAACTGTGCTGGAAACTTCTATATCAACGATAAATGTACCGGCGCTGTTGTAGGCCAGCAGCCCTTTGGTGGAGCAAGAGCTTCAGGAACTAATGATAAAGCAGGATCTAAGCTCAACTTGCTACGATGGGTAAGCCCTCGTATGATCAAGGAAACTTTTGTAACCCCTACGGATTATAGGTATCCATTTTTGGGCGAGTAAATTTGAACTGAGATGTTTTATACTAAGCCTCGATTTTTGATAAAGTCGAGGCTTTTATAATTTATAATGGCAAGTGCACCACTTTTTTGGTTTCAAAAAACTCTTCTTCAAACACATCAGAGAGTTCGTAGATATACGCATTCGGGAACGGCTTGAGCTCTTCCCTTAGATCACCACCTTTGAGGTAGAGAATTCCATTCTCGACGGTGTGGTAGCTGTCCTTTCTGACTTTATTGCGGGTCCACTTAACGAAATCGTCCATGTTAGTCACTGCTCTACTCACGATAAAATCAAATCGACCTTTTACTTTCTCAGCTCGACCGTGTGCGGTGGTCACATTTTTGAGATCCAGAGCTTCTACAACGGCATCCACGACTTTAATCTTTTTAGCGATAGCATCGACTAGATGAAATTGCGTTTTTGGAAATAGGATAGCGAGGGGAATTCCAGGAAAACCTCCTCCCGTTCCCACATCTAGAACCCTTGTACCGCCTTTGGTATTGGGTAAGCTTTCGCGAAAGCGTACCACAGAAACGATCCCCAGCGAGTGCAGTACATGACGCTCATAAAGTTGATCGATATCTTTACGGGATATCACGTTAATCTGAGCATTCCACTCCTTATAAAGTTCCTCCAGCTGGGCAAACTGACGTTCTTGCTCTGCTGTAATGTGCGGAAAATAGTGTTTGATAATTTGGGACACGCAGTAAATTTTTGACAAAAATACGAGTTTAGAAATCGATGTTTAAATATGTTTGTGAACCGCTACCTTTGTTTAAAACCTGAAATATGAACCCAAGACTTTCTGACCGCATCAACAACTTACCTACAAGTGCAACGCTCGCTATGGCTGCCAAGGCTCGTGAGCTTAAGGAGCAAGGAAAGGACATCATAGGTCTGAGTCTGGGCGAGCCTGATTTCAACACACCTGATTTTGTTAAGGAAGCAGCGATTCAAGCCATCAACGATAATTATAACAGCTACACTCCCGTAGACGGCTATGCAGAACTCAAGGATGCCATCATTCATAAATTTAAACGCGATAACAATCTAACTTACAATCGCGATCAGATCGTAGTCTCGACTGGTGCCAAGCAAAGCATTGCAAACGTCGCGATGGTGCTTTTAAACAAAGGCGATGAGTGCATCCTACCAGCGCCGTACTGGGTAAGTTATTCCGCTATCGTAGAGCTTGCAGAAGGCGTTCCCGTTGAAGTACGTGCTGGGGTTGAACAAAATTTTAAGATGACGGCCCAGCAGTTGAAGGATGCCATCACGCCCAAAACAAAAATGATTCTCTTCTCCTCGCCTAACAATCCCAGTGGAAGTGTTTTCAGTCAGGAGGAACTTCAATCCTTTGCCGATGTGCTGGCGGATCACCCAGACATTATCGTGGTAAGTGACGAGATTTATGAGCACATCAACTATACCGGTCAGCACGCAAGCATGGCCAGCATACCAGAGATGTACGACCGCACGGTTACGATAAATGGCGTGAGCAAGGCATTTGCCATGACGGGCTGGCGCGTGGGTTACATAGGAGCACCCAGCTGGATCGCTCGCGCTTGTAACAAGATGCAGGGTCAAATCACCAGCGGAACCAACTGTATCGCGCAGCGAGCGGTGATCACGGCCCTGGAAGCTCCCGTTTCTAAGATTCAGTATATGGTGGACGCTTTCGCGAAAAGGAGAGACCTTATACTCAAAGAACTTAAAGAAATCACCGGATTCAAAACCGACAGTCCCGAAGGTGCCTTTTATGTATTTCCAGATATCTCAGATTGGTTTGGCAAGGAAGTCAACGGGCACAAGATCTATAACGCGACCGATTTCTCACTGATGATTCTTGAAGAATGTCATGTCGCCACGGTGTCGGGAGATGCCTTCGGTGCGCCTAACTGTATACGCATTTCTTATGCAGCAAGTGAGGAGCAAATCCTTGAGGCGATGAGGAGAATGAAAGAGGTTTTTGGGAAGTCTTAATCGTTTAGAGTTAACAACTTTTAAAATTCGTAGTTTTTAAAATTCCTGAACACCCCCACCCACCTCAATGGGGGCTTTTTACTTTGAAAAGAGTAAACATACCGTTATTTAAGAGATACAACTAGACTAGTGATATTTCTAGCTCAAGTTCGATTTCACATTCCTCTACCTTACCTATTTCTCCAGAAAAACGGAGTTAAAAGAATAAGGACTGTAAAGAGCTCTAACCTGCCTATAAGCATCAAAAATGCACACCACCATTTACCTAGCTCTGGTAGACCTGCAAAATTATTGACGGGTGAAAGATCACCAAAAGCTGGCCCCACGTTACCCAGGCTACTCAATGCACCCCCAATAGCCGTATCAAAATCGAGACCGAGTGCTGCGAGCCCTATGGAACCTACGATAAATGCGAGCATGTAGAGAATAAAGAAACCTAGCACATTGAACACAACATTGCTGGTCAGCGCTCTTCTATTGTAGCGCACAGGAAGTATCGCATTTGGGTGTAATGTTCTTTTGAATTCTAGCACACCATTTCTGATAAGAATAATGTGACGCATGACCTTTATTCCTCCTGAGGTTGAGCCTGCACTCCCCCCCAAAAAGAACAAACCAAAAAACATGATCGTTAAAAACGGCGTCCACATCGTGAAATCTGCTGAGACAAATCCTGTCGTAGTAATGACCGCCAATACTTGAAAAAAGCTATGTCGGGCTGCACTCTCAAATTCGCCCAAAACCATAGGGTGATCAATCGTGGAAACAGAAGGATCTGCTTGAAAATAAATAAGAAACGTGCCTATTATAGAAAAACCTAGGACAAAACTCGTGTACCACTTGAACTCGGTATCCTTTCCTATTTTTGAAAACTTCCCTTTAAACCCAAAATAACTTAAAACGAAGTTCATCCCAGCAATAAACATGAATACCGTGATGATCCACTGAATCGCAGGATTATCATTCCAGTAGGCAATACTGGCATTTTTGGTCGAAAATCCTCCTGTGGAAAGTGTACTCAAAGCATGGTTCACCGCATCAAACCAGCCCATTCCCGCAAGCTTAAGCAAAACAGTCTCTATACCCGTATAACCCACATAGATCAACCACAGTCTTTTTGCGGTATCAGTGATTCTAGGGTGCAATTTATCGGCACTGGGACCCGGCGACTCTGCTGCAAATAGCTGCATACCTCCTATCCCGAGCAGCGGTAAGATCGCCACCGCCAGCACGATAATTCCCATCCCGCCGATCCAGTGGGTAAGACTACGCCAGAAGAGAATCCCTTTGGGCATGATCTCGATATCATTCATGATGCTTGCTCCAGTAGTGGTGAAACCACTCATGGTTTCAAAAAAAGCATCAGTATAGTTGTCGATTGCGCCACTAAACATATAGGGCATCGTTCCAGCAAAGGCCATAATAAGCCAGCCCAAGGTTACGATAAGATAGCCTTCTTTTTTCTGGAGTTGTTTGACGTGATCTCTGGTAAAATACATTACAGCAGCTCCTAGGACTACAGCCACGCCACTCGCCATTAAAATATTCCACCCTTCAGGTTCATTATAATAGGCACTGACTAAAGCACTGATCATCATAAAGCCACCATTAAAGACCAGTAATAGTCCCATGATGTACGATATGATCTTATAATTGAGACGCGTCATTACAAGAAGAGCTTTTCTACCTTTGAAATAGATCTTGGCAAACAACAAACCACAACGCGATCTCCCGGCTGAATCGTAAAGTTACCCAAGGCAATCTGGCCTACACCATCACGTATCACACCACCTATGATCGCACTTCTAGGAATACCACAGCTCACAATGTTTTTACCTGCAACCTCGCTACTAGGCTTTACAATAAATTCCAGCAGCTCGGCATTCATGTTATTGAGCTTGGTCATGGCGACCACCTCACCTTTGCGCACGTATCTGAATATGTTGTTTGCGGCGAGTAGTTTTTTATTAATCAGCGTGTCGATTCCTATACTGTGCGACAGCTGGAAGTAATCCATATTCTCTACCAGAGATATAGTTTTTCCCACACTTTTACTTTTTGCCATAAGGCAAGAAATAATGTTAGTCTCACTATTCCCGGTAACTGCGATAAAAGCATCCATCTCGTGGATACTTTCTTCTTGAAGCAACTCTACGTTACGTCCATCACCATGAATAACGAGAGCATCTGGCAATTGATCTGCAATTTCAAATGCGCGCTCTCCGTTCTTTTCGATCAGCTTTACGTAAACACCGCGTTCAACTAGCTTCTTAGCACTTTGAATCCCGATGTTACTCCCGCCCAAGATCATCACGTTGCGCATGACCTTTTTAGTCTTACCGGTAAGCTTGTAAAGCTCTTCCACGCCACCGGCATTGGTAATAAAATACACTTGATCGCCTTCTTTGAATTGGGTATCCCCACGCGGGATCAACGTGTACTGCGTTCCAAAACGCTGTATCGCAATCGGCATAAAGTGTACCTCTGGAAAAATCTCTCCTGCTTGCTGCACCGTTTTGCCTACAAACTGGGCCGTACGTTGCAGGTTGACTCCTACCATAGTCAGCGCACCGTCCTCAAACTCATAGCTGTCGTTAAAGGCGCTTTGGTTGAGTAACAATTCTATTTCCTTACTCGCGAGGGATTCTGGTGAGATCAGTTCATCGATCCCAAACCCTCTGAAACCTATATCTTCTTGATGCTCTAAAAATTCGGTATTGGAAATACGGGCTATGGTACGTTTAGCACCCATCTGTTTTGCCAAAACACAAATCGTAATATTAGTCGTTTCAGAGCTGGTTACAGAGATCACCAGATCCGCCTGATCGATCTTCGCATCCTGCAAAACCTTGATGGAGGTACTGTCCCCCTTCAGCGTAATGATATCCAGATGTGTATCGGCATAAAATAAGTTTTCCTTCACGGGATCGATCAGGGTAATATCCTGAGATTCAAAGGAAAGCAGCTTTGCCAGATGAAAACCTACTTCTCCAGCACCAGCGATAATGATTTTCATAAAATGCTTATGTAATTCAAAGATACTGGAACTGAGAAAATCTTGCGAGTGCTGTCATAAATAATCTTTTTACATATTTCATACTTAATCATTTAAGGTGAGGATATTATGATTACGCTTTCGCGAAAGCGAGACCATCACACGCCCCTACATCCCAAAGCGTTAGACCTTTATTAAAGTAATGTGGCGAGAGCAAGAGCTCAGGTCTAGAGTGTATCTTTGCTGCTTTGAACGACAAATGGCGAAAGAGGTAAAACCATACGACAATCAAGATAGCGGGAAAAAGGAACAGGTGACGCACATGTTTGACACGATAAGTGGAGAGTATGATGGCTTGAACCGTATGATTTCTTTGGGTCTGGATCAGAAATGGCGTGACAATGTGGTTAAAATGGTCGCAGATCATCAACCTGAAGTGGTCATGGACATCGCGACCGGTACAGGTGACCTGGTCATTAAAATGGCTCAACAAACGAGTGCCAAAAAACTGATAGGACTGGATATCTCCAGCGGTATGCTCGAGGTAGGAAAAATCAAGGTTAAAAAAGAAGACCTATCCAATCGCGTGGAGATGGTGGTAGGCGATTCTGAAAACCTCCACTATGAGAACGAAAGCATCGATGCGGTGACCGTATCTTATGGCGTGCGCAATTTTGAAGATCTTGAAAAAGGACTTTCTGAAATTTTACGCGTTTTAAAGCCCGGCGGCATACTCGTGATCCTAGAAACAAGTGTTCCCACCAAGTTCCCGTTCAAGCAAGGTTACTACCTCTACTCCAGCCTCATCGTTCCTACGCTAGGTAAGGTTTTTTCAAAAGACAAAACCGCTTACGGATACCTCTCAAAAAGTGCCGCAAATTTCCCTTATGGTGAACGGTTCAACAATATTTTGAAGAAAGTAGGGTTTAAGGATATAGAGAATCATTTGCAGTTTCACGGTGCCTCTACCATTTACAAAGCAGTAAAATAAGCTAATGAATTTAAGATTGATGGTCATTCTGCTTTTGACAGGATGTTTTTCTTATAGTCAGGGTCCGATCAAGGAACGGATACGAAATCTGGAAAATTTTGACAAGAAAAGGTGGTCTTGGGGGTATTATCTCGGGATGAACAGCTACGACTACAAATTTGATTACGAAGAAGTTCAAGAGGTAGATATTCAAACAGAAACCTCGCTGGGATTCAATGTGGGCTTAGTGGGTGATCTGCGTATCAATGATTATATCAACTTGCGCTTAGAGCCGGGTATCAGCTTTGTGACGCGCAATCTTACGTTCCCTGACCCTACCCTGATCGAGGAATCAGATCGACTGCGAGAGGTAACATCTACCTACATCAATGTGCCATTACTGGTTAAATTCAGCACAAAACGCCTGAATAATGTAAAACCTTTTGTGGTGGGTGGAGTTTCTTGGTCACGAAACCTTTCCAGTAATGAGGATAGCCCAGATGATAATCTTGCAGGTCAATTCAGACAAAAGAGCGATGTCTTCAATTATGAACTAGGGATAGGAATAGACCTTTATTTATTCTTCTTCAAATTTACACCTTCCATAAGAGGAGTTTTTGCCATGACTGATGAATTGGTACGCGATGCAGATCCCGACAGTCCTTACACGGGCAACATAAGCTCGATGCAATCGAGGGGTGTTTTTTTGAACTTTACGTTCCAATAAAATTAGGCCGCATCCATTCGGCTACGATGATGGACGTTGCTATGGCGACGTTGAGGCTTTCAGTTATTGATGATTGGGAATGCGGCGGGATGCAAACAGCTGGTGCTAGATCAAGCAATTCTTTTTTTACGCCGTGCGACTCGCTTCCCATGATGAGAATTCCGTTTTGATCTAATTCAGTTTGATAAATACTGGTTCCCTCCATTGCGGTCGGATATAAAGGTAGATCTGTTTTACTTAGAAACTTTTCTAAATCGATATAATGAATCTGGACACGAGCTATGGAGGCCATGCTGGCTTGAACGGTTTTGGGATTGTAGGCATCAACGGTTTCAGCAGAACAAAGTATGTGTTTGATACCATACCAGTCTGCGAGCCTGATGATGGTTCCCAAGTTTCCGGGATCTTGGATATCGTCCAGAGCGATGATGGGACCTGAATCAGGTAAAGGTTGTTTTTCTGGAATTTTAAAGATAGCAAGATAACCCGGTGGAGTGGTCACATTTGATAAGCTCTTCATATCTTTTACTGAAATAATCGACGGATTCAAAGCGTTCAATTTATCAGCTCCTTCAGAAACTAGGATTTCTTCATGGTCAAGACCTGCTTCCACAAGCTCCAAAATCGATTTATAGCCCTCTACCACAAAGAGACTAAATTCTGCTCTGTTCTTTTTTCTGGCGAGGGATTTGATAAGCTTCAGTCTTGCTTTTGTAACCATTATATAATTGTATTTTTGAGCGTTGTACTATGATGAAAGACACCTGCGGCGTAAAAATAGTTTTTATAATTTTTGCCACTCTTATTCTGAGCGCCTGCAACGCTATTAAACGTGTACCTGACGGTCAAAAACTGTTAGTAGAAAACATCATTAGGGTAGACAGTCTTAAGCCGAAAGACTCAAGAGTCGGTACGCTCCCGGTACAACAACCCAATCAAAAAATCCCGTTGATCAATTACCCGCTACGGTTGCACATTTACAACCTTGCCCGGCCCAACCGCGATTCCATTTATCTCAAATGGATGCAAGAGAATCCGGAAGCGCTCAAGAGGCGCAACGCCATACTTTCTGAAAAGCAGACCATGCGATTGGGAGAAAGTCTGGTAGGGTTCAATAATTGGCTCAAACGTACTGGTGAAGCTCCTGTTCTAATTGAGAAAGATTTGATTGAAAAATCAAAAGATCGCTTGCGCAAATGGTACTGGAATCAAGGTTACTTTAATGCTGAAGTTGATCACAAAGTTCTTGATCTCAAAGCAAAAAAGCGCAGTAAAATTGCTTACTACATTAACCGCCACGAGCCTTACTTTATAGACAGTCTCAAAACAGATATCAAAAGTCCTGCTTTAGATTCCCTGTATGAGCTTACCAAAGATAAAAGTCTGATCATTTCTGGAGAACAATATTTCTCACCACTTTATAGTCAAGAACGTGATCGTTTGTTCAGCTACATGCGTAATCGCGGTGCTTATTATCTTGAGAAAGAAAACATCAGGTTTGAGGCAGATACCGTAAATACGGGCAAAAAGGTCAACTCGATTTTAAAAATAAGCCAGCGCGAGATCAGAGAAGAAGATTCTTCTCGATATGTCAATCATCAACTTTATCGCATCAAGGACGTGATTATCGCTCCAGATGTTTTACCCAACGAGGTTCAGGATACCGTTGTTTATAATGGCTATAAAATCCTCGTAGGCAAAGAGTCAAAATACCGACCAAAATCACTGACCGATGCCGTTTTCACGCAACAAGGAGATATTTACAGAGATCTCGACCGCAGTAGAACCTACAAAAGAATCACGGAGCTACGCAGTTTTTTTGCTCCATCCATAAGTTATTATCCAGACCCTAATGATTCTACAAGCAATGAACTCATTGCACGAATTGATTTGCAATCCAAAAAGAAATTTGAACTCAACTTTGTTCCAGAAGCTACGCACAGTAATATTCAGGCATTTGGTATAGGTTTGAATACATCTCTTTTAATGAGGAATATTTTCAGGGGAAGTGAAACCTTGGATATTAGTTTCAGAGGTAATGTTGGTGCCAGTGCAAATGCTTCAAACGGTGATACTCGGTTTTTTGATTTACAGGAACTGGGTGCCGATGCAAAACTGACTTTTCCCAGAATGTTCATCCCGATCCGTACCGATAGTTTGATTCCAAAATACATGTCACCCTCGACTGATTTCTCTTTGGGTTTCTTCAGTCAAACTAACATAGGTCTGGATAAACAGAGTGTCAACGGCGGTCTCTCCTACAACTGGGAACAAACACCCATCAAAAGTACGCGAGTGGATCTGGTTAATGCCCAATATGTGCGCAATCTTGATCCAGATGATTTCTTTTCAGTCTACCAGAGCAGCTACGGATCGCTCAATGATATCGCAGACCAACTGAATATCGTAGATCCTACCTATGTGAACGAAAATCAGAACCTCTCCATACCTGATGGAACCAGAGCCTTCACTAGAGACGTTTTGAATGGAACCATACCTACAAACAACGATCAGCTGAGCAGCGTAAGGAATATTGAAGAGCGTCGAGACCGCCTCTCTCAAGACAACCTCATCATATCGTCCAGCTACAACTGGGTGAGAAACAACCGTCAAGGTATCTACGATAATGATTTTTCCCGATTAAGTTTAAGATTAGAGGTTGCAGGTAATGTTCTCAGTGCCATTTCTGATGTGGCGGGTATAGAAGAATCAGCTGACGGCAAACGGGAAGTTTTTGGAGTAGAATACAGTCAGTATGTGAAACCTGAAATTGATTATATCAAACACTGGCAGTATGTGAACGGTCATGTTTTTGCGATTAGAACTTTTGGGGGAATTGCTATTCCCTATGGCAATTCAGACAACATTCCTTTCATCAGATCTTTTTTTGCGGGTGGACCCAATGATAATAGAGCCTGGCAAGCTTATGAGTTGGGACCTGGAAGCACTGGAGGAATCAACGATTTTAACGAGGCCAACATGAAAATTGCCCTCAACGCAGAATATCGCTTCCCAATTGCAGGAGCATTTCAAGGTGCCGTCTTTGCAGATGCTGGTAACATCTGGAATGTTCTGGATAGTGAAGATAATCCAGATGCCATTTTCAGATCATGGAAGGACCTTTCTGAAATTGCGCTGGGAACCGGTTTTGGGATCCGGTATGACTTTGGTTTTTTTGTATTGAGGTTTGATACCGGCTTTAAAACCTACGATCCAGGAAAAGAAGAAGGAGACCGCTGGCTCAATCAAGTCAAGCTCTCTGATGCAGTTCTCAACGTAGGTATCAACTACCCTTTCTAAGTTGCACAGAGCAAGCTAGAATTCCCTACTTTTGTATGATAACCAATAAAGTGATTATGGCTCATAATATCAAACCGGGCGTTGCTACCGGAGACGAAGTTCAAGAAATATTTAATCATGCAAAGGCAAATGGCTACGCACTTCCCGCGGTAAATGTTGTGGGGTCCAACTCGGTAAATGCCGTCATGGAAACAGCTGCTGAGCTCAACTCGCCCGTGATTATTCAGTATTCAAACGGTGGTGCAGTTTTTAACGCTGGTAAAGGACTTAGTAATGAAGGTCAGAGAGCCGCGATTTTAGGTGCGATTGCCGGTGCAGAGCATGTTCACAGAATGGCTGAGGCTTATGGAGCGACGGTCATTTTGCATACGGATCACTGTGCAAAAAAGCTTTTACCCTGGATTGATGGTTTACTTGACGCGAGTGAGGCACGCTTTCGCGAAAGCGGAAAAAGTTTATTCTCCTCACACATGATCGACTTGAGTGAAGAGCCGCTAGAGGAGAATATAGAAATTTGTAAAAAATATCTTGAGCGCATGTCTAAGATGAACATGACGCTTGAGATTGAGCTGGGAATTACTGGCGGTGAGGAAGATGGCGTAGATAACAGCGATGTAGATGAGTCCAAACTCTACACGCAACCTGAGGAAGTAGCTTACGCTTATGAGGAGCTTAAAAAGATAAGTGATCGTTTTACGGTTGCCGCAGCCTTTGGTAACGTTCATGGCGTTTACAAGCCTGGTAACGTTAAACTGACTCCCAAAATCTTGAAGAATTCTCAAGAGTACGTTTCTAAGAAATATAACGTCGAGCACAACCATATCGATTTTGTTTTTCACGGTGGTTCAGGTTCTACCCTTGAAGAAATTAGAGAAGCGATAGGTTACGGTGTTATCAAAATGAACATCGATACCGATTTACAGTGGGCTTTTGCACATGGAATCAAGTCGTACATGGATGAAAACAACGATTTCTTACTTACTCAAATAGGAAACCCTACCGGCGCCGATTCACCCAACAAAAAATACTACGACCCGAGAAAATGGTTGCGCATAGGCGAAGAAAGCTTCAAAGAGCGTCTGAAAAAAGCTTTTGAGGATTTGAACAACATAAACACCTTATAAATTATGAAATTGAATTCTGAATTCAGAATTCTTTCATTCTAGATTAACAGTAAATGGCTTGGTTTAAAAGAGAAAAGAAGGGAATCACCACACCTACAGAGGCCAAAAAAGACACTCCAATAGGTCTATGGTATAAATCCCCTACAGGAAAAATAGTTGACACAGATCAACTGAAAAATAATTATTATGTGAGTCCAGAAGATGGATATCACGTGCGTATAGGAAGTAAGGAGTATTTTGAGATTTTGTTTGACAACAATGAGTTCAAGGAGCTGAACCCAAATATGACTTCTAAGGATCCACTCAATTTTTCAGACACAAAGAAATATACGGATCGCATTGAGGCGGCTCAGAAGAAAACGGGATTGAAAGATGCCGTACGTACTGCGGTAGGTAAATCAAACGGTAACGACCTTGTGGTAGCCTGTATGGATTTTGGCTTCATAGGTGGTTCCATGGGGAGCGTGGTAGGAGAGAAAATTGCTCGTGCTGCAGATCATAGTTTGAAGAACAACATACCCTTCATGATTATCTCAAAATCTGGAGGTGCTCGTATGATGGAGGCAGCATTATCTTTGATGCAGCTGGCAAAGACAAGTTCTAAGTTGGCTCAACTGAGTGAAGCTGGTATACCATATATTTCGCTTTGTACAGATCCTACTACGGGAGGAACTACCGCGTCTTTTGCTATGCTGGGAGACATAAATATAGGCGAGCCGGGAGCGCTTATTGCCTTTGCAGGACCTCGAGTAGTACGTGATACTACCGGTAAAGAGCTACCTGAAGGCTTTCAGACTGCCGAGTTCTTATTAGAAAAAGGCTTCCTAGACTTTATCTGCCCTCGTACAGAGTTGAAAGAAAAAGTCAACCTCTATCTAGACCTAATTTTGAATAGAAAAATAGAAGTCGCTTAGACTTTTTAATTATCTGTAAAAGCTGTTTTAATTTTGTAGTGGACTGACCCGTATGTTCATCTCTACTGAATTTAAGCAGCTTTTTTAGTTGGTATTATTAAATCAAAAAGACAGTTACACGAATTGCATAACTGCCTTTCATCAATCAACACATCAAGAAAAACTTGAAGTTTTGTACATTGACTAGATTAGTTTTTCATCAACTTTTTAGTGATAACTTGATTATTGATTTCAAATCTCAATAGATAGATGCCACTTTTAAGGTCATAGATATTTAAAGTTCCCTTGTTTACAGATTCATTGATTTCAAATTGATCAACCATTTGCCCCAGAAGATCAAATACCTCAACCTTTAAATTTGAGGAAAATGGGATTTCATAAGTCACAGTATCAGCAGCGGGATTAGGATATAGAACTATGTCATTATTTAGGGTTTCTAGTTCGCCTCCTGAAGACAGCGTTGAAAGTTCTAGTTTGTAAAGCTCATGACCCATAGTTCCATTATTTGCGGTAAAATACATGGTATCCTGGATCGTGTGAAAGTTCATAGGGCGGCTTGAAGTTTGAAATTGTGAAGTCGATGGATTGATATCTTGAAACTGAACTGTTCCAGCATCTGTCCCGTCTGAAATCCATAGCTCTTTATTACTATCTCCATTTTCTGCACCGAAGAACGCAAAACCTCCCAATGATCCAATGTCAACAAGGTTTGTACCTCCAGATCCCGGATTGATGTCTTTGACAAGAGCAGCACTGGAGCGACCTGTTACAGTCCAAATTTCCTGACCGGCTGTAGGCTCATAAGCTGAAAAATATAGTATTCCATCTACATCAGTTAGTTTTGAAGGATTACTACCGGCTGCATTTTGTGGATTGACATTAAAAACTTCTCTTACCGAACCGTCAAGATCGATCGTCCATAATTCAAAACCATTATTAAAATTTGAGGTAGATTTTCCCATGAAATATAAATCTGAGTCATAAATTGTTGTTCTAGACCCATCTCTGGAAAGGTCAGTTCCAGAGACCATAAAATTCCTCGGGTCTGATGCTAAATCTGGAAAAGTGTTAGTTCCATCTGTTCTCCATAAACGTATATCACTCCCATCAGTAGCCGAGTAATACAGCCTGGGTAGTTGTGGGTGAACATTTAGGTATCTCACATTACCATCACCATTGGGATTAGCATCTTGAACCAGGCTTGTGCCACCAGCCGTTCCATCGCTTTTCCATAATTCATGTCCAGTAGTACCATCATCAGCAACAAAATACACGTGATCGTCGAAAACAACTATCTCTTGACTTTTAATACTGTCATCTACTGAACCGTTGAGATCAATGATTTGTTGATTCCCGGAACTGGTGCCGTCACTTTGCCAAAGCTCCATTCCTGCACTACCGTCTGAACCTATGAAGTATAACATATTGTTCATACTTACTACAGGTGCATCCATGAACCCATCTTCGTTCCCTGCATTATGGTCAGATAACAGTTGGGTTCCTAACGTTGTTCCATCAGTAAACCATAACTCGCGACCTTCCTGTGCAGTAGTGGCAACAAAATACACAGAGCCATTATATTCAATGAAATGGTCTGGATCGCTATTTAAATTTCCTGGATTGATATCTTTCAACAAACTCGCCTGACCATTATCAATTTTCCAAAGTTCCCTTCCGTGCTCTCCATCATCTGCAGTGAAAAGAACAATATTACCAAATTCAAAGTAGGTTTGTGGAAATGATGATCTATTGCCTTCTTCATTGATATCCTTGAGTAAATATGTTCCAGCTTCTGTTCCGTCCGAAATGTAGAGCTCTGATCCTAGCCAGTTTCCATCACTACAAGTAAATAATGCACTCCCGTTTAGGTCAACAATATCTTCTATATTATTATCGTCTTCCTGAGAATTGATATCTCTTACCAGAACAGTACCCGACTGCGTACCATTTGTTTTCCAAAGCTCGTAACCTTCTCGAGTGGTAGAACCTTGAAAATACAGCTCACCGCCTACAATGGCTATCGCACCATTATGAGAAAACTCTTTATAGCCTGTAGCAAAGCTTGTTGTACCTGCAAAAGTTCCATCAGAAGTGTAGATCAGTTCGTTATCGCTTGAGGAATCATTTGCAGGGAATAACAACATGGTACCATTGAGTTCGACTCCTTTACGAATGTTTCCCAAATTATTGAAAACCTCTATCGTCCCGGCTTCGGTACCGTCTGATTTCCACAAATTATTGGATACCATGAAAAATAATTCATTGTTATGTTCTAAGAATACTGAGCTTGAGGAGCTGAATGAATTCCCAGAACCTGCCGTGATGTCTTTTACCATATTTGTGCCAGCATCTGTACCATCTGTAGTCCAAAGCTCAGTACCACTTGTATTGCTGGTTGCCGTAAAAAACACTTGACCGTTTACTATTTTAAAATGATTGGGATAGGAATTCCCTCTTGACGCGGTATTTATATTCTTCACTAGAATTGTTCCAGCGCTCGTTCCATCAGTTTTGTATAATTCATTTCCCAAGTTTGCTGGCACATTAGAAGAAAAGTATATTTCGTTGTTATGAGCAATGAATCGATCACCAAATAATGTCTTATTACTGAATTGAGATGTCCCACTTGAGGTTCCATCAGTTTTGACAAGACCGGTTTGTGTACTTAAAATGAGCTGTCCGCTTATTTCATCCATAAACTTGGGTTCTACACCATTAAAACCAGCTATTCTCAATGTTCCAGCGACGGTTCCATCAGACACATAAAGTGCGTGATTGTTCACATCATCTTTTGCGATAAAGAATAGTTGACCTAATGCAACTTTTGCATTCAACCGGTAATTGATGCCGTCATCAATACCAGCAACAAATTCCATGAATAGTTGGGTTCCAGCTGTAGAGCCATCAGTTACCCAAAGTTCATTACCGTGTATTCCATCGTCGGCTGAAAAGAATACTTGCTGACCAAATACAATTTTACCATTGGGATTGCTGTCATTATTTCCTTGGTTGATATCTTCCATAAGCTGTGCTTGCCCACAGCACAGCACCGTCCACACAAGGCATATAGACGATAAAATTAAATTTCTCATAATTGTGATGATTTGAATTAAATCAGGTGTGAACCTGATACTAAATGATTGTCTGTAAATGGCTTATTTAATCTCGCCATTTTCCTCTGCCGCATCTAGTAAAATGGCAATTTTCCCTCCTTTGCCTTTGGCAATAGCATGAACCACCTGCTCTCCAGTTTCATCATCTGTATAGATCTTAAAAGACTTGATTTTATATTCCCTGTCAGCGTAAGAATCATCCATGATATTTTCTGCTCTGTACTTTTCAGACACCACCTTATTTTGTAATCCCATGCTTACAGAGGTTGTCAAAAGTTCATCATTTGCAATGTTCTTAGTGGTTTTGATGGCATTGCTTACACCTTGAAGATTACTCGTATTCATATTCTTGACGTCTTTGAGGTTTTTTGCCGTTTTCATGATATTCCCAAAAGACATGCTCGATTTGAACTTGTACACATAAACGTATCCGTCCTCACTCGATGGTTGATCTAAAATGATGACTCCGTTTTTTTCGTAGATGCGACCCGATTTAGAAGTGACTGGATCCTTGCTGCTTTTTCCTTTTATCTGTGCACTAGCAAGTGCAGTTGTAAAAACAAAAATGAATAGTAATAGATTTTTCATGACTAAGTGTTTAGAGTTAGATTGTTTTAAATTGTAAACAGCTGATTTACAATCCAAAATTAGCTTCACTAAACAGCTCTTGAAATAGGGGAATTACCTGATACGCATAGGGTTATTACCCTATTTTAAGGTTATCGGTTAGAATTTAAAGTGGAAAAACAAAAAGTAAAACTATCGATACAGCGTTTTAAGCTCGTATAATTCCATAGGATTTTGTGTAAGCTGGTTGAAATTTACGCTTTCGCGAAAGCGTACATTCCATAAACACCTACAAACTTGACAGTAAAAGTTCCTTTAAAAGAAATGCACTCACCACGCCACTACTGGACGCCTACATAAAAATTAGGGTTTACCTCAACTTTTTCAATGAGTTGATCCAAGGAAAAAACCTGCTCTTCTTCTTGAGGTTGTAACATGTGTAGCGTCCCATTTATGGCAACCTGCAGAGGCATGGAAAATCCTGTCACGACATTATCATAGTGATAGTAGAGTTTACCATCCTTGATTTCATACTTGAATAGAGGAATATCAGTAGTGCGTAAGTATTGATCAAAAATCGGTTTCAGATCTAGATCGATATTTTTATTTAAATAATCTTCGATTTCTTGGGTTGTGACCGTCCTATGGTAAAAAGTCTCATTCATGCCTCGCAAAATGGATCGCCATTTCTCATCATTACTAACTATCTGACGCAGGGTGTGTAAAAGGTTTGCTCCTTTATAATACATATCACCACTTCCCTCATTATTGACTCCGTACACACCTATCAGCGGTCGATCGTTTTGGATGGACCTGCGTGTTCCGATAACATAAGCATTTGCGGCGTCAGTACCGTAATGGTAATCGAGAAAGAGACTCTCTGAATAAGCAGTAAAACCCTCGTGGATCCACATATCTGCGATGTCCTTATTAGTTATATTATTTGCAAACCACTCGTGACCCGCCTCGTGAATGATAATAAAGTCAAATTTTAATCCCCAGCCCGTTCGTGACAAGTCTTGTCCTAAATATCCTTTGACGTATTTATTTCCGTAAGTCACGCTGCTCTGGTGCTCCATACCTAAATAAGGTACTTCAACCAGCTTGAAACTGTCTTCATAAAAAGGATAAGGCCCGAACCAATGCTCAAAAGCTTTCATCATTTTAGGAGCGTCCTTAAAATGCTCTTTTGCCTTTTCCAGATTATCTTTCAAAACCCAGTAATCCATGTCCAAATCTCCCTTCTCACCATCATAAACTTCACTGAAATTAACGTAGTCACCTATGTTTAAGTTGACACCATAATTATTTATGGGGTTTTTCACTTGCCAGGTGTAAGCAGTTTTGCCTCCTTTATTCTTTTCTTTTATCAATCGGCCGTTTGACACGCAAATCAGATCTTCAGGAACCGTTGCCGTAATGGTCATTCCCTCAGGTTCTTGATACATATGGTCTTTACAAGGCCACCACACGCTCGCACCCAATCCCTGGTTTGAAGTTGCGATGAAGTGTTTACCGTTTTTATCTTTTTTCCATGAGAAACCTCCGTCCCAGGGCGCGTTGCGTGCCTCACGCGGCTCGCCTTCAAAATGAACGACTACCTCGTACTCCTTCCCTGTTTTTTGGTTATTGATCAATTTGATAAAATGAGTATTTCCCTCATCAGTTACCAGTAAGTTTTTACCGTTTTGCGTCACCTTAGTGATTTTCATAGGCGCTTGAAGATCCACTTGCATGAGCTGGTAGGGCTCATTTACCGTGTATGTTATGGTATTTTGCCCCTTAATAAATTTGCGGTCTGGAAAAACCTCAACTTCAAGATCGTAATATTTGAGATCCCACCAGGCCCGCTCTTGAGTAATGGAGCCGCGCAACGTGTCTTGTCTTGTAAATTGATTTTTATCTTGTAATAGCTGAGCGCTTACCTGTTGTATCCCCATCAACAAAATTATTGCTACTATGATCTTAATATTTTTCATTTCTTCTGGTACTGATTTTTTACGGTTTGTGCCGCCTCCTTATTCTGCACGTTAAATAACTTTTCAAAGCCTCGATCGCCTTCTAGGAACTCTCCCGGAAAGTGCTTCCACAAAAATCCACCGGCCAGCCAGTCTTCTTCCCACAAGTTGCGATACAATCCTTCTAACAACATTTTTTGTGCCCTTTCATTGACCTGCAAAGAATCGGTAGCACTTTTCCAGGGTTCACGACCGGCATAATCTGCACTGGTGTAACCATATTCTGTGAGTAGGATGGGTTTGTTACGCTTTCGCGAAAGCGTACCCATTTCAAGCTTCCACTTTTTCCAACCCGTGTCGATCGATTCTACGGTAGGTGTTTTTTCATATGATACTGGGAAATAAGCGTCTACACCTATATAATCTAAGGCATCCAAAAACGGAACCTGATCGTAAGTATCCCAGTTGCCCGCATAAGTCAATTTGCCTTTGTAAACGGATCGTACCTCCTGAATCAAGGATCGCCAGTAATGGGGCCGCTCTTGAACAAAGGCGTCTAGTTCTGTCCCTATGCAGTAAATTTCGATATTTTTTTCTTGCGCAATCTGTGCATAGTACAATACATATTCTCGATGGCTTTGTTCCAGCTTTTGCCAGTCTTCTTCACTTTGCATTTTCATATGACCAGTATATTCACCTCGCCAGATCCAGATATGAGGCTTAAGCATGACCTCAATGGAACCGTCATGCATCAAATCGATGGTCTCCTTTACACCTTCTTCTCGCTCGCCCCACCACTGCCGCTCGACATTATACCGTATTTGAGGGTCGTTGAGGTTGCGTATAAATCCATAAGGTATCACGGCCACATAATTAGGATGGAATTGTTTTAAATCCTGAACATCCATCGTGTCAATCGGGTTCCTTGATCCTACGAGGGAAATCCCATTAATTTTTTCAGTTTTCTGAGCACATGAAAGAAGGAATATCGGCAACAATAAAAGTGTCAAGTGTCTCTTAAGTTGAAGCCCAGCCGTAAATTTCAAGAAATGGTACTTGAAACCCTTTAGATAAATTATTGAATTAAGTCTAGTGTTTATGGCTTTTGAGTTTTGCTTGTGTTTCAAAAATAAGAATTACTAGGCCAGAACAATTATCCCAGCAAATACTTCTGATCGTCCTCTAATCGATATAAAGGGTGTTTATACAAGGTTAAAGGAATAACACCGCATAAATTGCTAGCTAATTTTTACTTAATTTGACCACATAACTTTTCTCCATGAAGCATCTCGTGATTATAGGCAACGGTATTGCTGGTGTAACGCTCGCCAGACATGTACGCAAGATGTCAGACCGTAAAATCACCATTGTTTCTAGTGAAACGGAATTCTTCTTCTCTCGTACCGCTCTTATGTACGTCTATATGGGACATATGAAATTTGAACACACGCAGCCTTATGAAAATTGGTTCTGGGCAAAAAATAAAATCGAGCTTGTTCAAGATTATGTGCACACCGTGTTACCTGAGGAAAATAAAATACAGCTCAGTTCCGGTCGAGAAATAAGGTATGACGACCTTGTACTTGCTACCGGGAGCGTTCCTAATAAATTTGGTTGGAAAGGGCAAGATCTTGAAGGTGTGCAGGGACTCGTGAGCAAACAAGATCTGG
Source organism: Nonlabens spongiae (assembly GCF_002117125.1). Classification (NCBI taxonomy): domain Bacteria; kingdom Pseudomonadati; phylum Bacteroidota; class Flavobacteriia; order Flavobacteriales; family Flavobacteriaceae; genus Nonlabens; species Nonlabens spongiae. Next base: position 1,656,353 of record NZ_CP019344.1, read on the forward strand.
AACAACTTGAAATAACAGCGCCTAATAATAAAGTTTGCAAAAGAGCGGTCATCATAGGTGGGGGACTTATAGGCGTAGAACTTGCTGAAATGCTGCATTCACGCCACATACCCGTAACTTTTCTGGTGCGTGAAAAAGGCTTCTGGAGCGGCGTCTTACCTCAACAGGATGCACAAATGATTTCTAATCATATTATAGAACATGGAATTGATCTCAAGCATGAAGAAGAGCTCGACGAAATCATAGATGATGGATACGGAAAAGTCAAAGGTATAAAGACTAAAAAAGGTGAAGTGATTGAATGCGACATGGTCGGTTTATGTGCGGGTGTACGACCGAGAATAGAATTTCTTCAAAATTCAGGCATAAATCTCAACAGAGGTATTTTAGTAGATCGACATTTGAAAACCAACTTTAAAAATGTTTACGCCATAGGCGATTGCGCCGAGCAACTCGAGCCTGTGGGCGAGCGCAAGGCCACCGAAGCAGTCTGGTACACTGGTCGAATGATGGGGGAAACTCTTGCACAAACACTCTGTGGCAAACCCACAAAGTGGAATCCAGGACACTGGTTCAATAGTGCAAAATTTATGGACATAGAATACCAGACTTACGGTTGGGTCTGGAACAAGCCTAAAGAAGATCATGCACATTACCACTGGCAAGATGTAGATCAAAAATGCGGCATCACGGTAGAGTACCGTATAAGTGATCGTGAATTTATCGGTATCAATGCTTTTGGCATAAGGATGCAACATGAGGTATTCAACCAGTGGCTGGACGAGAATAAAACAGTTGATCACGTGATCGAGCATCTCAATAAGGCCTGTTTCAATCCCGAATTCTACAAACGTCCATTTCAGGAGATCAAAAACGATTTCAAAAAGAATCAAAAATCCCTAAGTATTTAGATCATGAGCACCTATCAAAGAAACATGTCCCTTACCGGTGAGCCGCCCAAAGCACTGTCCCGCATTGAAAAAATCGCAAGTGCAGTAGGTTTATCCGGACTTCTTATCATGGTATTGGCGCTTTTCAATGTTGACTTGGGCTGGCGTGAGTTTTGGCTCACGCTGTCCATTGCGATGATTTTTGTGGGTGTTCTCGCTTTCGCGAAAGCGCAATACGGAAACAAAACCGCTGGTATCAAAAATGACGGCGTCTGGTTCAAGAGTATTTCCAGTCGCGGTTTATGGGGATGGTCACTCGCTATTCTCCTCATGGGATTCTACGTGGTACTTTACTTCTTTGCGGATTTACTGGGACAAGGGAACGACGGTGCCTCTAATACGGGTCTAGTTGCTTTATTTGATCCGCTTTCTTATACTTTAAAAGGAAAAGCTGCTAGTCAGTGGTTTGTATATGGCGTACTGTACACGATCGCTATTCTAGCATTTGGAGCCAAGTTCATTTGGAAATACAGACATAATAGATATGAGGTAATCCGTACGATTAGTGTGATGTTTTTCCAGACTGCCTTTGCCTTTTTGATTCCAGAAATCATGGCGGGACTCAATGGCGACCTGCCCTACTACGATCTAAAAAACATTTGGCCACTTAATTATTACTTTTTTGATCAATACAATGTCGACGGTTTATTAGCAAACGGTAATCTGGGACTTACCATGTTGCTCTGGGGGATTGCTTCCATATTGGTAATAACTCCCATTTTGACCTTCAAGTATGGTAAGCGCTGGTATTGCAGCTGGGTGTGCGGCTGTGGAGGACTCGCCGAGACTGCCGGAGATTCCTTCCGTCACCTTTCTGACAAATCTCAAAAAGCGTGGATAATAGAGCGGTGGCTAGTGCATAGTGTTCTTGTATTTGCTGTGATCATGACCACAGGAGTGATCCACTCCTATCTAGGTGATGGCTCTGAATATTGGCTCAATCGGGATACTTTCTTAATGGGAGTAGCAGGTTTGTTGACGGTAATTTTTGCATTAATCTGGATCTTCAGAAGGGATCAACTTAAAGAAGATGCGCGATATGGTGCCATTGGATTTTTTGTGTTGATTATAGCCTTTATCGCGATACATTATATGGGACAATCCCAAAACCTGTTTTTCTTCAAACATGGAGCTGTACGATCTGCGTATGGTTTTTTGATAGGCTCCATTTTCTCAGGTGTGATAGGCACAGGTTTTTACCCGATTATGGGAAGTCGTGTGTGGTGTAGGTTCGGTTGTCCTATGGCAGCCATATTAGGTTTACAACAACGACTGTTCTCAAAATTCAGAATCACAACCAACGGTGGTCAATGTATCTCATGTGGAAATTGTTCAACGTACTGTGAAATGGGAATCGATGTGCGAGCCTATGCCCAAAAAGGTGAGAATATCGTTCGTGCAAGTTGTGTGGGCTGTGGAATTTGTAGTGCGGTATGTCCGCGTGGTGTCCTCAAATTAGAAAATGGATCCTTGGAGGGTAGAATTAATAGTCAGTCCGTACTCTTAGGTCAAGATCCAGATTTGATGGAGTTGCTGAATAATCAAAACCAGTACTCCTGAAGATATTAGTTACATATACCACAATAGAAATCACTCGCAGTCAATTGTCTTACTTCATGAGGTTCTAGGACAAGAAATTCGTTGTTATACACATTTAAACGGATTAAACACATCTAGCTTTCAGGATATTAAGTAAATACCAACTATAAAGCTAGGATAAAGGTTTAACTTTGCGTGTTAAACTTTTGACCAATGAAAAAATTAGTACTAGCAGTATTTTTACTTGTAGCCGTATTTTCTCAAGCTCAAGTAGGTATAAACACAGAGGATCCAAGAGCATTACTTGATATAAAAGCGGCCAATGAAGTGGTGGCTACGAATACCCCAGGGGTTATGGTGGTAGGAGATGGACTTCTGGTATCTCGTGTAAGTACACTGCTAGTTGACGGTGATTTCCCGATTGAAGGTGTTGTGGTTTACTTGACCAGTAGTTTTGAAGATACCTCTCAAGCCCCTAGTGTTACTTATGAACCTGGATTTTATGTTTCTTATAGTGGGAGGTGGGAAACATTTGGCACTGGAGGAGATTCTGGCGAATTAAAAGAGTTTACAGAGGGGATCACTAAAGGTTATCGCTTGGCCGACTCAGATCCTGCAAATCATGGAGATGTGGGATTATTTGCAACCGACTTGAGTTTTCAACAATCAGCCTCTACTTCTCGCGGCGCAACAGGAGATGCTTCATTCGTAGCCAATGTTGACAATACTGCAAGTGGCACAGCTTCTTCCTCTTTTGGTATTGAAAACGATATCTCTGGAACAGCATCTTCTGGTTTTGGTCAACTCAATACAGTTTCTGGAAATTTATCTTTTGCTGCAGGAAGTGAAAATAATATCACTACTGATGGGTCTATTGCCTTTGGAGCATCAAATGCAGTGAGTGGCGTTGCTGCTGCCGCTCTAGGAGCTGATAATGAAGCGCGTGGCGCAGCCTCTATCGCTGCTGGAGAAGGAAATATAGCAAACGCAAGCGGTGAGATCGCGGTAGGTCAATTCAATACCGATTATTCTCCAGCAGGTGACAGTACAGATCGAGTTTTTACGGTAGGTAATGGTTCCTCTGACGCATCCCGTTCAGATGCTTTAATTATTTTGAAAAATGGGGTAATTACAGCTCCTTCATTTTCAAATACTGAACTAGGCAATGCAGATAGCCAAGCTTTAATCACAAAGGGTTATTTTGACCTAAACAATTCAAACGGTCAATTGGTTGAGCAAACGAATGGAAGCAATTTAGGCTATAGAATTGCAGGTAACAATCCCAGTAATTTTTTGGGAATAGGACGTTTTGCCATAAATCTTGGGTTTAGGGTTGCGGTATGGAGAAGTAATATAGATAACCAGTACGGTGCTTCTGGACGGTATGCATTTTCAGTAGGAGGAAATAATTTGGCAAGTGGGGTTTCTTCTGTAACTTTAGGTGCCACCAGCGTAGCAAGTGGAAGTGCGTCTGTAGCATTAGGGGGTGGTTTAGTCGCGAGGGCGTACGGTGAAACTGCGACTGGAAGTTGGAATACTGACTACTCTCCTGTCGCTGGAGCATCAGGTAGAGCTTTAAGTGACCGCGTGTTTGTCGTAGGTAATGGTGTAAATGAGACTGATCGATCAGATGCTCTAATAGTAAGAAGAGATGGATTGATTACAGTTCCAGACTTGTCAATTTCTCTGATTGAGAATGGAGGCAGCAAAGTCTTAACCACCAAAGAATATAACGAGGAAAATTTTATAGGTCGCTTGGAAAGCGGTGACACCGCTAGCAGACCTACTGGTGCCAGCGCTCCTGCCTATGGCACTATGCGTTACAATACGGAGACCGGTCGTCCCGAGGTTTACGTCGAGAATTCTACTAACCTACCCACAGGTTCAAGCTATGTGCCTGGCTGGATCTCTTTATAATTAAATTTTAATCAATTGATAGCCATCTTGAAAAAGATACTTTTTGTTTATCAGCCTTAGATCGTATTCACAGTCACTTTTTAAATGAGGAGCTGCCAATAAATCGATCAACTTGAGATTGATGCATGTCGTCGCTTTCGCGAAAGCGGAAAAGTTCTAACTCAACTTATTTATTAGCAATATGTTCAGCAATGAGAGCTGCATGCGCACGACTGTTTTCGATAAACCATTTATGGGTTTCTAAACCACCGCAAACAACCCCAGCAAGATAAATGCCAGGCACGTTCGTCTCCATAGTCTGAGAATCATACACTGGTTTTTTCATTTTGCCCTCGAGTTTAACACCGAGTGACTTAAGCATTTTGAAATTAGGCCTGTAACCTGTTAATGCTAAGACAAAATCGTTTTCTAGTGTGATCTCCTGCCCCTTTTGATCTATTTTAATTATATCTTGCTCGATTTTAACGATTTGCGCATTAAATAAAGCTTTGATACTCCCCTCCTTGATGCGGTTTTCAACATCTGGTTTGACCCAGTACTTCACCCGGTCACCTATCTCATTGCCTCGCACAATCATTGTTACGTCTCCTCCCTTACGATAAATTTCCAGCGCGGCATCCACGGCACTGTTACTCGCTCCTACCACTGCCACCTTTTGAAATGCATATAAATGCGGATCATCATAGTAGTGGAAAACTTTGTGAAGTTCTTCGCCTGGCACATTCATAAGATTGGGCAGATCATAGAATCCTGTTGCTAATATTATATTACGTGCAGAGTGGTTTGATTTTGTCGTTGTTACCTGAAAAACGTCACAAGCATTTTCTACTGCTTCCACTTTTTCAAAAAGCTTCATGTTCAATCGTCGAGATGTAGCAATACGGCGGTAGTATTCCAGCGCTTCTTGCTTACTAGGCTTTGCTTCTTTTGAGATGAAAGGTATCTCGTCCAGCTCCAGCTTCTCACTGGTAGAGAAGAATTGCATATTTGTGGGATAGTTATAAAGCGAGTTAACTACCGTACCCTTTTCTAAAATCAGATAAGAGAGCGCCTTCTTTTCAGCTTCTAGAGCACATGCGATGCCTATAGGACCACCACCCACGATGATCAGATCGTAAAGTTTATCGTTTTTCGCCATGATACAAAAATACTTCACCGACACATGCTCTGCTCTTAAGCAGTCGTTAAGTATGATAAGTAATTCTATTTGCCTCTCAGCTCATTGCGCCTCATAGGCATGGTGTCTATTTCTGCAAAGAATACAGAAGGATCTGTAATTCGGGTTCTTTTCATTTACACTCCACCATCCAGACCGATCAATAAAATTTGAAACGGCTTTGAATCTAAACCAAATTCTTCATATAAATTCTTATTAATAGTATTCTGAACGGGATTTAAACTTGGGTTGTAGAGCGTACTGCCCTTAGGATCAATCTTAAGGATCAAAAGTTTGCGGTCTAACAATGCATCTCGTTGATTCTGGAAAAGCTTTAATTGTTCTAAAATCTCATCGCCCTCAGGATTTCCCGAGACAATTAATATTAATCTGTTTTCCCAGCGGTATGCATCAAGAGAAAAGTTTTGAGCTTGGGTATTTTGTAACGCCATAGTAAAGAATGTTAATATAAGACAAGTAATATTTTTCATTCCTTTAAAGTTACTTGAATCATCTAAGCCATCGTGATAATGAAATTATAATTGCGCTTTCGCGAAAGCGAGACCTTCTTTCTCTATACCATCCAATCAAAAACCAGGTAATTCCCCTATGGTGTGGCTCTCATAGTTTGTTCAATTTTGGACAAATTCAACAATCATGAAAACAAATTACTTCAACACCGTTCTTATTCTCATCTTGTTCATCTTTCATTCTGGAGAGGCTCAGACTCTAGAATGGGCACATGCTCTAGGAGGAACAACCTTTGACGAGGGTTATGCCGTAGCCGTCGATGGTAGCGGAAATGTTTATCTCACAGGTTCCATGCAGGGAACTGGAGATTTTGATCCAGGAAGCGCCACGCTTAACCTCACCTCAAACGGGAGTCGCGACATATTTATCACAAAGCTCAATGCTCAAGGCATTCTCGAGTGGTCCCACAGTATAGGCGGTGCCTTTGCTGATGAAGGTTTTGCCATTGAGGCTGATGCTTCTGGAAACGTATATGTTTTTGGGGAGTTTAATTTTGATGTGGACTTCGATCCGGGAGCAGGAGTTTTCAATTTGAACCAAGGAACTGGCGGAAAGGTATTTCTACTCAAGCTCAATGCGCAAGGAGATTTTGTATGGGCAAAAGCGATAGGTGGCCCCTTTGCAAATGGAGGCGTCGAGGCTGGAAATTCATTAAAACTTGACAGCAGTGGTAACATCTATGTTAACGGGAGCTTTGACGGCACACCAGATTTTGACCCTGGAACTGGAGTGGTTTCCATAACCTCTAATGGCTCTGAAGACATCTATGTTGCTAAGTACGATAATAATGGAGGTCTTATTTGGGTTAAGGGTTTTGGCGGAGCAGAAAGAGATGAGGCATTCTTTTTAGATATAGATGCTGCAGGCAATGTCTATTCTACTGGACGTTTTAGAGATGTGGTCGATTTTGATCCTGGAAGTGGAACAAGTACGCTCACATCAACTGGTGTATATGATGTTTTTGTACATAAGATGGATACTAATGGCAACTATCAATGGTCGAAATCCTTTGGGGCGATCATCTTCTACGGAAGAAGGTTTAGGTATAGCTGTAGACCCATCAGGTAATGTTTACACTACAGGTACATTTTCAGGAGTTATGGATATTGATCCTTCTGCTGGAACAGATAATGTGACGTCACGTGGAGCGGCAGATATTTTTGTTCAAAAATTGGATCCTAACGGTGACTACCTATGGGGCAGATCTTTTGGCAGCTCTTCTACTGAAGAGGTGTTTTCCATAGATTGTGATGCTGCTGGTAATGTTTATACCACGGGATTTTTTCAAGGTAGAGCCGACTTCGATCCAGGCGCGGCAGACTTTTTTATCACCGAACAGGGTATTCAAGATACCTTCATCCACAAGATACTCTCAAATGGGGATTTTGGCTGGGTCACCACTCTTGGATCTAATCTCAGTAATCACGGTCTAGGCATAGTAACAGACGCCTTAAATAATGTGTATACGACTGGTTATATGACGGGTTCAGTCGATTTTGACCCAGAGGCAAACAGCACTCAAACACTTACTAGCGCTGGTCAAACTGATATTTTCATTCAAAAGCTCAATCAGAATACTGCTAGTCTTGATGATCAACTAGGTCTTGAAAATCTAGTGGTTTACCCTAATCCAACACAAGGTGAGGTCAATTTTGAGATTCCTGTTTCTGCTGAGTCTGTCAATATATCCATTTACAATTCTGCCGGTCAGCTGCTTAAGGAAGAGCGTTTAGAAACTGTCGGTTTTCATACCATGATGTTGTCTGCTCCCAGTGGCATCTACTTGATGCAGGTTCAGTCAGGTGCTGCGTCAAAAACATTTAAATTGATCAAACAATAGGTGTTTAGAAGTTTGTAGGTTGTTTCGCTTTCGCGAAAGCGAGAACACTTAAGAATGCTATTACAAGCCAGCTATATTGACGCTTTTTTATTTTGAAAAACGCAGTGATGCTGTATCTTTAGGCTAAAGATTAAACTATGAACGATATACTGGAATTACTCAATTCACCTACAGGAAAGCAATTAATCAGCGGTGCTGCATCGCAAACCGGCGCCAGCGAGAGCCAGACCCAAAGCGTGCTCGCACAAGCCCTACCCCTTATTATGGGTGGGATGCAAAAGAATGCACAAACTCCAGAGGGAGCTGCAGCCTTGAGCAACGCCCTAGACAACCCAAAACACCGTGGTGGCGGTATGATGGATATGGTAGGGCAAATATTTGGTTCAGGAGCCGGTAGTCCAGACGCTTTGCTAAGTGAAGGAAGCGGGATTTTAGGTCATGTTTTTGGCTCGAACAAGTCCAATGTGGAAAACGCCCTAGCCGACAAAAATGGGCTGGATAGTTCTACGATCAGTAAAATAATAGCTTTTGCAGCGCCTATAGTTATGGGCTATTTAAGTAAGAAGAAACACAATGACAATCCGCAGACTAACGATGTTCAAGGGCTTTTAGGATCTGTTTTGGGTGGGCTGAGCAACGATACACCTGGTGATAGTGCCATGGGCATGCTCAACTCTGTTCTTGATAGCGATGGCGATGGAAGTGCGCTCAATGATCTAGCAGGCAAATTTCTAGGTGGTGATAAAGACAAAAAAGGCGGTGGAGGCCTCCTAGGCGGACTTTTAGGATAATATTCTTACCACAATCACAAACCGTTGTTTAATTTATAGGTGTTCTACCTAAATTGAGCAACGGTTCTTTTATGCGTCAAACAGTCAATCTTAGCCAAAAGCTGGATTCACTCATCCATGCAACGCGTTCAATAGATCGAACTATGGAACGGTACGCTGTAAGGCTATTTTTATCCTATGAAAAATGTATTCTACACCCTCGGCCTATTGTTTATCGTGATCGCATGCTCCAGTCAGCGCGATTCAAGCAATCAAAAAAAGAAAACCGCTTATCAGGTACAAAATGACACCATACGTATTGCTAACGACAGTCTGGAATACGAGATCATTATTATTGAGCCTGGATTTTATTCTTGGCTCGCAACTCAGCCACCTCGCGGATTTTATTCTCAATCGACTTTAGAAATCCGCAATCAATTTAGAGTCAGGGAATATAATCTTAGAGTTCGTAATCCCATTTCTTACGATCCTGATCTCTACATTTTTAGTATAGACTATGAGAATGGTATCGATTACGGCTACGAGGTTAACTATTTGCTTTATAATTGGTTCCTTTTCTTTGAGCAGCGTTATAATCAGAAATTGTTGTAGCCTATTTTTGCAGCATGCAAAGACTTAAGGAGAACTGGGACATCACTAGAAACTGGCAACTTATTTATATATTTCTGGGCATAGTAGCTCTACTGGCATCAGGATATTTTATTGCCATAAAACTTATTCCAACAGTTTTTGAAGACGCTACTTATGAATATTTGTTTGTTGCGGTAGTCACCCTGATCCTAGCTTATTTTATCTACAGGCTCTGCATCTGGATATTTCAAAAACTCTATAAAAAGTGGAATGTAGAGCGACGTTACCGCATGATCGCCATCTTCTTGGTATTTGCTATTACGGGATCTGCATCGGCAAGACTTTCAGGGCCTTTTCTAGAGTTGTTTGAAATAGATCTGGACCATCTCTCGCCATGGGTTTTCTGGCCTATCAGATTGCTGGTCATTTTTCCAGTCTATCAAATTCTACTTGTCGTTATAGGCTGGTTGTTTGGTCAGTTTGATTTTTTCTGGTGGTTTGAAAAGAAAATGCTGAGGCGTTTTGGGATCAAATTTGATTCTGAGTGATGCGTTCAAGGCTAGAGCGACTGATCCTATTTTTATTATAACATCTTACCTATATTTACTTTTTAAAATTAAAGACCAATCTCATGGATAACAACCCACAGTTTGACCCAGAATTTGAATCACTCATTAGTGTTAATGAAGTTGAGCGCGCTGCATTTTATCGTAAGACTTATGCTCATGTAGCCCTCGCAACCTTGCTGTTTATAGTTATTGAGACTATTTTTCTAAACATTCCAGTACTTGTTGAGTTCATGCTGGGAATGCTGCAAGGCTGGAAATGGTTTATTGTTCTAGGGTTATTCATCTTTGCAACAAACTATGCCGAAAAGATTGCTCATACCAGTCACGATAAAGGCATTCAATACTTAGGCCTTCTTCTTTTTGTGGTAGCTGAGGCTCTTATTTTCATCCCATTGATTTATATCGCCATCGTTATGGGAGAAATGAATGGATCAGACACATTAAATCAAGCGGCAATAACGACACTAGCCCTTTTTACAGGTTTAAGCGCAGTAGTCCTGGTAACTAAAAAAGACTTCTCATTCTTGCGTAGTATTATCATGGTGGGGTCGTTTGTTGCCCTAGGGATTATCATCGCAGGTGTGATATTTGGTTTTAATCTTGGCTTGGTGTTTTCTGGCGGAATGGTATTGCTGGCATCGGCATCAATTCTTTACCAGACTTCTAACTTGATCCACAAGTATAGTACAGATCAATATGTAGGAGCTTCTTTAGGTCTCTTTGCATCACTCATGTTACTGTTCTGGTATGTTTTAAGCATTTTCTCAAGAGATTAAGGCAGTACATTTTATACAGGTTTCCAGTTTCCAATATGACTGGCTTGCACCTTATGCTTTAGGAGCGTTTGGGATTTTTGCAACCACCTACCTTACTCATATCGCACTCAAATTTTCTCAACACAGGAAAGATTATTTGTGGTACCGGCAATTCTGGTCCTACAAAAAATTGAAGCCTCATCAAAAAGTGATTCTTGAATCTTATGCATTTTTTGCTGGCTTGAATGTTAAGAATAAGAAAGAATTTGAGCACCGCGTAGCAAATTTTATCGCCGATAAAGATTTCAAGCACAGATACGGTACTCCCGTTACTGATGAGCAAAAGGCACTTATTTCTGCCGTGGCGTGTCGGTTGAGTTTTGGAAGGCGGTCTTATCTATTTCCCACACTGGATACCATATTGATCTTTGATCAAGCTTTTACTTCACCCATCAATTCTAACCTTCACAAAGGAGAATTCAACCCAGCGGCAAAGGTTGTCGCGCTGTCCTGGGCAGATTTCAAAGAGGGCATGGATATTACAAATGATAATTTGCATTTAGGCATTCATGAATTTACCCACGTCATGCATTTTGAAAGCGAGCAAATGGATGATATTGACGCCATGCGTTATCATAAATACCATCAGGTAATTTTGAAGTTCCTCATGCAACCCGGCACGCGTGAAAAACTGGATCAAACCCGATTTTTTAGAGATTATGCTTTTACTAACCAATATGAATTTATGGCGGTTCTTACCGAGTACTTTTTTGAATCTACAGAGGAATTTGAACAAACCTTTCCTGATTTATTCAACGCCATCCAAAAAGCCTTACTCTACAAAAAGGAATGGCTTTTTAAAATCTAGCCTTTTCTCTTAAGCTCTGCGAGAGTTTTATAAAAATCTTCCTGAACTGGTCGATGCTCAGGAATCTCCCGTAGAGGATCAACCTCTTGCATGGTTTCATGACAGTCAGTAGGCAGTTGCTGGTAAAGTTTTGTCCCAGCTGTTTTCCAGTCCAGCATGGCATCGGTAACATGCTTGATTTTTTTAGCAGGATTGCCTACGATCAGTGATCGCGGCTCAAAAACAGCTTCTGCTTTTACAAAAGACAGCGCTCCTACTATACAGCCCTCTCCTATTTCGGCTCCGTCCATAATCACACTGTTCATACCAATCAGACAATTGGCTCCCAGATTAGCTCCATGTATGATCGCGCCGTGTCCTATGTGTGCGCTTTCGCGAAAGCGTATACTTTTTCCAGGAAACATGTGAACCACACAATTCTCCTGAACATTCACGCCATCTTCTAGGATAATCTCACCCCAGTCACCTCGTATCACAGCACCTGGACCCACATAACAATTTTTACCAATGACCACATTGCCGATCACAGTCGCTTGGGGATGAATAAAACTGCTGCGGTCTACTACGGGAATATGACCTTTAAAGGAATAGCACGGCATGTTTAAGGAATAACCAGATTAGCATCAAACAACTCAACAAAATAGCGTTTGATCTTTTCTTTGATCTCGCTTTCATCCACAACTCTTCCTAACTCTGTACCTAGAGAAGTGACGGACTTGTCCTCAATGCCACAAGGAACGATGTGATCAAAATAACCCAAATCTGTATTTACATTAAATGCAAAACCGTGCATGGTGACCCAGCGGCTTGCTCGCACGCCCAGCGCACAAATCTTGCGCGCAATTGGCGTTCCCACATCTAGCCAAACGCCTGTTTCTCCCTCACTACGCTCTCCCTTTAGTCCATAATCTGCGAGAATTTTGATAAAGATTTCCTCTAGATAACGCAGGTATTTATGAATATCAGTAAAGAAATTCTCTAAATCAAGAATGGGGTAACCAGTTATCTGACCTGGCCCGTGGTACGTTATGTCGCCTCCACGATTGATCTTATAAAAGGATGCTCCTATCCTATCCAGTTTTACCTGGTTTGCCAGCAGGTTTTTTTCATCGCCACTCTTCCCGAGCGTGTAAACATGATCATGTTCTACAAACAAAAGATGATTAGGCGTTTCAAGTCCCGCATCTTCACGCCTGTTTTTAATTTTGATATCGAGAATCTCCTTAAAAAGCTTCTCCTGATAGTCCCAAGCCTCTTTATAATCGAGCCTTTTTAGATCTTTGAAGTAAACAGATTTGTTCATGAAACAAAGGTAGGTTTTGTTTAAGGAGTCTGGTTGGTTTTAAGAATACCTTGAACTTTGAGGAGTAACCGCGATCAACGCTCTGGATTATTCAAAATGATCAAAGCAGCGATCACTCCGGGAATCCAGCCTAATAAAGTGAGGATAAAAACGATCACCACAGAACCACAACCTTTACCGATTACCGCAAGTGGTGGAAAAATGATGGCAAGAATTACTCTCCAGATGGACATAGGGATGATTTTATTGAAAGGTTAAAAATTCAGCTTTGAGTTAAGTATTTCAACACATTTTCTTTCTCTCAGTCAGTTCGCAGTTGCGGTATGCAGTTGACAGAAAATATCCTTTCATTAAAAAGGGCTTCTAGCCTATTACCACTAGCAGCTTGCTCATTCAACAAATACCCAAATCACCTGCTCACGGCTCACGGCTCACAGCTAACAGCTAAAATAAGACCTTGTTAAAAGCACTTTGTTACAGCTCGCAGCAAAGTTATCTTTGCAAATTCAAAAAATTGTAGATCATGCCACTGTCTGAACAAGAACAAGTACGTCGCCAGAAACTTCAAAAAATTCGCGAGATGGGCATCGAGCCTTTTCCTGCTGCCCTATATCCCGTAGACCATACTTCTAAAACTATTAAAAGTGATTTTGAAGAGGGGAAAAAGGTCGTTATTGCAGGCCGTTTGATGTCTCGACGCATTCAGGGCAAGGCAAGTTTTGCAGAGCTTCAAGACAGCCAGGGACGTATCCAGGTGTATTTCAATCGCGATGAGATCTGCGAGGGAGAAGACAAGACATTGTACAATGATGTTTATAAAAAACTGCTCGATATAGGAGATATCATCGGTATTGAGGGCGAACTGTTTAAAACCCAAGTGGGTGAGAAAACAGTGATGGTTAAAAGTTTCACGCTACTCACAAAAGCCTTGAAGCCATTGCCGCTCCCTAAAGTAGATGCAGATGGCAACGTGTATGACAAATTCAATGACCCAGAGCAGCGCTACCGCCAGCGCTACGCAGACCTAGCTGTGAATCCGCAGGTGAAGGAGGTTTTTGTGAAAAGAACCAAGCTTTTTAATGCGATGCGTTCGTTCTTCAACGAGCGTGAGTACTTTGAAGTGGAGACGCCTATTTTACAGCCTATTCCAGGTGGTGCTGCGGCTCGACCTTTTGTGACGCACCACAATTCTCTGGACATACCGCTCTATATGCGTATCGCAAACGAGCTTTATCTCAAGCGTTTGATCGTGGGTGGATTTGACGGCGTTTACGAGTTCAGTAAGAATTTCCGTAACGAGGGAATGGATCGCACGCATAACCCAGAGTTCACCGCCATGGAAATCTATGTGGCATATAAGGACTACAACTGGATGATGGACTTTACAGAGCAGTTACTTGAACATTGTGCAATTGCGGTAAATGGAACGACAAAGAGTACTTTTGGCGACCACGAGATTGAGTGGAAGGCGCCCTATCCGCGTGTGACCATGAGGCAAAGTATTTTGGATTTTACCGGTTTTGATATTGCCGGCAAGAGTGAGAAGGAGTTGTACGCTTTCGCGAAAGCGGAAAATATAGAAGTAGATGAAACCATGGGTAAGGGAAAGCTTATCGATGAAATATTTGGTGAGAAATGTGAAGGAAACTACATCCAGCCCACGTTCATCACAGATTACCCGAAGGAAATGTCACCGCTTTGTAAGCAGCACCGCGACAATCCAGAACTTACTGAGCGTTTTGAACTGATGGTTTGTGGTAAGGAAATCGCCAATGCCTACAGTGAGTTGAACGATCCTATCGATCAGCGTGAGCGTTTTGAAGCTCAAGCGGCACTGGCAGATCGTGGGGACGATGAGGCAATGTTTATAGATCAAGATTTCTTGAGAGCGCTGGAATACGGCATGCCTCCTACCTCGGGACTGGGAATAGGAATGGACCGATTGATCATGTTCTTGACCAACAATCCATCGATTCAAGAAGTGCTGTTCTTCCCTCAAATGAAACCTGAGAACAAGGCAAAAGCCGATTTGAACGAGGAGGAGAAAATGGTTTTTGAACTTCTCATCAAAGCTCAGAAAATGGAGCTCGCTGACTTGAAAGAGCAAGCTGGTTTGAGTAATAAAAAATGGGATAAGTCTATAAAAGGATTGACCGGTAAAAAACTTGCCAAGGTTAGTAAGACTGATGATGGGCTGTTTATTGAGTCTATGTGAGAATCTTACCTTAAAAACTCAAGAGGTCCAGGTATAACTATCTGGACCTTTTTTTATTTAACAACGAAATTTCCAGTCAATAAATCACGTTTTATGAATAAAAAAGAGCTTGGAGTTTTGCGCAAGAACCCTTTTGGTTAAACCTTTTCAGCAATTGTTAGTCATAATATTATAATCCTTAAATCCATTATCATGAAAAAACTAGCAATCATCGGTTTATTTCTTTTGCCGCTCGGAATCATTGCCCAGCCTGGAGAAAAAATGCGCAAAATACCTAGTCCAGAAGTTCAAGCAAAACAAATGACGCTTGCTTTAGATCTCACAGACAAACAAGAGAAGCAAATTATTGCGGTCCTTGAAAACCAGAGTAAAGCGCGAGAAGAAAATAAACTTACCCGAGAGGAAAGACGTGAGCTGAGTCAAGAAAAGAAAGAGGAACTTCGTGTAGCAATGCTGGATCAGCGCATCGCGATGAAACGCGAGATGAAATCTATTTTGAATGACGAGCAGTACAAGCGCTGGGAAAAAATGATGGTTCGAAAAGGTAAAAACAAAATGAAACGCATGAAAAAGATGCGTGACCGCAGAGACAGATAATTTCTAAAACTCAATAGCCTTGAGATGCGATCTCAAGGCTTTCTATTTATCAGGTCTGTTATGTGACAAAATTAAAATCTGTATCCAATACGAAGATGCAGATTTACCACCGCATCATTTTGATCTCTCAACCGTTCTTCAAAATACCTAATATAACCTATCCCAAATCCTACTTCATAATTGAAATGTTGACCTATGTTACGCCGTAGTCCATAAGTAGGTATCAATTGAAAATCTGGTATGATTCGGATATTGTCATTGGAACCGATCTCAAATAAATCAGGTCTTAGAGATGTTTTTAAGGCTATGAAATTTCCAGCGTTATTATCGATCCGTTTTGACTTTCTCAGCCTTCTTTCAAGATTATAATACCATCTAGGTTCGAGAGTAAGCACTGGAACCATTTTAAAATAATCTCCCAGAAATGAGTTGTAGCCGAAAGTAGCATCCAGACCTACTTCTGATCTGAGGGCTATTGAATTAGACAGTCTGGATTCATTATGTACCCAAGCTCCTAGAAAACCAGTTTGTACACCATATATAGATTGCTCCACAGAAGCAATACTGCCAGGGGTATTTTGAGAGTGAACTTTGAGATTAAAAAATAAGACGACTAGTAAAGTTGAATAAAATTTGGTCATGATTGATTTTACGGTTTAATAAGCTGATTAATAGTGTTACCAAGATTTCACCACTTTTTCAACCGCATCAATTGTTATACCAATATCCTCATTACTCAGCGCATCATTCAAAAAGTAACTTTCAAAGGCACTCGGTGGCAAGTAAATTCCCTGTTCAAGCAAACCGTGGAAGTATTTCTTAAACCACTCGTTATTGCCTTTTGCGGCACTGTCAAAGTCCACCACCGGTTCATCGGTAAAATGAACTGAAATCATAGAGCCGTATCGATTAATGGTGTAATCAATTCCTTTTTGGGATAGAACACTATCTATGCCTTCGTGCAATCGTTTTGTTTTTTCGGCTAGACGATCAAAAATTTCTGGATGATTGTTCAGGTGTGATAACATGGCAATTCCAGCACTCATCGCCAGCGGATTCCCACTCAATGTACCTGCCTGGTACACTGGCCCGGTTGGTGCGAGATAATTCATGATTTCTTTACGTGCCGCAAAAGCACCTACGGGCAGTCCTCCACCTATCACTTTCCCATAAGTAACAATATCAGCGTTTACACCAGTCACTTCTTGCGCACCACCTGAAGCAAGTCTGAACCCAGTCATCACCTCATCAAAAACGAGCAACGCTCCATTCTCATCGCATAACTTTCTCAATCCTTCTAAGAAACCTTCTTTAGGGACAATACAACCCATATTTCCTGCGATCGGTTCAATGATGATACAGGCGATTTGCTCTGGATTGTTCTTAAAGATTTCCGCTACCTGATCTAGATTGTTGTAATCGGCTAGAATGGTGTCTTGAGCGGTTCCTTTAGTCACCCCAGGACTATTGGGACTCCCGAAAGTCACAGCCCCACTACCCGCTTGAATCAAAAACGAATCGCTGTGACCGTGATAACAACCAGCAAACTTGATGATTTTATCCCTTCCAGTAAAACCACGTGCCAATCGTACTGCACTCATGCAGGCCTCTGTACCTGAATTGACCATTCTTATTTGGTCAATGTTAGGACACATACTCACGGCCAGCTTTGCAATCTGCGTTTCCAGCTCAGTAGGCATACCATAAGATGTCCCTTTTTCAGCGGCTTTTTTCACCGCTTCTACCACTGTTTCAAAAGCATGGCCTAATATCATAGGTCCCCATGAAGCGATATAATCAATGATTTTACTCCCGTCTTCGGTGTATAAATAGGCTCCCTTTGCCCGTTCTACAAAAACAGGGTTTCCCCCTACTGCATTAAAAGCTCTAACGGGTGAATTCACACCTCCGGGTATATATTTTTTGGCTTCGTCAAAAAGTGCGCTGCTACGCTGATAAGTAAATGGCATGAAATTATTTTACGGTAAGTACTTGTCCAATAGATAGTGTATTACTAGACAGGTTGTTAAGACGTTTCAAATCCTCAACGCTTACGTTATAGATTTTTGAAATGCGATACAAAGTTTCTCCTGGCTTGACGGTATGCACCGTATCTGCACGGAGAGGAGGCTGTATCATTTGATCCTCGACAGACATTGCTTCTAAGGCTTGCGTATCATATTGATCCAGCTCATATCTTTCGATAAGGTTAATCAGCTTTTCTGGATAGCGCCGGTCTGTAGCGTACCCAGCTTGACGCAAACCTCTTGCCCAAGCTTTATAGTCCAGCAAATTCAACGAGAAAAGATCGCGATATCTTTTGCGCTCCGTGAGAAATAACGAGTGATCACGATAGGAATAGGTTGCGTCATTATAGGTCCTGAAGCACTCGCCTTTTGCATCATCATCGTGATAGATTTTACCGCCGGTCCATCCTTTGTGACACTTGATCCCAAAATGATTATTAGCTTCCCGTGCCAGTCTCGCCCGTCCCGCGCCGCTTTCCAGAATACCTTGAGCTAAAGTAATACTTGCCGGTATCTTGTAAAGTTGCATCTCGCGCATGGCAGCGTCCTTAAAATCGAGAATATAATCTCGATTGATATCGCCAGTTGTAGGCTTTGATAGTTTTGGGTTCTCAACTGGAGTAGGCTCCTTGACCACTTCTGGTTCAGGTTTGGGTTGGGTAACGACCTTTTCTTTTTTGACTCTTTTTTTAGTGGTAACCACGCGTTTTTTACCTCCACACGAGGCAAGCAACAAGGTTAAAAACAACAAGATTAATATCGACCTAAAGTTCATCCACATAATTGATTAAATTCCTACCTTTTTTAGCGAGCAACTGATTATAGGCATGCACCGATTGTAGGCCTCCGGTATGAACCGCTAAAATACGAGTTTTGGCAGCAACAGCACCGCTTTTCACTTGCTCTTCCAGCACATACATCATCTTTGAGGTGTAGATGGGATCGAGTGGAGTTCCGCTTTCGCGAAAGCGTGCATTCATATAATCAATCAGTCGATTATCAGAACGTGCATAACCGCCAAATCTTGTATCCTTATAAAAATCAAATGCTCGATCAACCAACATATCTTCAATATTTTTCCCGAGGAAATCACCTTTGAGCGCGCTAAAAACCATCACTATTTGATGTGGAGCAGCACTTTTTACGATTCCCGCAGCCGTGCCACCTGTTCCCGCGGCTACTGCAATGACATCATAAGTCACGCGATCGTAATCAGTTAGAATTTCTTGAGTTCCAAGGACAGCAAGTTCGTTAGTCCCCCTTCTGGGATGCGATAAAACGATCCGAACTGCTCATAAAGTTTATTGATTTCGCTAGCAGTGTTTTTGTTGCGGTAATTTTCGCGACTCAGAAAATGAAACTGCATCCCTTTTTGATGGGCAATCCTCAGAGTTTGATTCTTTTCTATTGTTTGAGATAAATCTTTCCCCAGTTCCTCGCCCCTAATCACACCTACGCTTTTAAAACCCATAATCTGAGCGGCGGCGGCCGTGGCAGCGATGTGGTTGGAAAAGGCACCGCCGTAAGTCAGCAAGGTATCGTGACCTTGTTCTCTGGCTTTCAGCAAATTGTATTTGAGTTTCCTGAGCTTATTACCGCTTACCTCAGCATGCAGGAGATCCTCGCGCTTCATATCAATAATGATTTCCCGATCTGGAAACTCCACAAATCGCTGATTAACGGCGGTCTTAGGATCAAACAAACTACGAGGCTCCATGATAGAATTTTAAAAATGACCACCACTTTCTGTCCGTCAAATAATTAAGATTTCTCTCCATCGCATAAGCTTCACGTTCAAAAACAATATTTCTATAAGCTTGATGATGATCGTATTTGGTTCTTAATAGCAGATAATTAATCACATACCAGAGATAGAAAAATATAATTAGCAATTCCTTCTGTTGTGCCGCGTGGATTCTCTCGTGATTGATGAAGACCTCATCGTGAACATCAGCCTCATGGGAAACCAGCAAAAGCGGAAACAGCGTCATGCCTCGGTACTTTTTAAGAAGACTGGTTTGAATGATCCACATTATGCAAAAATACCTAATGATCGATTGCCTGACTTGCTTTCCCAAAATTCCAGTAATTATTAGGCTATGCATCTTCACATCTCGTATTTTTAACCTATGAAAAAGATCATTCCCGTTGAGGAGGGCGACTATTACCTCACCCCTCAGGGCTATCGATGCTTTACGGAACAATACCACCTCAAGCGAGGCTATTGCTGTAAAAGCGGTTGCAGGCATTGTCCGTATGGTTATGACAAGAGTACAGATACATTTAAAAACAAAAAGGCATGAACGCAGTAATGGAAGATTTTGATTTGGTACGCTTTCGCGAAAGCATCACAACAGGAATCCCCACGGAACTTCCAGATCCTTATGTATATGAAGAGACCGTAAATCACGCTCCTAAACGTAAGGCGACATTAGATGAAGAAGAAGTCAAACTCGCATTACAGAATGCCTTACGTTATTTTGAGCCTAGGCACCATGAGGTACTTCTTCCAGAATTCAAAGAAGAATTGGAGAAATACGGTCGTATCTACATGTACCGTTTTATGCCTAAAGAAGAAATTAAAGCCAGAGACATTGATTATTACCCTGCAAAATCTAAACAGGCTGCGGGAATCATGCTCATGATTCAAAATAACCTGGATCACGCGGTGGCACAACACCCACACGAGCTTATTACCTATGGAGGAAATGGAGCTGTTTTTCAGAACTGGGCGCAGTACCTACTGACCATGAAATACTTGAGCGAGATGACTGATGAGCAAACGCTGGTCATGTATAGCGGGCATCCCATGGGCTTGTTTCCTTCCCACAAAAATGCTCCACGCTGTGTAGTCACTAACGGAATGATGATTCCCAATTACTCCAAACCAGACGATTGGGAACGTTTCAATGCTCTGGGCGTGACGCAGTACGGCCAAATGACAGCAGGAAGTTACATGTACATAGGTCCTCAAGGAATAGTTCATGGAACCACGATCACCGTGCTCAATGCGTTCAGAAAAATAGGTAAATCACCTCGCGGAAATGTATTTGTAACCTCTGGGCTAGGCGGTATGAGTGGAGCGCAACCCAAAGCTGGAAATATCGCTGGCTGCATCACGGTTTGCGCCGAAATGAATCCTAAAGCCGTAAAAACAAGACATGATCAAGGCTGGGTGGATGAAGTAATAGAGACCCGAGAAAATTTGGTGAGACGTGTCAAAACAGCTCAAGAAAATAAGGAAGTTGTTTCCATCGCATTTCTAGGGAATGTGGTTCATGTTTGGGAAAGCCTTTATGATAACGGCATCGAGATTGCGATAGGGAGCGACCAGACCAGCCTGCACAATCCGTGGGCTGGAGGGTATTATCCCGTTGATCTCACTTTTGAACAAAGCAACGAGATGATGTCAGAAGATCCCATCCAATTCAAAAAAGAGGTTCAGCGCAGTCTCAAGCGCCATGTAGCAGCTATCAATAGACACACAGATAAAGGCACCTATTTCTTTGATTACGGAAATGCGTTTTTGTTAGAATCCAGTCGCGCCGGAGCTGATATTGAGGGAGAAGATCGCGAATTCAGATATCCTTCCTACGTTCAGGATATTATGGGACCTATGTGTTTTGATTACGGCTTTGGACCTTTTAGATGGGTTTGCGCTTCTGGAAAGGTAGAAGATTTAGAAAAAACTGATGCTATTGCAACAGAGGTTTTGCAGCGGCTTTCTCAAGATGCTCCAGAACGCATCCAGCAGCAAATGCAAGATAACATCACTTGGATCAAAGGAGCTCAAGAAAATAAACTGGTTGTAGGCTCACAGGCTCGCATTCTTTATGCAGATGCACTGGGTCGCATGGAAATTGCAAAGGCTTTTAATGATGCTATCGCTCAAGGCGAAATAGGACACGTGATCTTAGGCCGCGATCACCACGACGTTTCTGGAACCGATTCTCCTTACCGAGAAACCTCAAATATTTACGATGGTTCGCGCTTTACAGCAGACATGGCGATCCAGAATGTGATAGGCGACAGTTTTAGAGGAGCGACCTGGATCAGCATACATAATGGCGGCGGCGTGGGCTGGGGTGAAGTAGTTAATGGCGGATTCGGTATGGTAATTGATGGTAGTAAGGAGGCAGAAGAGCGATTGACCTCGATGCTACATTGGGATGTTAATAATGGAATTGCGCGTCGTAACTGGGCAAGAAATGAAAATGCAACTTTTGCCATTAAAAGAGCCATGGAACTCGATCCCAACTTGAAAGTGACCCTTCCGCATGTTGTAGATGAAAACCTTTGGAACTAAAAAAGTAAAGCGATGATAAAGAAAATTCTCATTTTAAGTTTACTGCTCACCAGCCTAGTAGGTTGTCAGGCCGTACGAGTCAATCAAGATTATGCAATAGGAACCGATTTCAGCAAATACAAATCATTTGCTTATTTCAAACAAGGTATCGATCAGGCAGATGTCTCTGAACTTGACAAAAAAAGAATATTACGTGCTCTTGATGCTGAAATGCAGCGTAAGGGCTTTGTAAAATCAGAAAATCCAGATGTAGTCGTAAGCTTTTTTACTGATGCTCAAGAACGCGTTGATGTGTACAACAACGTAGGTTGGGGCTGGGGAGGCTGGGGCTGGGGAGGCTTCGGTTGGGGCTGGGGCAACAATGTCTCCACCACTACAGAAGGTGTCCTTTACATTGATTTCATTGATGCAGAATCCAAAGAACTGATCTGGCAAGGAATAGGTAGAGCTGCTTTAAAATCTACCCCAGAGGCTAAGGTTGAGAGAACTAATGAGATGGTTCAGGAGATTTTAACGCAGTTCCCACCTCAACCCAAAAGGTAGGTAACCTTTTCTCTGAATAAAGTTTATAAAAAATCCCCAGCGTAGACTGGGGATTTTTAATTACTGTTGTTTTTGAGATTACTCTTTTACAGCAGCTTCTGAATCAGTTTCAGTAGCTGGTACATCACCTGCTTCATCATCGTCATCATCGTCTTCTGCAACGGCTGTACGAGATGTCTTGATCATTACCACTACTACGGTATCTGGGTGCATGATTTCATACTCATCAACACGTAGATCTTTAACATACTTCTTATGACCGATTTTCATGTTTGAAATATCAATCTTAATGAAGTCAGGAAGATTTCCTGGCACTGCTTTCACTCTCAACTTACGGTTGTTTCTTCTCAAAACACCTCCGTTAAGAACACCACGAGAAGTTCCCTCAGTAATTACAGGAATTTCCATAGTTACAGGCTTATCATCAAATATTTGATAGAAGTCTGCGTGAAGCAATTGCTCCTTAACTGGGTGCCATTGCATGTCTTGAGCAATCGCGTTGAACTTACCGTCTTTACCTAAGTCTATAACTACTAGATGCGCATCTGGAGTGTAGATAAGGTTTTTAAACGCTTTTTCTTCTGCTGAAAAATGTATAGGCTCCTCACCACCATAGATGACACAAGGTACCAATCCAGCATTACGTAGGGCCTTAGTTGCCTTCTTGCCCACGCTTTCTCTTTTAGATCCGGAGATCGTGATTGATTTCATTAGACTTTATTTAGATATTAATTGAAATTACATTATAAAATTACTGGAGATCGACTGGTTGTTCTGCACACTTTGCATAACCCCAGCAAATAAACCAGCACAAGATAAAACTCTTATTTTATCGTTCTTTTGTTTC
The DNA here is from genome assembly GCF_002117125.1 of Nonlabens spongiae. Classification (NCBI taxonomy): domain Bacteria; kingdom Pseudomonadati; phylum Bacteroidota; class Flavobacteriia; order Flavobacteriales; family Flavobacteriaceae; genus Nonlabens; species Nonlabens spongiae. Next base: position 1,679,677 of record NZ_CP019344.1, read on the forward strand.
AATGGGATGGAATCAGTAACGATCAATTCATCAAGTTTAGAGTTCTCGATACGCTCATAAGCATTTCCTGATAGGATTGCATGTGTACAAATCGCTCGTACACTTTTTGCACCGCGTTCCATCATCACATCAGCTGCTTTTGTTAAGGTTCCTGCTGTATCCACCATATCATCTACCAGCACCACATTCTGACCTTCAACATTACCGATCAACTCCATATGGGAAATGATATTGGCTTTTTGACGTTGCTTATAACACACCACAACATCACTTTCCAATGTCTTAGAATAGGCATAAGCACGCTTAGAACCACCCATGTCAGGAGATGCAATGGTTAAGTTTTCAAGATTGAGACTTTTCAAATAAGGAATAAAAAGACTGCTACCGAAAAGGTGATCTACGGGCTTCTCAAAGAATCCCTGAATTTGATCAGCATGCAAATCCATGGTGATGATGCGGGTAGCTCCAGCACTTTCTAGAATTTTTGCTATCATTTTAGCACCAATCGGAACGCGAGGTTTGTCTTTTCGGTCTTGTCGAGCCCATCCAAAATAAGGAATCACCGCAGTGATATGCCTTGCACTTGCTCTTTTTGCCGCATCGATCATAAGCATCAACTCCATCAAGTGATCGCTTGACGGATGCGTGGATCCTATTAAAAAAACACGTCTTCCCCTTATCGACTCTTCAAAAGAGGGTTGAAACTCACCGTCACTGAAAGTCGTAAAATTTACTTGACCCAATTCTGCACCATATTCTTCAGCTATTGCTTTGGCGAGGTCCATGGACTGTCGGCATCCAAATAGCTTTGCGTCTGATAGTGCGTATTTCATGGTCAAAATCTTAGAGTCTTGATTTTAAGGCTGCAAAAGTACAATTATGTAATGAGAATACCGTAAGTAATTATCGTTTTTAATAACTGGCAGAAACCTATGCGGGTGGCTTAAGGAAATTAATTGGCTCAAAATGAAAAAACGCTTTTGAATTCAAAAAAACTACTATCTTTGCCGCCCGTTTGCAATTCAAGCCTCAGTGGTGGAATTGGTAGACACGTTGGATTCAAAATCCAATGCTTCACGGCGTGCCGGTTCGATTCCGGCCTGAGGTACAAGAAGCTCGACTGCTTAAGTCGGGCTTTTTTATTTTCTAGTCGTTCTACTTGTTATACAACCAGTGAAAGCTCATCTATTCCGCTTTCGCGAAAGCGGAATCATTCTCAAAAAATACCAGATTTAGTCGTAGTTTTTCAAAACCTCCAGTAATTCATCTTCATCCAAAAATTCAAAATACCTGGCTTCTACCTCAAAATCCTCATTGAGAATTAGCATCGTAGGGGCTACAAATTCACCATCGCGCAAAGCAAGTAATTGGGTTATTTGATGCAACGGCTTGCGCGATTTTCCCACCTGATCATTCCCTAAAACGTGACCACTAAATTGTATCTCTAGCCGCGACTCAGCATTGAATTTTACGGCATAGTATTTATCGTTGAGTAACTTGATCACATCGGCTTTGTTAAAAACTACCCGATCCATTTTTTTGCAGTACACACACCAATCTGTGTAGAAATTTATGAAAACAGGTTTCCGCTTTCGCGTCTCGCCGTCGGCAAGCCTATGGCGAACGATGGAAAGCGAGACTTCCAATTCCTCAAAAGAAATCCATCTCACCTGATCCGTTTGTCCAAAAGCATTCTGAACTGGGAGTACCCATATTGATAGGAGGATTAGGATTTTATTATATGGTTTCATGCTCTCAAAAGTGATTAGTCTTTCTAATAGCTCAAATTCTTAGTGAAAACGTCCAAATTTAATCCCCACGAAGATGGTACGAGGCAAAGCTGGCCCATATACATAATCTGAATCCCTTGAAGGGCCCGTGTCAAAGTCGTTTTGATAGCTGTTGAAAATATTTTTGACACCACCTGTGAGCGTGATCATAAAATCTTCAGTAAAATCAATGTGGCTTTCTAGCTTCACATTCAAATCAAAGAAAGGATTGACTTCATATAGAGATAAAAAGCCGGAATCACTAACTACAAGCGGGACGAACATTTCTCCAGTATAGGTCCCAGTAATGTCGATGTTGAACTTTTTGCTGGGCAACCAAGTAGCATTAAGATAGCCATAGAGGTTTGGCACACGTACAAACTCATCTACAACAACATCTTGCTCACCTGCAAAACCGCTACTTTCAAAAAGCACCTGCCCCTCATCATATTCACTGCGCTGGAGCGTACCGCCTAGCTGAAATCTCCATTGCGGATCTGGTGAGATTCCCAACTCAAAATTTGAACCGTACACTCTGGCTCGCGCTCCATTGCGCACTTCTTCTAAAATGCTTCCATTTGCGAGAATAGCTCCCGTGCTGACCAGAGTAAAAGGATCTTCTATAGTAGTATAAAATCCTTCCAGCAGAAAATCCATTTGCAAGAGGTTTTTAGTTGTAGAGTAATTGATCGAGGTAGTAAATGCATTTGAATATTCCGTATTCAGATCATCTGATAGGATTACAAATTGCGGCTCGCCGCCCACGCTAGAAATGTGCAGATCTTCATTAAATGCCTGAGGCGCCCTGAAGCCACGAGCATATCCTCCCCTCCATCTGATTTCCTTAGTCAGTAAATAAGCAAGTGTTAAACGCGGAGATATCGCAGTTTGATTCAAGTCAACCTCACGTGAAAGATCATCAACCGTATAAACTCCATTTACATCTATATTATCAAACCTAGTACCCACGATTGCCGTGAACTTTTTGCTAGGTTTCCACTCGTACTGAGCGTAAACCCCTAAAGAGTTCACATTTTGATCAATAGATCGGTTATAACCCGGTATAAGATCTTCTGTGCTTGTGATATTATATTCTGCACCAGTAGTAAGTACATCATCATTTTTAAAAAATTTTGTGTACTGGCCACCATTGACCCAAGCGAGGTCTTTTGTAGTCCCAAAGGCATTATTTGCGGTCAAGCTATCCTGCCGCGTGCGACCACCTCCTAATCCTCCATAATAACTATCCCGATTTGTATAGGACGCAGAAGCATATAACTGATATTTTTCTGTCTGATCCTTACTAAAAATCTCAAAGTCCACACCTCCTATAAAAGTATCATGATCCAGCTCTTCAGTAATGTCTGTGAATTGTGGTGCTAGATTGAGTCGGTCGCCTCCACGTCTATATTCTCTTATTGCGTTTAAGTTCACGGACACTTTACTGCGATCATTTGGCTTAACAAATGCTCGCGCTCCTACAGTAGTGTTGCGTAGCTCTACCAATTCTGTAAAACCATCATCATTTGCATCATACTCCTCACGGTTCCTATAAGTCCCGTAGAGTGTTATGCCGCTGCTTAGGTCATCAGCAACGGTAGAGATGTTGAAAGTGACGTTTCTATCCAGTGATTCTCCATCAATAATTGCGAGGTTGCTCCCTACCTCCCACGTGTTGAGGACTGGATCTTTTGTGATGACGTTTATCGTACCCGCAATCGCATTGGATCCGAAAAGAGCAGAGCCGCCACTACGCACCACCTCAACTCTTTCAATAATATTTGTGGGTATTTGCTCCAATCCATAAACGCCTAGCAGAGAAGTAAAAACAGGCCTGCTATTGAGCAGTATTTGCGTGTAGCCTCCATCGAGACCATTCAAACGAACTTGAGTAAAACCACAATTCTGACAATTAGTCTCTACTCGCACTCCTGGTGCATAATTGAGACCATCAGCCAGCGATAGGGATTGCGTTGCCGTAAGCAGCCTAGGTTTTATGGAAGAAACGATCACGGGAGTCTGCTTGCGTTCTACTCTATTTCTCGTAGCACTTATGACAATATCTTCAAGACCTAGCGCATCTTCTACCAGGTTGAAGTTGATTTCAAGATCTCGACCAGGTTCAACAGTAATTTTTTTGCTTTCTGTGCGGTAACCTTGGGATTTGGCACATAAGAAATATGCTCCTGGATCAACATTTAATTCAAAACTACCATCCATCTTTGAGGACGTACCTTGAGTACCGTTTGCTATGAAAATGCTGGCAAATGCTACTGGCCCTTCAGCAGAACGTATGGTTCCAAACACTTTTTGATTTTGAGCGCTCATCTCAACAATCTGAAAAACCATGAGACAAATCGATACTAAGTATTTTAACCTCAAAAACACAAACATCTATCTAATTAAATTTTTAGACAAAGCTAAATAATTGATCTCGATCTCGTAAAACATATTTAGAATAGTTTAATAATGGTTCATTAAATAAGTGATTTGAAATCTTGAACTAGTTGAGAATAATACTAAACAATAGTTGAGACCAGCAATTAAATATTTACTTTTATGGGCTTAAAATTTCTTAGGCATGAACGAATTGCTTTTTTATCTCACTGAAGGTTTTAAGCACGTAGTTGATCTACGCTATAATTCATACGACCATGTGCTTTTCTTTATTCTCATGGCGATTCCCTACTCCTTTGACCATTGGAAAAAAGTCGTTTACGCGAGTTTTGCTTTCACGCTGGGTCATACGTTATCCATTCTTTTGGCTACCTATAATTTGGTTTCTGTAAATCCTGCTTATGTAGAGTTTTCAATCCTGGCGACCATATTTGTGACCGCAGTCTATAATATTTTTAGAGCTGGGAAAAGCCCTTCTTCTGATACTAACTGGGTGATATTGATTCTGACCTTATTTTTTGGATTGATCCACGGGTTGGGATTTGCAAGTACCTTTAATATGTTGGCCTCTGGTGTTGAGAGTAAATTTCTGTTGGCTCTTGAATTCGCTATCGGTATTGAGCTCGGTCAGTTATTAGTAATTTTTATAATATTGATATTAGGATTTCTAGCCACACGATTTGTCAGGCTGGCAAGACGCGATTGGAACCTAGTCATATCATCCATAATTTTAGGGCTGGTATTGCCGTTACTTTTTGAACGATTCCCCTTTTAGAAGCTGGATTAAAGGTAAATTTTATAAATTACAATCTGGTTTGTAGTAATTACGCTTTCGCGAAAGCGAGATCACCACAAGTAACCTACACAAAATGACTCCACAAGTGCTGAAACAACGTAAGTACGACACGGCCTACATGCGGATGGCGCTGGAATGGGCTAAACTTTCCCATTGCCACCGTAGACAGGTAGGTGCACTCATCGTTAAAGACCGCATGATCATTAGTGATGGTTATAATGGTACCCCCAGTGGTTTTGAAAATCCTTGCGAAGATGATGACGGTGCCACTAAATGGTATGTGCTACACGCCGAGGCAAACGCTATTCTCAAGACCGCGGCCTCAACCCAAAGCTGCGAGGGAGCTACTCTTTACATAACGATGTCGCCCTGTAAGGACTGTAGCAAGCTCATATACCAGAGTGGGATAAAACGAGTTGTGTACCTTGAAGCTTATAAAGATGACAGCGGCTTGCAGTTTCTGAAACGCGCCGGTCTCAAAATTGAACAACTTACTGATCTCTAGATGAAAAAAAGCTACATCTATTTCCCCTTATTTCTGAGCATATTTTTTGCATTAGGCATCTATTTAGGTAGTCTATTGCAAGAAGTGGCTTATGGAGATGGAATCATAGCCAGCAACAATGTTAAAAAGCAAAAACTTAACAGACTCATAGACCTGATCGATCAACGCTATGTTGACGAAATCAATACGGACAGCATCGTCGATGTGACCGTAAACGAAATCATGAGTAATCTAGACCCGCACTCAGTATACATACCCAGCGATGCGCTCGAGGATGTAGATAACAATATGCGTGGGGATTTTGTTGGGATAGGTATTCGGTTTTTTGTGATAAATGATACCATATCAGTCATCAATGCTATTGAAGGTGGGCCCAGCGATAAGGCCGGCATTATGGTGGGTGATAAAATTTTGTATGTAGATGGACAACCATTATTTGGTGAGAACAAAGTTTCTACGGATGCTCTAAAGGGAGACATGGGCAGTAAAGTGACTCTGGGAGTCTTGCGTCCAGGAGATGATAAGGTTTTAAACATTCCCGTGACCAGAGACAACGTGGCTATCGTAAGTATCGATGCCAGCTATATGTTAACCGACAGATTAGGTTACATTAAAATCAACCGGTTTGCTGAAACTACAGAAGATGAATTCAATGATGCGGTTAGAGAACTCAAGCAAAAAGGCGCTGAAGAACTTGCCATAGACCTGAGAGACAATCCGGGCGGTGTGCTGGATGCCGCAATCTCCATGGCCGATGAGTTTCTCGAAGACGGAAAACTCATCCTTTTCCAGAAAGACAGAGATGGGAATCGTAAGAACAGCTATGCAACAGGAAAAGGACGCTATGAGAATAAACAAGTCTATGTATTGATTAATGAAAACAGCGCCAGTGCCAGTGAAGTGGTTGCTGGGGCATTACAAGACAATGATACGGGTACGATTATAGGTAGAAGAAGTTTTGGTAAAGGTCTTGTTCAGCAAGAAATGAAACTGGGTGATGGAAGCGCGGTACGACTTACCATTGCTCGCTATTACACACCTACGGGTAGATCCATACAGCGTCCTTATGACGATGGAAATGAAAGTTATTTTAATGAATATATCGATCGTTACAATAATGGCGAGCTGGAGAGCGCCGATAATATCGAGGTGGACAACGCACTTAAAAAGTTAACTCCTGGAGGGAAAGTTGTTTATGGAGGGGGTGGCATCATACCTGACGTTTTTGTTCCCAGCCCTAGCGGTTACATCGCGCAGACTCTGGATTATTTTGGCCGTACAGGATTTGCTGATCGTTTTGTCAATGAACTCTTGCAAAGAGATGAGTTTCTTTATTTGAGAGATATTTCTAAAAATGAATTTATCACAGACTTCAAAATACCCGAAAGTGTTATGGGGGAGTTCATAACTTTCTCTCAGCTTTACAATACAAGTATCAAATTGCCAGGTTATCGCGATGAAATTGTCATGATTTTGAAATCTTCCATGGCTGAGCAGTTATTTAACACGGAACTTAAAATCAAGATCTTGAATCAAGATGATGTGATGATTGCGAAACTACTTGAACTCAGTAAAAAACAATAATGCGCGTATTACATCTGGACAGCAACCACGCTATCCTCGCTCAGAAGCTCGAAGAAGCTGGTTTTGAAAACAAGTTTGATTTTGAAAGTCCAAAAGAACAGATCGAGCAGAAAATTGACGATTACGATGGCCTAACTATAAGAAGCCGATTTCCTCTGGACCGCAACTTTCTTGAAAAGGCTAAAAACTTAAAATTCATAGGCCGTGTAGGCGCTGGACTGGAAAATATCGACCTTGAGGCTGCAGAAAAAATCGGGATAGCATGTTACAATGCTCCTGAAGGTAATAGAAATGCGGTAGGTGAACACGCCCTAGGCATGTTGCTGTCTTTATTCAACAAATTGAATAGTGCAGATCGCGAAGTCAAAAACGGTTTCTGGCGTAGGGAAGAAAATCGAGGAATTGAACTGGAAGGAAAAACTGTAGGCCTCATAGGTTATGGCAATATGGGAAAATCTTTTGCCCGTAAACTATCTGGCTTTGACTGTGAGGTGATTTTTCACGATATTAGAGATGGCCTGCAGGACGAACATGCAAAACAAGTTAGTCTGGAACAACTTCAAGATAAAAGTGACGTGATCAGTCTTCACACACCACAAACTCCAGACACTATAGGAATGATAAATACCGACTTTATCAACAAGTGCTCAAAACCATTTTTCCTAGTTAACACAGCTCGAGGTAAAAGTGTGTTAACTCAAGATTTAGTAATGGCTTTAGAGACAGAAAAAGTTTTGGGCGCTGCGCTTGATGTATTGGAATTTGAAAAATCTTCTTTTGAATCTTTTTTTCAATTTGAATCTGGGGAGAATACCTTGCCAGAAGCTTTCAAAAAGCTAGTGGCTATGAATCACGTTATTCTATCCCCTCATGTAGCGGGCTGGACCGTGGAGTCAAAATATAAGTTGGCCGAAACCATTGCCTCTAAAATCATCAAAAACCATAAACCAAAATCATGAAGCGAGTTAATGGAATAGGTGGGATATTCTTCAGATGCAAAGATGTTCAGAAAACTAAAGAATGGTATGCAAAGCACCTTGGTCTCAATACAGATGATTATGGATGCACCTTCTGGCTTCCCCATTTAGATAAAAAGGAAGTTGCTAGTCAACAGTGGAGCCCATTTAAAGCAGACACAAATTACTTTGGAGAATCTGATCAAGAATTCATGATTAACTACAAGGTTGAAGATCTAGAGTCACTTCTCGAGACCTTAAAGAAAGAAGGTGTTACGATTGCGGGAGAGATGCAACAGTTTGATTATGGGTACTTTGGCTGGATCCTCGATTGTGATGGGCGGAAGGTGGAATTATGGCAGCCCAAAAACGAGCAGTTATTCAAGTAGTTGACAAATACATAAATAGCTGATTTTCAGATTTTAAACAGCTTTAATGTTATCATTTAATCGTATTCTTGTAACACAGGGACATGTTAACTTAACTTTGCGTTAACATTAAACCCAGTCCCCCAATCCAATATGAAAATCTTGGTTTTAGGTTTAGATGATGCCTACTTTGCCCCCATGCTGCGTGGCTTTTTGAATTATTATTTACCTAAGGAATATAAACTTTTCTCGGGAAAGAAGGATCACAAACCTACAGAACTTACTATTGAACTCATGGAAGATGTGGGTATTGATATCAGCAAGCGACTTTCTCAGCCAGCTGGTAAAAAAAGTTACACAGATTTCAATCTTATCATCACTACCACAGTTGAAGCTAAGAATCACCTTTCAGATTTTGAACTTTCTAAAAAAACTGAGGTAAAAAATCTTGAGTATGAACTTGACGCGTCACTAACGGGTAAAGCTTTTAAAAAACACTTAAAAAAAGCTCGCAAGCAATTACAAAAGTATGGAGAGCAGCTTATGGAAGAATCGATTCGTTAGAAATTATTCCGGTTCATAATCCAGTGGTAGCATTCCTGAAAGATTGAGTTTACCTATAAAACCACCAAATCTGATTCCTCTAGGCGTCAAGCAGTTACCATACTCATCTAAAATGATTTTCTGGCTTTCAGATAGTTGAAAGAAAGATTGACTGTTCTTCCTACCGATGAGGATATACTCTGCCTCTCGAAAAGAAACTTCATACACATCCCCTACCTTGCGTACTCGTACATGTTCTGAAATTTCCACTGCTTTGTGTTGAAACGCTAAGTGATAGCGTTCTTTTTCTAACCTTTCATTTACCAGATCCCTGTAAAACTTCATTTCAGAAAGCTTATAGAGACGCTTTCTATTTCGTTTTCTTTTACGCTCAGAAAGGTCTTCATTATCCATTTCAGAAAAATAACTAGAGAATTCCATGTACGATGAAATCGCGCGATGCGTAGGAATTTCAATCGCCTGATCGTCTACTTGAGTGATTACTTTTAGAGGAATTGCTTGGAATACAATCTCAAACTCACCTATATCGCAAGCTATATCATAACCTAATATCTTGTTAGTGACATGAATCGTTTGATCAGACCATGCACTTAAAATATTGGTTTCAGGATTAAATCGCAGTTTGACATCCTGTAAATTATGTATGACACATTCTTCTGCTGCGGGTACTCTACCTAAAAAAAATTGCTTGAAATACTTTTCTTTCTTGGCTCTTGACCAGTCGTCGTTTGCGATAAAAATGGTCTCTAATTCATCTGGCTTTTCGACAAGCTGGATCAAGCTTAGATCTGCTGAAAGTGGGCTATCGATCACGAGTTTTTCATAACCCATCATCCTAAAAACGATGGGTGCTACTACAGATTCTGGATAGTCGATCTCAAATCCACCCTCAAACCCCGTCACCACTCCTACCGATGTCCCTGAAAGATATACCGCTACACCCGAGATAGGCACGCCATCTTTCGCATTCACGACTTTACCTGTAAGAGTGGTTTGCCCGTAGACGATTGAAGAGAAAAGTAGAAAAAGTGCTGTGGTTAATACCGCTTTCGCGAAAGCGTAATTTTTCAAAAACGTAAATGGTTTATTGAAAACAAGGTTACCTGTTCTGGCCACCATTTTTAGATTTAAAATACTTAGACTCCATCTCAGCCTGAAACTCTTCCATTACTGGTTTTACAGTACTTTCTGGAAGGTCTGCGATTCTTATATACATGAGACCGTCAACAGAATTATTAAACAAAGGATCAACATTGAATGCTACGACTTTTGCATTCTGCTTAACATACTTTTTGATCAACACTGGTAATCTCAGTTCATTAGGTTCCAGTTCATCAATCAATCGGTCAAATTTGTTCAGATCTGCCTCGCTTTCATCAAATATGAAGTCTTTGTCAGCATCTTCAAGCTTAACTCTAAAGTCCTTTTTAGGCTTCACATATTGAGCTATATAGGGATCGTAATAATTACTTTTCATGAACTCAATCATGAGCGATTTTGAAAAGTTGGAGAACTTGTTACTGATACTTACGCCTCCTATTAAATACTTGTGATTTGGAAACCTAAGTGTACAGTGTACAATCCCTTTCCAAAGCAAGAACAACGGCATGGGTTTTTGTTGATACTCAGCAATGATGAATGCCCGTCCCATTTCAATGGATTCACTCATCATTTTATGCAGCTCTCCATCAAAACGGAAAAGTTCATTGAGGTAAAAACCATCAATACCGTGATCCTTATAGATCTGCTCCCCCATTCCCATACGGTATGCTCCAGCAATCTTCTCACTATCCTTATCCCACAAAAACATATGATGATAATAATCGTCATATTTATCGAGATCTATCGCATTATTTGTCCCCTCGCCTATCGCTCTAAATGTGATCTCCCTCAGCCGGCCTATTTCTTTCAAAATGTGAGGAATATCGTCACTCTGCGACAAGAAAACCTCATAATTTTTTGAGATGAGTAGTCTCTTGTCATTATTTCTCAACTTGCTGACTTCCTCAACCATAGAGGATGCGTCTCCACTCGCTACAATTTTTTTAGGAGGCTTAGGGATCTTGATATTTTTTGGAATATCGGTAAGGCGTTTGGCTTCCTTATCATAGGGTTTGGCCAGTAAATAAGTTTTTCGCCTTAGGAAATCAGTAAAATCTTGGAGATTTTCATGCTCGTTTTGAGCTTTGACGCTTATAGGGTTTCCTATACGTACTTTGATTACCCTTCGTTTTTGGGAAAGTAACTCACTGGGTAGTTTTGCAGTACGCAACGTGTCAGAAAGCTTTGCCAACCTGTAGAACATTTTACTGTTCTTGGCATGGAAATAAATGGGGATCACCGGCACATTTGCACGTTGTATCAACTTCATCGCGCTTTCTTCCCAGTCCTTATCGATGATCAATTTTCCATCGCGATAGGTACTCACTTCTCCCGCTGGAAACACACCCAGCGGCAAATCATTTTTCAAATGTCTGATCGCCTGTATAAATCCAGATGTAGATGATTTAGCATCCTTATGCTCCTCAAACGGATTCACAGGCATGATATAGGGTTTCAATGGCTCGATTCTGTGCAATAAGAAATTAGCGATAATTTTGAAATCGGGTCTGCGATCCAAAAGTAATTTCAACAACAAAATACCATCTACACCCCCTAGCGGATGATTTGAAATAGTGATAAAACCACCAGTCTTGGGAATACGTTTTAAATCCTCTTCAGGAATCTCAAACTCAATTTGTAGATCGTCCAGAAGTGCGTTGAGAAACTCAATATCTTTTTTATCCTTATGTCTATTATAGATGCGGTTGAGCGTAGAAATACGCAGCAGCTTCATTAAAGACCAGCCTCCCATAGTTCCTAAAAAACCATAGCGATCGATTTTTATGGCACTTGCGATTTCTTTTGCGTTGACTAACCCCATTCTTTATTAAGTATTCTCAAATATAAAGCAATTTATGCCGTATCGTTTTTCACGATGAGTTGTAGTGTTTCCTGAGTAAATTGTTTTAGGATAACTTCATTTGGGCTAGCAAGTTTTTGTACACTTTCATCATTATAATGTCTCACGGTGTACAGCGAGACGTTGGGAATCTTACTTACCTGATAGCGAGCTGCAAGCGCCTTAACCAGTTCATCGATCTTCTCATATTTGTCTTCTAAGCATAATGAAAAGCTAATCGCGCTGTTTTGCAACAACCCTACTTGAACTTTGTAGGTATTGAGTTCATCAAATATATCTGAGATATTGCGCTCCCCAATAAAGCTGAAATCCCGAGCTGCGATTCGTAAGAAAATCATGTTTTTGCGCACGATAAAGCACGGCATGTGGGGCACTAGTCCGTCCTGATTTTGAATCACAGTGCCTTGCGCTTCATGGTTTACAAATGATCTAACCTTAAGAGCGATTTTCTTTCCCTGAAGCGGTTGTAAAGTTTTCGGGTGGATGACAGATGCACCGTAAAAAGCAAGCTCTATCGCCTCGCTATAAGGCATACTCTCAATTAATGTAGTGTCCTCAAACTCTCGCGGGTCTGCGTTCAGGACACCTGGAACATCTTTCCAGATTGTCACGGCCTCGGCATCAAGGCAATATGCCAGGATCCCAGCAGTATAGTCACTCCCTTCTCGACCCAGCGTGGTGGTGAGTCCATTTTCATCGCTACCTATAAATCCCTGTGTGAGGAAAAATTTCCCAGTGCAATTTTCGGTTATGGCTTTCTCGCTCTTTTTCCAATCGACGCCTGCATCTCTGTACTTATGATCGGTACGGATCAAGCCTCTCGCGTCCATCCATTCTACATCCAGACCACAGGCGTTTAGATAGGCCGCAACAATCTTGGTACTCAGCAATTCTCCATAACACACCGTCTGATCATAGACGAAACTGTAATTTTTACTTTGGTTGCGCAGCAGCGTGCCTTTTAAGGATTCCAGAAGTCCTTTTATGGTGTTGATGATTCCGCTTTCGCGAAAGCGTAACCCACATTCATCACCTTGATCATTTGCAAACTCCTGGAGACCACGGACCACGTTCAAGTGATAATCCAGTAAATCATCGATTTTATTAAGGTATCGAGAGTCGTCATTGCGATACAGTGCAATCACTTCTTCCAAAGCGTTTGTAGTCTTACCCATGGCACTCACGACGATGCCCAGATCAGTAGTTTCTTGAGCTTTTATGATGCGGCAAACGTTTGCCACGCTGACGGCATCTTTTACTGATGCTCCACCAAATTTATAGATATTCATAGTTGAGCTACATAATTCTTGAGTGCCACTTCATTCATCTGGGCGATGTTCCATTGCGCATCTACCGCAGCTCCAGTGCTCTCATAAAAATCAATCGCATTTTTATTCCAGTCCAGAACGACCCACTCCACGCGACGCACTTTTTTATTGAAGGCATGTTTCATGACGGCGCTGTATAAGGCTTTACCCACACCTTTGCCTCTCAAGCTTTGGGTAACGATAAGATCTTCTAGGTGAACGGTAAGTCCTTTCCAAGTGGAATATCTCGGGTAGCAAAGTGCCATGCCTTGCACGACTCCGTCCACTTCAGCCACAAAACAAGTGAATAGCGGTTGCTTCGCTGTCAAACCGTCGATCAAATCTTTTTCTGTGACCTCTACCGCATCAGGTTCTTTTTCAAATGTGGCAAGTTCTTGGATAAGCTCCAGCACGCGTTTCATGTCTGAAGCTTTTGCTTCTCTGATTGATAAATCCATTGTCAAACTTAAGCTAACAAAAATCTGAATTATCTAGAAGGATTTCAAATAAGACTAGACCTTTTTTTAAGAATCAATATCCCAGAATTTCCTCGATTTTCGCTTTAACTTTCTCGGTACTTGGAATCATCGTCTGTTCCAGTGTGCTGTTTAACGGTATGGCAGGCATATTTTCTGAACCTATAAGCATGACTGGCGCATCCAGTTCTCTGAAACATTCTTCTTGTATGCGGCCCTGAAGACCTCTAGAGAATCCGTTATCACTAGGTTCCTCCGTAACCACGAGACATTTTCCACATTTTTTGACGCTGGCAAAGACCGTCTCATAATCTAATGGATGTAATGTGCGTAAATCCACGATCTCAATCTGATCTTGTAGTCCTAATTCTGCACTTGCGTTCATAGCCCAATGTACGCCCATTCCATAAGTTATTACAGACAGAGTTTCGACATCTTCTTGTTTCCAAATTTCTTGGAGCACCCATGCCTTACCAAACGGTAAAACATAATCTGCTGCCGGTTCTATACTCGTAGCTCCTTTGGTACCTGGCACCTTGCTCCAGTACAACCCTTTGTGTTCAAATATCACCACTGGATTAGGGTCATGATAAGCTGCTTTCATGAGTCCTTTTAAATCTGCTCCGTTTGAAGGGTAGGCAATCTTAAGACCGCGGATGTTAGTCACGACACTTTCAACAGAGCTGGAATGATATGGCCCGCCACTACCGTAAGCTCCTATGGGAACTCTTAAAATCATGGAAACTGGCCATTTGCCGTTACTCAGATAACAAGATCTAGACACTTCTGTAAAAAGCTGGTTCAGTCCTGGCCATATATAATCGGCAAACTGTACTTCAACTATCGGTTTCAATCCTACGGCGCTCATTCCCGCGGTAGATCCCACGATAAATGCCTCTTGGATAGGTGTGTTGAATACTCGATGATCACCAAATTTCTGCGCCAGTGTCGCTGCCTCACGGAAAACTCCTCCCAGTCTACCTCCCACATCCTGACCGTAGAGTAGGCATTCAGGGTGCTCACGCATTAATTCTTCTATAGCAAATAAAGCGCAATCTACCATCACTACTTTTTCGGCTCCAGCTGGTGATCGCTCGCCTTTTTCTTCGGTGATTTCGGTCGGTGCAAAATCGTGGGTAAACAGATCTTCCGGTGATGGATCGGGTTGCTCGATGGCTCGGTCTAGGTCTTTTTTGACTTCCGCTTTCGCAAAAGCGAGCATTCCATCAAGCTCGTCATCAGTAAAACCGTTATCCACCATCAATTTTCGCATAATTGGGTAGGGATCACGGGTACGTGCCTCGTCCAGATCGTCCCTATAGAATTCCATGCGCACTCCACTTGTGTGGTGGTTCAATAATGGTACCGTGGCGTGAACCAAAAAGGGACGTCGCTCATTTCTAATTGTATCTATCACTCGACCTAGTGTCTCGTAACTCTCCTCAAAATCAGTCCCGTCAATCGTAACCGCTTCAAGTCCATGAAATCCAGATGCATACTCATAAGCATTTTGAGCGCGGGTTTCAGCAGCATTGGCACTGATATCCCAACCATTATCCTGAACTAAGTACAAAATAGGCAATCGCTTCAAGGCAGCCATTTGCATAGCCTCAGCAATTTCACCTTCAGTAACACTGGCGTCACCGAGAGAACAGAGAACGACTGGCAATTCTGAATTCTGAATTCTGAATTCTGAATTAGTTTGTTCTTTATACCAAAAACCCATCGCTGCACCGGTAGCTGGAATAGCCTGCATTCCAGTAGCACTGGACTGATGGGGGATTTTTGGTTTGTCCTCGTCTCGCAATGATGGATGCGAGTAATAAGTGCGCCCACCAGAAAACGGATCATCTTTCTTTGCTAAAAGCTGTAACATCAAATCATAAGGCGACATGCCTATTCCCAACAGCATCGCATCATCCCGATAATATGGGTAGGCATAATCCTGAGGTTTAAGATGTATCGCCGCAGCGGTCTGGATTACCTCATGACCGCGACTGGTGGCATGTACATATTTTGAAACAAGCTTGAAGTTTTCCTCGTAGAGTTCTGCCATGGACATGGCAGTTATTAGATTTTTATATGCTTTTTCTAAAACATTCTTTTCCATGTCTTTACTATAAAAATTTATTAAAAACGCTCTATAGATTCCAAATTATCTGCAACTCTTTTTAGAAAACTACCACCCAGATAACCATCCACAACTCGGTGGTCAAAACTTAATGAGAGCATCATCATGCTGCGTATCTCAATGCGATCCTCACCGTTTTCGGTAACTACTTCAGCGCGTTTCTTTATGATTCCAGTTGCTAGAATTGCTACCTCAGGCTGGTTGATAATGGGAGTCCCCATAAGCGATCCAAAAGTTCCCACATTTGAGATCGTAAAAGTGCTCCCCTTAATATCATCGCCGGCTAATTTGTTGTCGCGTGCGAGACCCGCCAGTCGGTTAACTTCCTCGGCGAGTTCTGGAAGTGAAAGGGTATCAGCATTTTTAACCACTGGAACGATCAAATTCCCGCTGGGCAGCGCAGTGGCCATTCCCACATTAATATCGTCCTTAACTATAATATTTTTACCATCCAGACTGCTATTGATCATGGGGAAATCCTTAATCGCATCTGCGACAGCTTTGATGAATAAAGGAGTGAAGGTCAGTTTTGTACCTTGTTTCTCTTGAAAGTTAGTTTTTACGCTTTCGCGAAAGCGTACCAATTCCGTCACATCGCACTCGACATAAGCCGTAACATGTGGGCTGGTATGCTTACTGTAAACCATATGGTCAGCAATAATGCTGCGCATACGATCCATTTCCACAATACGGCCCTTACCTTTATCCAGATTGAGTTGAGGAATGCTGTAGTTGTTGTTATTATCGCTGGGCACTGCCTGCGCAAACTGGTGCGGTCGACCCTCATCAATATATTGAGTAACATCACTCTTGCGTAGTCGTCCATCTTTACCAGTTGCGGGAATACGAGCAAGCTCCTCGTAGGAAATGTGGTGTTTGCGTGCTATCGCATCTACAAGCGGACTCACAAATAGGTCTTGATTGATATACGCGGTAGGTTGAGTCCCATTTTTTAAGCTTGAGGAAGCTTTCTTACCGGCTGACTTTTTTTTTGTTTTTACATTTTCTAGGCCGCCTACTTCCTTGATTTTGGTATCGACTTGATCTTCACCGACTGTTTTATCCCCAGCCGACTCACCTAATTTCAATTTTGCCACTGGGGCACCTATCTTTACTACATCCCCATTTTCAGCCAAGTGCTTAACAAGGTTACCAGCGGCGGGAGCAGGCACCTCATTATCTACCTTATCTGTTGCAACCTCGAGAAGAATATCACCCTCTTCAAAATCATCGCCTTCTGAAACCAACCAATTGATGATGGTTCCTTCTGTAATGCTTTCTCCCATTTTTGGGAGTACAAAATCTGTCAAATCTGCCATGCCCTAAAATTACGAAAACTAACGGTCGTTAGTCAAAAAATCATGCTATAATAGCCCCTTACCCCCATTACTAACTGACTGTTCTTCACTGAAACAAAAAAGCAGGCTTGAGCCTGCTTTTGATATTAGTGAATTCAAATATTCTAGTCTCTAGTGAGCTTTTTATATCTGATACGTTTAGGAGTAACATCACCCAGCCTCTTTTTCTTATTCTCTTCATATTCAGTAAAACTACCCTGAAAAGAATAAACCTGACTATCACCTTCAAAAGCGATAATATGTGTACAAACGCGATCTAGGAACCAGCGATCGTGCGAAATAATCACAGCACAACCTGCAAAGTTTTCGAGCCCTTCCTCAAGAGCTCTCAGTGTATTAACATCTAGATCATTGGTAGGCTCATCAAGTAATAAAACGTTCCCTTCTTCCTTTAATGTCATAGCGAGGTGCAACCTATTGCGCTCACCACCTGATAGTGTTGCCACCTTTTTATTCTGTTCAGAACCAGAAAAATTGAATCTACTTAGATAAGCTCGAGAGTTGACCATCTTACCTCCCATCATAATCATGTCCTGACCATCAGCAAAATTCTCCCAGATCGATTTAACAGGGTCTATATCTGAATGCGATTGATCGACATAAGCCAGCTTAGCAGTTTCACCTACTGTAAAAGATCCAGAATCTGGTTCA
>NZ_CP019344.1:3162500-3379276 GCF_002117125.1 Nonlabens spongiae
TATTTCTAATCAATTCCAGTTCACCGATACTAAGAAACAATTTCAGATAGTTAAGAGTTTTAGCTGCCTTAGATTCGCACGTAATCACATTTATGTTCTCATAGAGGCCTACATCTTTGATTGTACGTGATTGAATAATGGGAGATTCAATCTTGTATTGAAAAATATCATAGAGGATTGTCATAAGGCCTGCATAGCTGCCGTCGTAAGTTATGTAATTCATCAGAACAGAGTTAGTTGATAATTGAAGTACTTTGAATACTTTGAATTTGATTCTAAAAGAATGTTTTGTTTTAGTTTAAATGGGTCAATATCATTTGAATAGTGTATTTTGGAATTGCAACTGATGAAATATTTTGCTCGATTTAATGCAATCCCGAACGACTGCAAGTGTTGCCAGTTCAATTGACGATGTCTTCTGCCTTCTACAATTTTATGGACAGATTTTAACCCCACTCCTGGGATCCTTTTCAATAGTTCTTTTGGTGCCTTGTTAATGTCTATAGGAAACTGAGACATATTTCTAAGTGCCCAAGAAAGTTTTGGATCAATGTCCATATCCAGGTTTAAAGAATTTTCATTTACAATTTCGCTCACCTCAAATCCATAAAATCTAATTAGCCAATCTGCTTGATATAATCTATTTTCCCTCATCATAGGAACTTGAGTTCCTAATGATGGTAACCGATCATCATCTGTTACTGGAACGTAACCTGAATAATAGACACGTTTCATATTGTATTTCTTATAGAAAAAATTTGCAGAGTACATTATATCCCTATCACTTTCGCCAGTTGCTCCAATAATCATTTGTGTACTTTGACCGGCAGGAGCGTATGCAGGAATTCTGCGAGACTTCTCTTTCTCATGTTTGTATTCTTGAATAGCGTTGTTAACTGCCTTCATGGGTTGTATAAAATCCTTATGATTTTTCTCAGGTGCCAAGAGCTTAAGTCCTTCTTTAGTTGGAATTTCTATATTAACTGATAATCTATCTGCATATAGTCCAGCCTCGTGCATAAGTTCATCACTAGCCCCTGGTATGGATTTAAGGTGAATATATCCATTGAAATTTTCTTCTAGTCTAAGTTTCTTAGCTACACGAATTAATCTTTCCATAGTAGTGTCTGGACTCTTGAAAATTCCTGAGCTAAGAAATAATCCTTCTATATAGTTTCTTCGGTAGAAGTTAATAGTCAGATCAACGACTTCTTGAACTGAAAATGCTGCACGCTTTATATCATTTGATCTTCTAGTAACACAGTAGGCACAATCAAAAATGCATACATTAGTTAATAGAATCTTTAGAAGAGAGACACAGCGTCCATCTTGCGTATAACTGTGACAGATACCCATTCCATCTGAATTCCCCAGTCCATTATTCTTATTTTTTCGTCTGCTACCACTACTGCTACAACTCACGTCATACTTTGCAGCATCAGCTAATATTTCTAATTTCTCTTTGACTCTATCAAAATTCATTTCAACTATTTTTGTAAAATCGGCTTGTTTGTAGGGTGTTATCGGGAAAAGTTATTTTTTTATACCCGTTACCATTTCCCATGCGTTTTTCTTTAAGGCTAATCTGTTTTTCTAAACGCTGCAAGGTTTGAGGATTTTCTTCAGCGTAACGTGGGTCTTGCATGTAATGACATTTTTCCATTTTGAGAACTTCAATGGAACAGAAGTCAAATTCTTCAACAACCTTTCCATAAATTTTATAAACGCTCGGTCCTCTAAAGGTGATTTTTGAGGCTATTTGAGGAAACATGACAGTGTCAAAAAACTCTCCTTTTAAATCGAGAAATGTTCCAAATTGCATGCGTTTCCCGTTCTTAGTGTGCGTAGTTTTGATATTTACGGAATAGCCATAAATCAATATATTTTTGCCTACTAGTGTTACAATATCCTCTCTCGTTAGCTGATTTTTAAGCTGCTCTGACAACAGATTGAAATGAGAGCTAAGTGGAAATCCCAGTACTTCAAATTGCTCGAATGCAAGCTCTAAATCTGAGCTTTTCAAGCTTGGTATTTTATTTAAGTCAAATGTTTGATGAAAAAGTTTTTTTTGGAGAGTAGGCTTCATCAACTTATCCAATTTTAAATGTGCTTGCCAAAGAAGTTCGTATCGATCTAGCCCAGTAAACCTGAATGCATTGATTCTAGTCAGTATTGAGATTTGTTCAATCCCTACAAAAACTCTATTGAGAAAATTATCTAAATCTTCAAATAGGCCATTTCTTTCACGCTCAGTGACGATCTGGATCATTGTTTTTTTTTCTAATTGTTTGAGATAGCTAAAACCCAGGTAGATCGTTT
Source organism: Nonlabens spongiae (assembly GCF_002117125.1). Classification (NCBI taxonomy): domain Bacteria; kingdom Pseudomonadati; phylum Bacteroidota; class Flavobacteriia; order Flavobacteriales; family Flavobacteriaceae; genus Nonlabens; species Nonlabens spongiae. The sequence goes on from NZ_CP019344.1 coordinate 3,164,820, forward strand.
TTCCTTTTATAATATTTTTGATGTCACTACTATTAATACAAGGTGGTTCTATGTGCGCGCCACACATCTTGGCTTCGTGAACATAAAGCTCTGGCTTATAAAACCCGCCGCCGTTATTTAGAGTGGCTGTCATGTACTCCAGTGGGAAATAACATTTCAAGTAGAGGCTCTGGTAACTTTCTACGGCGTAGGATGCAGAGTGACCTTTCGCGAAAGCGTAACCGGCAAAACTTTTAATTTGATTCCAGATTTCTTTTGCTTGGTCAGGATCGCGGCCGTGTTTCTCACAATTCCTGAAATAGTTGCGTTCTACTTGCTTAAACTCTTTACGAGAGCGGTATTTGCCACTCATACCACGTCTCAAGATATCAGCCTCTGCGAGAGAAAGTTTAGCATAAATATGAGCGACTTTAATAACGTCTTCTTGATACACCATGATGCCATAGGTGTCAGGCATTATCTTATTCATTATGGGATGAGCCTCTTTGCGTTTCTCTGGAAACCGGGTGCGTAGAATAAATTCCCGCATCATACCGCTCTGAGCCACACCTGGACGGATCACGGAGCTCGCAGCTACTAAACCGAGATAGTCATTTGTCGCGAGCTTACTGAGTAGCATGCGCATAGCAGGTGACTCTATGTAAAAGCAACCTATGCATTTTGCCTGCGCGATCATGTTATTAATATTAGGATCTTGCATAATTTTTTTTACATCTTTTCTCAAATCCATGACTTCAGCTCCCGGTTGATTATACTTGATTATCTCAAGTGTGTCCCTAATCTTTCCCAATCCTCGCTGGGCAAGGATATCAAACTTATGTATACCTGCATCTTCTGCAATATGCATGTCAAACTGGACGGTAGGGTAGCCTTTGGGCGGTAATGTGGTGGCACTATAATAGTGTATGGGCTTTTCTGTAATGAGAATCCCTCCAGCATGGATGCTTACATAGTTGGGCATATCATGCAATTCAGATCCATATTTGAGCACTAGGTCATGTATCTCATCGCCGGTTTTGCCTTGGGGAGGCATGGATGTGAGTTTATCTATGTCTGATTTAGGAAGTCCAAAAACTTTCCCTAATTCTCTCACGACCGCCCGAAACTGAAACGTGTTATAGGTCCCGAGCAACGCCACATTTTCAAATTCATCAAAAATAAATCGAGTGATATCTTCGCGATCGTCCCATGAAAAATCTATGTCAAAATCTGGGGGGCTGGTACGATAATCGTTGATGAAACGCTCAAAATAAAGATCTAATTCAATAGGGTCAACATCTGTTATTTCAAGCAAGTAGGCTATGATACTATTTGCCCCACTACCTCTACCTACATAGAAATATCCCTGCTGTCGGGCATATTGACAAATACGCCAGTTGATCAAAAAATAACCTACAAACTCCTTTTTGATTACTGTACTGATTTCTTTTTCTACCCGTACCCTTATTTCTTCATTTTCACAGCCGTAACGTTTTTCAATTCCCTGCTCTACAAGCTCTCTGAGTTTGTGTATATCTGCATCATAATTAAATTTTTCAGTTCTGTGATAAGTTTTTTGATTTGCATTTAAGTTTTTAGATTCAAAATTGAAGTCTATACTACAACGCCTGAGCAGGTTCTCAGTGTTGGTCAGTATATGTTCATATCCTTCAAAAATTGCTCTGATATGATGTGGCGATCTCATGATCTCTTCTGGTGAACCTTGCTGCTCTACAGGCAATTGGCTCAGTAGGATGTTGAGATCTATGCAGCGCAGTAGTCTGTGCTTGTTAAAGTCTCTTTTGTTTCTAAAAGTTACCGTTTCTAGTAATATATGCTTGTCTTTAAGATCATGATAGCTACTGAAGGGCAGTTTTCTTAAGCTTGAATGTGATATTCCTATGTATTCGCTTTCGCGAAAGCGAGATAACTTCAGTTTCTCAACTTGTTTCAATGGATATATAAAATACACACTGTCTAGATCAGGTGCATGTTCTGGTAGATCAATCTTATTTTCAAGGTGCTTAGAAAGAAACCTGTTTAGATTTAAATAACCTTCATTATTTCTAGCTATACCTACATATAATTGCTGATGTTCATTTCTGAAATCAATGCCTATAACAGGTTTTTCACGCTCGTTGTGTAAGAGTCGCACAAAATTGAGAGCGGCACTCGTACTATTAATATCAGTCAAGACAATCGTATTGAGTTCATGCTGCCTCGCGAGTTCTATGAGATCTTCTTCAGAAAAAGTGCCATAACGCAGAGAAAAATAGGTGTGGTTGTTCAGGTACATAACTACTGTTTTCTGTGAGCGAGTACTACGGGTGGTAACCCGTTGAATGGATTGATCATTCTACCTATGGTACGAGCCTCCATGCCAGAGGCCTTAATTACTGTGCGATCACCGTATTTTTCTCTGATGTTATCTAGTGCGTTGTAGAGATTTATAGCTGTTTCATTATCGTCGAAAAGATTGATTTGATAATGACCGCTTACCAAATGTGAGAATCTAATCCCTATGAGCCTTACCAGCAGTCTACGATTATAGAGCCTCTTGAAAAGTTCAAGAATTTTAGGTATCAAAATATGATCTGCACTACAAAAAGGAATTCGCAATTGCTTAGAGTACGTATTAAAGTCTGAGTATTTAATTCTAACGGTAATGCAGGCTGTTAACTTGTTTCCCCTACGTAATTGATATGCTAGATTTTCGGTCATGGCTATGAGGATAGATTTCAGCTTACCCACGTCTATAGTGTCTTTGTCAAAGGTGCGTTCAGTACTTATAGACTTACGCTCATTAAAAGCTATAACTGGCCTGGGATCGATTCCTTGAGCCCTACGCCAGATTAGGCTACCGTTTTTTCCCAGCACACTGACCATCATATTTTCCTCAAACTCTTGGATAGTCCGTATTTTTTTTATTCCCAGATGCCTAAGAGTTTGATAGGTTTTATCACCTACTTGAGGGATTTTTTTAATTGACAATGGTGCCATAAAGCTTTTTTCTTTACCAAAATCAATCATCTTTTGATTGTTGGGTTTAGCTTCTCCAGTGGCGATTTTAGAAACAATTTTTGTCGCGGATAGTCCAAATGATATAGGCAGACCTGTTTCTTTCAAGATCCGCTCACGCATTTCTGTGGCAAATTTGTAGCAGCCATAAAAACGATCCATCCCTGTAAGATCTGCATAGAATTCATCGATACTAGATTTTTCAAATAATGGAGTTTCTTCTTTAATGATCTCAGTTACCAGGTCTGAATGTTTTGAGTAGATTCCAGCATTCCCTTTTATACAGATGGCTTCAGGGCATAACTGTCTCGCCATCTTCATGGACATACCGCTATGCACTCCGTATTTTCTAGTTTCATAGCTGCAAGCCGCAACCACACCGCGATCACTCAGTCCCCCTACTAATAAAGGCTTGTCCTTGAGGCGTGAATCTATTTTGCGCTCAACAGATACATAGAATGTGTCAAGGTCCAAATGGATGATACTTCTTTTAAGCATTTGGATTTTCAATTTTTAGGAAATAGGGTGGTCAAAAAACCTCACAATCATAGAGTGTGAGGTCAGTTTTTGCAGAACAACTATTAACAGAAGCCCTCGCATTAAATCATAGACTATCTAATCGTCGATATTTCTAATTACTAAATCATAAATGGTTGGCTCTATATGGTCTACAAAGTCCTCTTTCTCGGAGTCGGTTGCAAAAAGTATTTGATTTTGCGTAATTAACTCATTGAGCGTATGATAGATCCTCTGGACAAGGTCTTCAGTATCTGCAACTTTCTCTTTCCATGACATTTTAATGTCAAAGCTCGTTAAATTTTGAATCTTGTGCTTCTTCCGTTTTACCATGATTTCTTGGACTCTTAAAGCTAATTGCTCTTTAACTTTTTCAATATTCATAGGTTCCATCGTTTAGAATAATACAAATTGATCACCTTCTACCAGTCGCTCTGCTTTGATGCTATATATATTATCTTCTTCATATTTAACTTGATCATAAAAGGTACGGCCATGTTCTTTGTAAACGCTCTGACCTATAGGTTTCAGTAAAGTAATACCTGTGGCGTCAGGTGATTTAATTTTTTTTGAAATTGGATAAGCATTGAAATATTTGGGATCAAAAGGCTTCATAATTTGGTTGAGTTTCGATTTTGGTAAATCAGTGTTCAACCATTCTTCTTCTTGAATTTTTGTTAGGGCTAACGGTGACCTGTGATGACCTATCCTTTGCATTAAGCGGTTTGCAGCTGTTGTGACTATGGCAACCGTATGATGTATTTTACCTGTAAGTGGATTTTCCCAAGTATCGTAAATTCCAGCAAGTGCAAAGGGTTGTGATTTACCTGTAGGGTACACCAGGAAAGGTTTATTGAGTTTTTCATACTTAGACCCTTCAATAAATGCATCCACTATAACCAGACAGCGTTGTGATTTAATTGCTTTTCTGAACATTGGTTTTTGATGTATTTCTTGAGGGCCTATATAATGTGGATCATTATCTAAGTTATTTGAGCCTTCAGCACGAGCATTAATTATATACGTTTGCTTATGAGCCCAGGAAGGGGTGAAGCCCAAAGTGAAATTTTGTATGTGATTAGGGTGTTCACAAGTAATTACTGGGACTTTGTTCCCAGCACTAATATTTACATTTTCAAAAGGCTGATCAATGTAAGATGCATTGAACCTTTTCTCTACAATGCGGTGATTTGATAATAAAGTTGCTCTTCCACACATAATCTTATAATTTGGAAATATTCCTATATCGGACTTAAATTTAGGATTCAAATATATGGAAATAATCCATTAATACGGAAATAATCCAATGTTAAAGTTGGATTATTTCCTAAACTCACTATATTTGTGTCATGGCAACAGAATTGACTACCGAAGCAAAGCGATTTAAACAGATTAGAGAAGAACTATCAAAAACTCAGACTGAGTTTGCAAAGCTTCTCGATGCTGGAAGTACCACTGCAGATATTGAGCGTGGTAAAAAAAAGATAACCGGTAAAATTGTCTCTGAGCTTCTGAGACAATTTAATGTCAACCCTCTTTGGTTATATGGAACTAGTTACAACAAATATTTAGAAACTGGGCGTTCCACCTCACCGCAAGTAATCACTATGGATACTAGTGATAGAGAAAATATGATCATGGTACCCATTAAAGCCAGTGCGGGATATGCCAGCAATATACAAGATACAGATTGGTATAATGAACTGCCCACGTTTTCTATCCCATTGCCTCAGTATAAAGAGGGAAGTTATAGGGCGTTTCAAGTAAAAGGGGATAGTATGTTGCCTGTATTACAGCCAGATGAGTGGGTCATGGGAAAGTCTGTTGAAAGTTTAAGACTAGCCACAGATAACCGAATTCACGTGGTTGTAACAAATGATAGTATATTAGTTAAGAAAATGCGTAAATCTGACTCGGCAAGATCTGTAAATCTTATTTCACTCAACAGAGAATACCCTGTCATAGAGCAGCCAGTCGGAGAAATTAAAGAATTATGGGAAGTGAACTCTAAGCTAAGTTTTGACTTAGATGTTCATGAGGGTGAAGAAGTATTAATGTCATTGAAGCAGGGGCTGGACAGACTACGTGAAGAAATTGCAAGTATCAAAGAAGGAGGCTCATAAAGCCTCCTTCTTTCTAAAATTACTTGATAGTTAGTCTGGATCTTCTTCTGTAGGGTTAGTGTCGTAACCTTCTTCATCTGTACCATCACTAACATCAGATTTCAACTGTTCTACTTCAACTTCTTTTTCCTCTCTACAACTCATTAAAGCAGGAGAAGCTACAAAAAGCGCGAGAGCTAGGTAAAGTATTCTATTCATGTTATATTGTTTCGAATTAGGTGATCTTATTGTTGAATTCGAAATTTAACCAAATTAAATTATTGATTATCTTAGCTAGATCTTAAATAACTAAGATCATCTGCATTTAAAATAATTTCTAAATCTAATTTAAGTCTAGTTTTTTTTGTTTCTCTCCCTGAAAGCAAGATTGAATCAACTTTCCTCTAGGCATAAATTATTTCTGGGCTTTTCTCTGTCTAGATTTCGTTAAAATGTAAGATATTTAAGATGAACTTCGTAGATTTACTTCCTTGTGATAAAATTGCTTATGTCCATTACTACACCTTTTTTAAGCTTTAGATCAATACGTTATAAAGGATTTCTTTCTTGGCTCTTTTTTTTGTTGATATACTATTCAGAGTCTTCTACTAATCTTACACTGAACTTGTTTAGTGATTTTAATGAACTCGATAACGTTTCTCCAAGGCTATTGGAATCATTGCAAACTGACACCGACGGCGATGGGGTGGTTGACTCTGTCGACATCGACGATGACGGCGACGGCATCCTTGACGTTGACGAGGACTCGTGCAGCGGCGCGTTGTCGGGAACCGGTAGCCTGAACTACGCCTTTTTTGACCAGCGTCCCTCGGGCAACAGCGTGGACAACATCCCTGCGTCCGGTTCGGCCCTGGCCACAGGCACGGTATCGAGCTTCAACGTGGCTAACCTCCAGTCATCGATCACCCCAGCCGACGGCAACACCTATTCGATCCGCTACAGCGGCGTGATCGAGATAGCCTTTGGCGGGAGCTATACCTTCTTCGTGAACAGCGACGACGGCTCGAAGCTGTTTGTCGACGGCACGGAGGTGGTGGACAACGACGGCCGCCACCCCCCACGTGAGGAGTCGGGATCGATCACTCTTATGGCGGGTACGTATTCCCTTGAGGTCCTCTATTTTGACGACACCGGTGGTCAGATCCTCGAGGTGGAGTATTCCAGTTCCTCGATATCGCGGCGCTCCCTTCCCTTCTCGGTATTGGGTACGGGAACGGATTCTACCTGCGACGGTGACGGCGACGGTCTCGTGGACCGCCTTGACCTGGATTCGGACAATGACGGGATACCGGACAACGTCGAGGCCCAGGCGACTGTGGGCTACGTAGCCCCAAGCGGTCTGGATGACGACGGCGATGGTCTTGACAATGCCTACGACGCGACGCCCAACGGGAGCAGTGACGGTTCCGGCAGCCTTGGCCTGACTCCGTTGAACACGGACGGCTCCGGCGAGGCTGACTACCGCGACCTCGACTCCGACGGCGACGGCCTCTTTGACATAGGGGAGTCCGGCCTGGGCCTTGTGGACGGCAACGCCGACGGGCGCACGGACGGCGTGGTGGGTGCCAACGGCCTTGACGCCGCCGTGGACACCTCGGACGACTACCTGGATCCCAACGGCATCGTGGACGTTCCCTCCGATGACCTAACGGACTCCGACCTTGACGCGCTCTCTGGAGGGGACGTGGACTACAGGGACTCCGTTGACAGCGCGGTGGTCCTGGAGGCGGTGGATGATTCCTTGACGGTTCCCCAGGGCGCCGACAGTACCGAGGCAATCAACGTATTGGACAACGATACCATAAACGGTTCTCCGGCGGACATCGCCCTTGTGGACCTGACTCAGCTTGGCACGGGCGATCCCGGCATCACCCTTGACGTTTCTACGGGAGCCCTGAGCGTGTCCCCCTCGGTCGCGGCCGGGAGCTATGTCCTGAGCTACAGGATCTGCCAGTCGGGTTCGGCCACGAACTGCGATGATGCCATCGTATCGGTGACCGTGGAGGAAGACACCGACGGCGATGGGGTGGTTGACTCTGTCGACATCGACGATGACGGCGACGGCATCCTTGACGTTGACGAGGACTCGTGCAGCGGCGCGTTGTCGGGAACCGGTAGCCTGAACTACGCCTTTTTTGACCAGCGTCCCTCGGGCAACAGCGTGGACAACATCCCTGCGTCCGGTTCGGCCCTGGCCACAGGCACGGTATCGAGCTTCAACGTGGCTAACCTCCAGTCATCGATCACCCCAGCCGACGGCAACACCTATTCGATCCGCTACAGCGGCGTGATCGAGATAGCCTTTGGCGGGAGCTATACCTTCTTCGTGAACAGCGACGACGGCTCGAAGCTGTTTGTCGACGGCACGGAGGTGGTGGACAACGACGGCCGCCACCCCCCACGTGAGGAGTCGGGATCGATCACTCTTATGGCGGGTACGTATTCCCTTGAGGTCCTCTATTTTGACGACACCGGTGGTCAGATCCTCGAGGTGGAGTATTCCAGTTCCTCGATATCGCGGCGCTCCCTTCCCTTCTCGGTATTGGGTACGGGAACGGATTCTACCTGCGACGGTGACGGCGACGGTCTCGTGGACCGCCTTGACCTGGATTCGGACAATGACGGGATACCGGACAACGTCGAGGCCCAGGCGACTGTGGGCTACGTAGCCCCAAGCGGTCTGGATGACGACGGCGATGGTCTTGACAATGCCTACGACGCGACGCCCAACGGGAGCAGTGACGGTTCCGGCAGCCTTGGCCTGACTCCGTTGAACACGGACGGCTCCGGCGAGGCTGACTACCGCGACCTCGACTCCGACGGCGACGGCCTCTTTGACATAGGGGAGTCCGGCCTGGGCCTTGTGGACGGCAACGCCGACGGGCGCACGGACGGCGTGGTGGGTGCCAACGGCCTTGACGCCGCCGTGGACACCTCGGACGACTACCTGGATCCCAACGGCATCGTGGACGTTCCCTCCGATGACCTAACGGACTCCGACCTTGACGCGCTCTCTGGAGGGGACGTGGACTACAGGGACTCCGTTGACAGCGCGGTGGTCCTGGAGGCGGTGGATGATTCCTTGACGGTTCCCCAGGGCGCCGACAGTACCGAGGCAATCAACGTATTGGACAACGATACCATAAACGGTTCTCCGGCGGACATCGCCCTTGTGGACCTGACTCAGCTTGGCACGGGCGATCCCGGCATCACCCTTGACGTTTCTACGGGAGCCCTGAGCGTGTCCCCCTCGGTCGCGGCCGGGAGCTATGTCCTGAGCTACAGGATCTGCCAGTCGGGTTCGGCCACGAACTGCGATGATGCCATCGTATCGGTGACCGTGGAGGAAGACACCGACGGCGATGGGGTGGTTGACTCTGTCGACATCGACGATGACGGCGACGGCATCCTTGACGTTGACGAGGACTCGTGCAGCGGCGCGTTGTCGGGAACCGGTAGCCTGAACTACGCCTTTTTTGACCAGCGTCCCTCGGGCAACAGCGTGGACAACATCCCTGCGTCCGGTTCGGCCCTGGCCACAGGCACGGTATCGAGCTTCAACGTGGCTAACCTCCAGTCATCGATCACCCCAGCCGACGGCAACACCTATTCGATCCGCTACAGCGGCGTGATCGAGATAGCCTTTGGCGGGAGCTATACCTTCTTCGTGAACAGCGACGACGGCTCGAAGCTGTTTGTCGACGGCACGGAGGTGGTGGACAACGACGGCCGCCACCCCCCACGTGAGGAGTCGGGATCGATCACTCTTATGGCGGGTACGTATTCCCTTGAGGTCCTCTATTTTGACGACACCGGTGGTCAGATCCTCGAGGTGGAGTATTCCAGTTCCTCGATATCGCGGCGCTCCCTTCCCTTCTCGGTATTGGGTACGGGAACGGATTCTACCTGCGACGGTGACGGCGACGGTCTCGTGGACCGCCTTGACCTGGATTCGGACAATGACGGGATACCGGACAACGTCGAGGCCCAGGCGACTGTGGGCTACGTAGCCCCAAGCGGTCTGGATGACGACGGCGATGGTCTTGACAATGCCTACGACGCGACGCCCAACGGGAGCAGTGACGGTTCCGGCAGCCTTGGCCTGACTCCGTTGAACACGGACGGCTCCGGCGAGGCTGACTACCGCGACCTCGACTCCGACGGCGACGGCCTCTTTGACATAGGGGAGTCCGGCCTGGGCCTTGTGGACGGCAACGCCGACGGGCGCACGGACGGCGTGGTGGGTGCCAACGGCCTTGACGCCGCCGTGGACACCTCGGACGACTACCTGGATCCCAACGGCATCGTGGACGTTCCCTCCGATGACCTAACGGACTCCGACCTTGACGCGCTCTCTGGAGGGGACGTGGACTACAGGGATGTCAATAATGATCAAGATACGGACGGTGATGGTGTAGCAGATCGACTTGACGTAGATGATGATAATGACGGTATACTTGATGCCACTGAAGAACAATGTGAATCCTCAACAGCACTTGTTAGCGCAATTAGTGACTCTAATATTCAGAGTGGTCAGGGAGGAGTTGTGCAAATCAATGATGGAATTGTAAGTGCAAATTCTGGAGTAGCTATGAATAATGTTTCGCATTACTTTGTAATAGATTTGGGCTCTACATTAAGTCCTGGATCTATCATCAGGTTTGATTGGTGGACAAATAATGGAGCTAATAGACAACATACAATTACTGAAGTTTCCTCATCTTCAGGTTCAGCTTCTGGATCAAATCCATTAATTGTAAACTATCCTAATTCAAGCGATCAAAACTTTTACGAATACAGTCTAGCCGGTTTTTCACGGTACATACTGGTTGATATGACAAGAAGATCAGCTGGTAGAGTAGAAATATTAGAAGCTACAATAACAAGCATTTGCAATTCAGACTCTGATGGTGATGGTATAGTGAACAGTCTTGACCTGGACTCAGACAACGACGGCATACCGGACAACATTGAATCACAATCTACAGTGGGGTATATTGCCCCAAGCGGTCTAGATGATGATGGAGATGGTCTTGACAATGCCTACGATGCAACTCCTAATGGAAATGCTAATGGTGATGGAAGTATTGGTATAACTCCAGAGAATACGGACGGCACGGACCTTCCTGACTATCTGGATACCGACTCCGACAACGATGGTCTTTTTGACATAGACGAGAGCGGAGACGGTCTGACGGATTCAAATGGCGATGGCCGCACGGACGGAGTAGTAGGCAACAACGGTCTTGAAGATACCGTGGATGATCCTGTGGCCGGTGATGGCTATGACGATCCAAGCGGTAAGTATGACGACACCCAGACGGACAACTTCACCGATACCGATGGAGATGTTCTTGCGGGAGGTGACGTGGACTATAGGGATGTTCTTGACTTTGATGTGGACATGCCTACACAGACCGTACTGGAGAACAATGCGTTCACTTCCGTGGCTCCCACCCTGACCAACTCACCCGGCGGCACGATTACCTATAGCCTGGGTGGTGTTGACGCAGCGGACTTCACGATCGACCCTGTAACGGGAGTAGTGAGCATGGTGGCGCGGGACTTCGAGAACCCGGTTGATGACAATACCAACAACTTCTACAACCTCACGATCATTGCGACCTCGAGCGTGGGCCCGGTTGCCACGGATGACTTCACGGTAATCGTTAACAACGAATGCGAGGATATAGACGTGGTACAGAACAAGTTGAGGGCAACGGATCCGATAGGCGTTGCCTCCAGCAGTGACAACGCGGTGCTACAGGTCGAGGTTACCGATGCCAGTGGAGCTCCGAGATCAGGCGTTCAGGTGAGCATAAGCCTCGAGAGCGGCAGCGCGAGCTTCGTGACGGCCAGCACGGGAACCACAGATGCCAGTGGATTGTTCAGTGCGACGGTATCGAGCACGGTCGTGGGCACGCCTACCTTCTCCGCGAGGTATGCCGCTACCACCGGAGCACCAGATACCGATGTGGAACTGGGCAACCCGACACCGGTGAGGTTCCTATCCAGCATCGACGACAGGGAAGCCTGTGGAGAGGTAGGAATAGCCGTGAGCATGCCACACCCATCATCGGTACTTGAGGTATTCAGTGAGGACAAGGGAGTGCTCATACCTAGCGTGGCCCTGTTGAGCTGTTCGGATACCAGTACGATCCCTAATCCAGCGACTTCACTGCTTGTCTACAACACAAACGCGAGTCCTTCTTTAGGTGTAGGTTTTGTGTTCTTCGATGGTGCAGAGTGGAGGAGTATCTGTCTGGAACGTGATCAGTTGAGGCAGTAGATTTCAAATTTCGGTCTCGCTTTCGCGGAAGCGGGACCCAACAAAACATAGAACCGGGCATGGACCCAAAACGAATCTTGAGAATGGATTACCAAAACAAAAGAAACCCAAATAGTTCCAAAACCGGCAACCAGTCGTCATTTGGACTCATGTTGTCCCTTTTGCTGCTACCGCTCTCGCTCATGGCGCAGTTCAGCGTCGACAGCTACGGCGACCAGGGCGTGAACGAGAACGTTGCCTACACCAGCCCGGCGGCAAGCATCACGGGCACACCGGTGGGCACGGTTACCTACAGCCTTTCCGGTCCTGATGCGTCCCTATTCACGATCAACTCCTCAAACGGAGTGGTGAGCATGGTGGAGCGCGACTACGAGTCGCCCCTGGATACTGATGGGAACAACCTCTACAGCGTGACGGTGGTGGGTACGGACTCTGACACCAACACGTCGGAGCGCGAGCTGGACGTGGTGGTCTTTAACGACTGCAGTGCGAGCGACACCCCACAGATGTTCAAGCTGTCCGCTCCGGACTCGCTTGGGGATACGATGGGCGACACGGCAACGCTGCGCATAAGCCTGATAGGAAGTGGCGGCGTCCCACAGGATGGAGTCGCGGTGATGTTTGTGAAGACCAGTGGGCCTGCCAGCATCACGAGTCCGAGCGGCACGACCAATGCCTCGGGTATCTACGAGAGTACGGTAACCTCGGCAAGTGCGGGCGTATCGGAGTTCACGGCCATGTACGACACTACAGGGAACGGTACGCCAGATACGACGGTGACCCTGGGATCGCCCACCGCGATACAGTTCACGACCGATGTGTCCAGCTTCAATACGGGTGGCCACGTTGGAATAGGTACGGAGACTCCAGACAGTTCAACGGTGCTTGAAGTTGCCGGTACGGATAAAGGGGTATTGATCCCCAGGGTGGCGCTTACCGGTACGGCGGATACGGCCACGATAACCAATCCCGCGGTATCACTGTTGGTATACAACACGGCAGCCGTTGGTGGCCTGGAGGTCGGTTTCGTGTTCTGGGATGGTAGCGAGTGGAAGAGCGTCTGTGCGCGATAGGAGATCAAAGACCTAGAATTGAGCAACGTAAGAACGTTGGTAAACTATAATCAATTAAACCATAAGTGGTCGCTCCTGAAAGGGAAGGATCGTAAAAGATAGAAGCAAGAGATGAGAAAAAACAGGTTGATATTAGCGATGGCATCCTTATGCATGGCAGTAGGCCTTGCAGATACCGGGCTGGATAGGGGCAGGCCCGATCTGGAGCAGTCCCGTTTTGAGGCCGTGGATGCGGTGGGAGATATGCTGGGCGATGGTGGCCAGGTGGGACTTACCCTAAGGGATACTGAAGGCCAGCTTATGCCGGGAGTATCGGTACGCCTGACGGTGGAGAGTGGGGAGGCAACCCTTGCAACGGTGAATGGAAAGACCGATGGATCGGGAAGGTTTGAGAGCTTTCTCTTCAGCAGGGTACAGACCGTGGCCGTGGTACGTGCGGAAGTGGATACGGACGGAGATGGAGTGGTGGACCGAGCGCTCGCGCAAAGATCCACGGTTGCATTTATAGACAGCCTTGCGCTCAATACGGGCGTGGGCATCAACATCGATACCCCTGACGATAGTGCGGTACTCCACGTGAACTCCAGCAACAGGGGCGTGATGATCCCAAGGGTGGCACTACAGGGCTGTTCAGATCGCGTGACGATCCTGGATCCCGCAACTTCCCTGCTGGTATTCAACACAAATGCCTCCGACTCACTCAAGGTAGGCTACGCCTACTTCAATGGTACGGACTGGGTGAACTTCTTGTTTGACTGAGTCCTGAAACTGACTACATAGATAAAAAGCGATCCAGTTGGATCGCTTTTTTTATCAAAAAGAGCCGCTTTAAAGCGGCTCTCAATTGAATTCAGGTGCTTAGTTATCATCACCTATTTCATCTATTTCTTCATCTATTTCCTCGTTGACCTCTTCATCAACTGCTTTACCTGCTCTTTCAAGGATTCCTTCGGTTTCCTCAGCAGCTTCTTCTGTTTCAATTTCAACCTCTTTGATAACGGTTTCAGTTTCTTTTTCAGTCTCACGACAAGATGTAAATCCAGCGGCTGATAAAAAGATTGCAAAAAATGTGTAAAATACTTGTTTCATGTCAATTGATTTGTGTGATCAAATCTAGATATTCTCCCATACCAGTTGCTCAAAATATTTCATAAAAAAAGCCGCTCAGAGCGGCATTTCTTAAATTTAGAATGGTAATGACTACATGTCGTCGTCCATTCCATCAGTTTCTTCTTCTACTTCATTTTCTATGTCCTCAGCACCTTCTTCAAGGTCATTTTCTATTTCTTCAGCTCCTTGTTCCATGGCATCACCCATTTCTTCCATCTCATTTTCCATATCTTCTCCTACTTCCTCCATGTCGTTTTCCATCTCGTTCATTTCAGTCTCGACTTCTTTTTCTGTAGTCTCACGACAAGATGTGAATACGGCAGTTGCAGAAAATAAAAGGGCTAGTGTTAGTACTACTTTTTTCATAATAAAGATTGTTGTTTAATTCACCAAAACTATAAAGATTTCAGCAAAATCTTACCAAGAAATTGCAAATTTAGTTTATGCTTTCGCGAAAGCGATATAGATTTAAGCAAAATATTTAAAGAATGAGCTTCTATAAGCTATATAATTTTTTGCGGGATCTCAATAATAACAATAATAAGGAATGGATGGATCAACATAGGCAACGCTATCATGAAGTCCGTGACTGGTACATCGACTGGTTGAATGAACTCGACAAGGCACTTGCAGAAATTGATCCGGATTACACACCTACAGAAGGCCGTAAAGCAATCAACAGGATTAATAACAACTTACTTTATCATCCTAACAAGCCTATTTATAAAGATCACTTTGGCGCAGGTTTGGATTTGGGTGAAAATGGTAAACAAGGAGATTTTTATATTCACTTAGGGCTGGAGGAGTCTTTCCTTGCTGGAGGTTTTTATCATCCTAAAAAGCAGATTTTGAACTCTATCAGGGATGCGATCGACTATGATGGAGAACGATACAAAGCAATAATCAATAGAGAGTCATTTAACGGGAAATTTGAAATCATCGACGATGGCGACTCGTTGAAAACAGCTCCCAAAGGCTTTTCTCAAGATCACAGACACATCGATTTACTTAGACAGAAAACTTTTGCAGTGCGACATGATGTGACACAAAAAGAGGTGACTACTGGGGATTTTCTTGAAAAATGTATTGATATCTACAAGGAAATGAAGCCTTTCAGAGATTATTTGAATAGGACTGTAACGGTCTAAGAAAATTATTTCTTTTCATAAACCCTAAGCTCAGCGCCCATTCCGTAATTGTTATGACCAGACCTGACGAGTTTACTTAAAGCGTTGTAATCAAAGTCAAAAAGCTGCCACTTTTTATTGTTGAGGAAAATTCTCCTAACCCAAGTTTTCTTGCCATCGATTTCATCAGTAAAGGGTAGAAGTGGCCGGTAGGTTGTGGAAACTTTAGTGTATCCCGTTCTGGTCTTGATCTCTCTGTACTTTTTTGCGTTTATTAGATCGCCACTGGGTTTAGCATAACCTAAAACCTGAATAGAAGCAAAGACTCCAGAACTGGGGACTACGATTTTTAAATCTGTAAGATCCAGTTCATAGATTTTCTCACTTTCCTCAGTTATTAGGAACGTTTTGCTAGGGTACAACGACTCAAATGATGGGCTGCCATCTTGCTCTACATCATAGAACTGAACCCTGAAAATACTGGAAAATTTGCGCATTTTGTTTTTGGAACGCTGACTTTTCTCTAAAAGAATAGGTATGTAGAGCTTGCTAATCATGGTAGGTTGCCCCTCATGACGTTCAATCTTTGTTGCAATCTCACTTTCCACAGTAGGTAACCAGCAATCTTCATACTCTTCGTGAACTATAGGTTTAATTTTTTCTATATCATAGTCTCCTAATAGCTCTGCACTTACCACAACTGTTTCCAACTTACTTGCTGCAGGAACCAAATTAACAACATCTAAAAGATCGGGAATTGGAATGGTGAGCGTTTCATAACCAATGCTAGAAACAAACAAAGTGTCTACCCGAGGATATAATTTTTTACTGAATCTAAATATACCATTGGCGTCTGCAAAAGTTCCCATTCCATCTCCAAAACTTACAGTTGCAAACGGAACCGGTTTCTTGCTGTAGGTGTCTTGTACCTGAATATCTTGTGACGTGCCTATAGTTACTGAAAGTAATAGGCTAAGAAGAAATAATGTTCTCATTGATTCCTTTTAGGTATTTGATGATTTGCCTGGTCGCGCCCGTATTGCTGTTTATCCAGTGACCAGAAATCATGCCTGTTTTTTCTCTGAAGCGATCATCTGAAAGTAGCTTATCAGTAATTTCAGAAAACTCATCTTTATTTTTTACTGAAAATAAACCTCCCAAATCTTCAAGTTTTGCAGCTTCTGGATATTTCTCATAGTTTTTCCCGATGATTACAGGTATTCCAAAGGTTGCGGCTTCTAAAATATTGTGTAATCCAGTAGTTCCCATACCACCGCCCACATAGGCAATGTCTGCATAGCTATAGGCTTTGGTTAGTAAACCTATGGTGTTAATTATTAGAATGTTGCTTGTGAATGAGTTGTTAGGAGACTCCTGATTAATTTCACTCCATAAGTGCACGTCTCGATTCAATGATTTTTTAAGCGTATTGATTTTTTGTTCATGTACCTCGTGAGGTGCAATAATCACCTTAAGGTTTTCCTGATCTTTTTTCTGAAGAATGTAGTTCTTAATGACCGCAATATCTTCAGGCCAACTGCTGCCTACGACCAGACACTTTGAGTCGACCGTAAAAGCTTCCAACAATTCAACTCTGTTATCTCTCTCTATGAGTTGACTGGCGCGGTCAAATCGAGTATCACCGCTTACGCTGGCATTAGAGAATCCTAGATTTTTCAAGTTGTGCAGCGAGCTCTCATTCTGCAGGAAGAAATGATCAAATGCTTTCAGCGATTTCAACATCCAGCGACCATACCATTTATGAAAAGTCATACTCTCTCTAAAGACTCCGCTCACTAAGATAGTCCTGCAATCACGTTTTTTTAGTCCGTTCAGGTAATTAGGCCAGAACTCATATTTGACCATTATCGCGATAGATGGTTCAACGATATCGAGAAATTTACGAGAATTGTCAAAAGTGTCTATGGGTAAATAACACACCACGTCAGCAAGCGTTGTATCCTTTTTATTTTCATAGCCAGAAGGCGAGAAGAATGTAAGTACAACTTGATAGTCTTGTTGATTCAGTTGCTCAAGAACAGGAACGACCTGTTCATATTCTCCTAGACTCGCAACATGTACCCAAATTTTTGGAATCGTACTCTTTATATTTTGATCTAGAATATCCCAGGTTCGCTCACGACCTTGAGCGCCTAGTTTTACTTTTTTATTGAAAAATCCAGCGACGGGTAAACATGCTTTTACCACGGTGGATAATGTATCGTATAATGTTTTCAAATGCAGTGTTTCTACTTACAGACTTATGCTCAAGGTAGCATATTCTAGTACTTTTATTCCTTATTTTTACCATAAAACAGGCTTATCGCCTCATTTATTCAATAAAAGGATGCGCAAGATACAAATGGTAGACCTACAAGGTCAGTTTGAAGAAATAAAGGATCAGGTTAATGACGGTCTGCAAAAGGTGATTGAGTCGGCTGCTTTTATTAATGGCCCAGAAGTACATGCTTTTCAGAAGGAGCTTGAGGAGTAT
Source organism: Nonlabens spongiae (assembly GCF_002117125.1). Lineage (NCBI taxonomy): Bacteria > Pseudomonadati > Bacteroidota > Flavobacteriia > Flavobacteriales > Flavobacteriaceae > Nonlabens > Nonlabens spongiae. Next base: position 3,182,549 of record NZ_CP019344.1, read on the forward strand.
CTTGGCGTCAAACACGTCATCCCATGCGCAAATGGGACAGATGCCCTTCAAATCGCGATGATGGGATTGGGCTTAAAACCCGGTGACGAAGTCATCACTGCCGATTTTACGTTTGCCGCAACGGTTGAAGTTATTGCGCTTCTTGGGCTCACGCCCGTTTTAGTTGATGTAAACCCATACAATTTCAACATAGATATTGATGCCGTGGAAAGAGCCATTACGCCCAAAACAAAGGCTATTGTTCCCGTTCATTTATTTGGTCAAACCGCAGCTATGGATGAAATCATGGCGCTTGCGAGAAAGCATGATCTCTACGTAATTGAAGATAACGCTCAGGGAATAGGTTCTAATTATTTACACTCTAATGGAACGAAATCTAAAACGGGTACCATCGGTAACGTTGGAACGACATCATTTTTTCCATCAAAGAATCTAGGCTGTTACGGTGATGGTGGAGCAATTTTTACAAACGATGACGATCTAGCGCATATCATAAGAGGAATCGTGAACCATGGTATGTATGAGCGCTACCATCACGATGTGGTAGGTGTAAACTCCAGGCTGGATTCCATGCAAGCTACAGTTTTGAGAGCAAAATTACCTCATCTCGATACATATAATAATGCACGTAGAGCTGCCGCAAGAAAATACACGCAGGCATTTGCTGCAGAAGAAAAGATCATCACACCACTGGTTTGTGATAACTGCGATTGCCACGTGTTTCATCAGTACACCTTGGTTCTTAAAGATGTGGATCGCGACGGGTTGGTCAAGCACTTACAAAGTAAGGATATTCCTTGCGGAGTCTATTATCCCATCCCTTTACACAAGCAAAAAGCCTATCAAGACGATCGCTACAACGAGGCTGATTTCCCTGTGACGAACCAGCTTGTCAAGGAATGCATATCACTTCCCATGCACACAGAGCTTGATGATGAGCAGATAGCTTATATCACAGACGCGGTGAAGGAATTTATTCATAGGTAACTTTGGCAATGTAGTTGCTGTTTCAAAAAAGTGAGGTGTAAAAAAGTTTTCGTTGTTCTATTTATTCTCGCTTTCGCGAAAGCGTTACAAGCACAGTCCACTCGTCCACAATGTTATTTAGTGAACGCAAAGAGCGGGCTCAAACTCAGGGCAGAAGCCAGCCTCGAGGGACGCTTGATTGAAACCTTGCCCTATGGGGCTCAAGTCATAATCATTCCTGCTGAAAAAGGGGTTAGAGGCTCCGTTCTGGATAACGGATCACGAGTCGAAGGAAGCTGGGTAAAAGTCAAAACCTTATTTCACGATTACAATGCGTCATCAGGAAATGAGGGGTTTGTGTTTGATTATTATCTCTCTAAGCATCTAGACGATTTGCCTGCTGAAAGTCTGCATAATTTTACAGACATTTACTCTTTTGAGGAGCAAACTGAGCTGGATATTCCTAGTGTTAATGCACGTGATGAATTGTACAAGCTAGGAACAAATTGCAATGTAAGGTATGAATACAATCCAGCTGCAAAAAGAGCCTTGGCAGACATCATCCAGTTCAAGACAGTTGATTACTCTGATTACAAAGAAAGGGTTTTACTAAATCCCTATAAACTGGATCAATCATTTGTTCCAAAGAGATTTCCCGTAAAAGATTCTATGGCTGCTCGTGAAGGATTTACGCAATATTACCTCCCTATAAATAAAGGTCGTGACAGTGTTTTAGTTAAAGATGATACGGGCGAGTGGGGCTCAGTCACTGAGTATCTAGGTTACATCAAAGAGTTAGACGCATATTTCGCGACGGGATTTGCCGAGGATCAAGAAATCATAAAAATTGATCAGAAAACGGGCGAGCGCTCACTTTTTGCAAATGGTAATTTCAGCATTTCTCCTGAAGGTACTTTTTTAGTAAGTGCCTACAGCGAGATATTTGACCAGCTCACTGCGTTTAGAGTAAGCTTTTTAGATGATAAGAAGAAGGGTTTTGAAATTAAATTTACCAGCTGGTTTCCAGTGGGAGCGTTGGAATGGATTAGCGAGCGAGAGTTCTTGATGCCTGTTCTTCCCATGGATAGGCGGAATGAAAATCCTGATCAATCGGAACCTATTTATCTACTCGGTCAGATTAAAATTTGAGCAACTCAAAATTTATTCAAGCCAGAGTCCATACTTTGAACTATCTTTTCAATCAAATTTTTTCTCATGAGATCGTTTCTTTTATCATTTTTTGCGCTGTTCACATTTCTAAATTCAGTAGCTCAGGAACAAATCGTTTATATCCATGCGGGTCATTTATTAGATACTGAAAAAGGAGAGTGGCTGGAAGAAGTTACGATAAGTGTACAAAATGGATTAATCGTAGATGTCGAGAAAGGCTATATCAAGGCTCCACGATTTGCAGAAGTCTACGACTTAAAGGATCAATGGGTGATGCCTGGGTTTACTGATATGCATGTGCACATGGAAACCGAGTATAATCCACACGCTTATGTTCAAAAGTACGTAGATGACCCAGCCGATGTGGCCTATGATTCCGTAAAATATGCAGAAATCACATTATTATCTGGATTTACGACTGTCCGGGATTTGGGAGGTAGTGGTATCAATATTTCCTTGCGTGATGCGATCAACAAAGGTAAAATTCCTGGCCCACGCATTTTTACCGCAGGGAAATCCATTGCCACTACAGGAGGTCACGCAGATCCCACTAATGGAAGCAATCAAAAACTCATGGGCGATCCAGGTCCCAGAGAAGGCGTTGCAAACAGCCCTGATGAAGCTCGTGCTGCCGTAAGACACCGCTACAAAAATGGAGCAGACTGTATAAAAATTACCGCAACCGGCGGTGTGTTGAGCGTTGCTAAAAATGGGAGTAATCCTCAATTTACAATAGAGGAAATTCAAGCAATCACAGAAACCGCAGCAGACTATGGTTTTCATGTGGCAGCCCACGCTCATGGTGATGAGGGAATGAGAAGAGCAGTCTTGGGAGGAGTAAAAACCATTGAGCATGGAACTTATATGAGCGAGGAAACCATGGATTTAATGAAGGAAAATAACTGTTACCTCGTTCCAACGATCACTGCTAGTAAAGAAGTAGCCGAAAAAGCCGAAGTAGATGGTTTTTATCCGGAACTCGTGGTGCCTAAGGCTAAAGCAGTAGGTCCACAGATTCAAGGTACATTTGCCAGAGCCTATAAAAGAGGTGTTCCTATCGTTTTTGGAACAGATGCTGGGGTTTTTGCTCATGGCAAGAATGCTAAGGAATTTGGCTATATGACCGAAGCTGGAATGCCAGCCATGGAAGCATTACAAAGCGCCACGATAATTCCCGCGTTAATATTGCAATTAGAAGATAAAATAGGTCAAGTCAAAAAAGGATTCTATGCAGATATCATTGCAGTATCTCAAAATCCCGAGAAAAATATAGCAACGTTAGAGGCTGTAGAGTTTGTGATGAAAGATGGTAAAGTATACAAGAAGTAATCAGGCTACTGCGGGACTGTCTGAGTATTTTTTCTTGTAAATTATTGCTGCACTCGTATAGCCACCTTCGGTACCATCTACAAAATGAATATGATTATCTCCTCGATCTTGAACGTAACAGCTCATGACTGAAGCATAAGTGGCGTGAAGCCCATATTTAATTTTACCTTCTTTCTCTAAAAGATCAAGGTAATTTGTAAGCATCTCGATTTGACTAGCGCCTCCTTCCATGACCGTATTGAGCGAACCGTCTATCATGATTGTGTCTGATAGCTGACTTACTTTGTTAAGATAAGCCCTACCTTCTGCAAAGAATTTAAAATAAAACTTACCGAAATAGGTGATCAAAAAGTGCTTGAGTAGGTAGCTCATTTTATTTTTTCCTATTCTCGCCACCATTTCTTCCCTGATCTTAGCCAGTGTTGCATTCAATTTCAGTTTTGTGGTTGAGATGGGTTGTCGCTGATTGAATGTTCCAAAAGTCAGATCGATCATGTCCAGAATATCGGCATAGATTTGTGAGTGAAGACTTTCATCCTCACAACTTACAATTAAGCAAACCACTTTATTTTTATCCTTTTTAGGCGATATTTTATCCCATCTGCATTCCATACCCTCTAAATCAATTATTGATGAAGTCACCTCATTTGATTTGGTAGGATTGTAATTATGCTTGATTAAATATTCAGCATGTTGAAGACCATTACCTAAAATTAAAGGGATAATCAGATACTTGTTGATTCTCACCTTGGCAATTTTGATTTCGTATCCAGATTTATAGATATCGCTCACTAAAACAAAACCCGTGCGTAAGGTGAGTTGTAGGTTTTTTTCAACGTGGTGACTGAAGGATACAAGAGCCTCCTTAACTTGAGATTCCCTTTCAGCAGGTATTAAAAAAATAGCACCGTCTCCTCCAAAAAAATAAGGAATCTCAAAAGCCTTTAACTCAGCTTTCAGTGTATTCATTACTGTAACTACACTGCCTGTGGCTGCAAGATTTACCTTCTGGTGATTTCCAGAATTAACGGCCTTTGTACTATCTAGCACATCTGTCACGACTACCACCCAGTTCTCAGGTACTTTTAAAAATGCACTTGAATTCCTTATCAGTTTATGAATAGGAGTATGCTGTACCTTAAGGTTGCTATAAAATGTGAGGTTAGAAGCCATTACCCTTAAAATATGGTAAAAGTATCATGGTACCATTCTATGAAATCTCAATTAACAGAAGATTAATCGGGCTTGAGATCTATGAATTTATTGATTTTAAAATGGTCGCAACTAGTTTGGGTTTTTTGCTTTCGCGAAAGCGGAACATATCAAATACTAAATGAACGCTGTTAGATTACCGATCAGAAATGGTGTGAGAGTAAATTCCGAGAATAAAAAAAGCCTTTCCGAGGAGAAAGGCTTTGAATTTTAATGTGAATCTATTTAAGCTAAAGCATTCACGTGCTTTGCGAGCTTTGACTTCAGGTTTGATGCTTTGTTATCGTGAATAACATTAGTTTTCGCAAGCTTGTCAATCATTGAAGAAACTTCTACTAAAAGCTTTTCAGCAGCAGACTTGTCTTCAGTCTCTTTCAATTTCTTAATCGCATTACGAGTAGTTTTGTGCTGGTGCTTATTTCTAAGTCTAGCAGTCTCGTTTCTACGTATTCTTTTTAAAGCACTTTTGTGATTTGCCATATCTAAAAATCTGGTTTTAAAAACCTAAAATATTGTAGCCCGTAGGGGAATCGAACCCCTCTTACCAGGATGAAAACCTGGCGTCCTAGCCGATAGACGAACGGGCCAAGATGTTTTGCCTTTCAAAGCGGTTGCAAAAATACAAGCATTTTTGAAACTGCCAACTATTTTTTTAAAAAAATCAATAAGCTTTTGCAAATAAAACTCTCTGGTTTGATTCAGAGCCAGTTAGAATGCAATTTCCTTTTTCTTTTTTTACGTTCAGTGGTATACATCTGATAGTAGCCTTTGTGAGCTCTTTAATTCTATTCTCAGTTTCAGGTGTTCCATCCCAGTGTGCTGATATGAAGCCGCCCTTATTTTTGAGTACATTCTTGAATTCGTCAAAGGAGTCAACCTCAGTGATGTGTTCATCTCTAAAATTGCGAGCTTTTTCAAACAGCGCCATCTGAATTTCTTTCAACAGGTCGGGAATCAAGTTTGAGATTTCATCCATGCTTACTACCTCCTTAGTTAAAGTGTCTCGTCTTGCTAGCTCTACGGTATTATTTGCTATATCACGAGCTCCGATGGCAATTCTTAATGGAACACCTTGCAACTCGTGTTGGGCAAATTTTGCTCCAGGTCTCAAGGTGTCACGATCGTCATACCTTACACTGACCCCACGATTTCTAAGGGATTTTTCTATTTCCTGGACTTTAACACTTACTTCCTCTAGCTGATCTAGTCCTTTGTAAATCGGGACGATGACAACCTGTATTGGTGCTAGATTAGGAGGGAGGACAAGCCCGCGATCATCACTGTGAGTCATTATTAGTGCTCCCATGAGTCGGGTTGATACTCCCCATGAAGTAGCCCATACGTATTCTTGTTTTCCTTCTTTAGTAGTATACTTTACATCAAAAGCTTCAGCGAAGTTCTGACCCAAAAAATGACTGGTGCCTGCTTGTAGGGCCTTGCCATCTTGCATAAGTGCTTCGATACAGTATGTTTCTACCGCGCCCGCAAATCGCTCGCTCTCTGACTTTACACCTTGAATAACTGGAATTGCCATAAAGTTTTCGGCAAAATCTGCATAAACTTCATTCATTTGGACGGCTTCTTGAATAGCTTCCTGTTCGGTGGCGTGTGCCGTATGTCCTTCTTGCCATAAAAACTCTGCGGTTCTCAAGAATAGACGGGTTCTCATTTCCCATCGCACCACATTTGCCCATTGATTAACTAAAATTGGAAGATCTCGATAAGATTGAATCCAACCCTTATAAGTGTTCCAAATAATGGCTTCACTGGTAGGTCTAACGACAAGTTCTTCCTCAAGTTTGGCCTCTGGGTCTACTCTTAGTTTGCCAGCATTATCTGGATCATTTTGCAATCTGTAATGGGTGACGACAGCACACTCCTTGGCAAAGCCTTCAGCATTTTTTTCTTCAGCTTCAAAAAGGCTTTTAGGAACAAATAAAGGGAAGTAGGCGTTTTGGTGACCTGTTTCTTTGAACATTCGGTCTAGTTCAGCTTGCATTTTTTCCCAAATGGCATAACCATAAGGTTTTATAACCATGCAGCCTCTCACAGCGCTGTTTTCAGCAAGATCTGCTTGTACAACAAGTTCATTGTACCATTTTGAATAGTCGTCCTTTCTACTGGTTAAGTGTTTTGCCATGGGCTTTGGCACAAATGTTGTGCTTAATTTAGAGTTCTGTTAAATGCTTTATTAGCACGGCAAAACTACTTATTTTTATACAAAGCACTTGAAAATACACGTCATGAATAACTCAAATATCCACTTAAGCAAATTCAATTTAGTATACCTAGTTATACTCTCATTATTGGTGGCATCTTGTGGATCGTATCAATCCACGAGTTACGATGATGGTATATATGGATCTGAGCCAGTAAATGATACTAACAATCAAACGAACTATGATCAAAGTGCTTCTAGAATTTCAAATAGCGCTGGATATTACGAATCCCTTTTTGCAGAGGGAGCTGAATCCTACGGAAACAACTTTGGTCAAGACAGTATTTTCACTGATGTAGAATCTTACTCAGGTACAAGTTATGTAGAGTCTGAACCTGAATATACTGACTCTTATGGTGGAGGAACCGCTGCTTGGGGCGAAAATCCATCAAGAATTAATATAAATTATTATAATAACGGTTTTGGTTGGGGACCTGGCTGGGGTTGGGCTAATGCTGGAGGTGGTTATAGTTGGGGTTGGCGTCCCGGAATCGGTTGGGGGACTCGTTTAGGAGCGCCTTATGGATTAGGCTGGGGAGGCTGGGGTGCTGCCTGGAGTCTCGGAAGTGTCGGCTGGTATAATTGGGGCTGGGGTCCTGGTTGGGCAGGATATGGATGGAATGCTGGCTTTGGCTGGAATTATGGCTGGGGTTGGAATAACGGTTGGGGCTGGAATAATTTTGGCTATCATCCCTATTATAGAAATAATCTAGCTTTCAATAATGGATATAGGGTAACTCGTTCTAATAGACTTGGTGTATCTCGTAGTTCAGCACTTTCATCTAGAAGATATTCATCATTATCAAGATCACGAGCCGCTACAAGAGCTAGTGAAGCTCGGAATACTAGAAGATCAAATTCTGTAAGGAGCAGGTCTTATAACAGCAGAAGGTCTACCATTAATAACAGAAGTTCAAATTCAAGAGTTCGTTCAAGTTATCCACGCTCATCAAGAAGATCTAGCGGTGTACGCAGTTCTTCAAGTAGATCTCGTAGTAGTGGAGTACGCTCTTCCAGCAGTAGAAGTTCAAGGAGTAGTGGAGTACGTTCAAGTTCGAGCAGGAGTAGTAGAAGTTCCGGGACAAGATCTTCAAGTAGAAGTAGTCGATCGTCTGGTCGAAGAGGTTAATCAATAAATTATATGAAAAAGATAATTTTAGGCTGCACATTTATTTGCTGCAGCCTTTTTCTTAACGCGCAATCTGTTTCAGAAGGATTGCTTTATGGGATGGATCAAATGGATGGTACAGCCCGCTATCGTAGTTTAGGTGGTGCCTTTGGGGCACTGGGAGGTGATCTTACTGCAATGGGAGTAAACCCAGCAGGTTCAACCGTATTTGCTAATAATTATGGTGCGTTTTCCTTAGCATTTGATTATAATAAAAATGACGCTCTATACGCAGGCTCTCTAGCAACTAATAATAATCTGGATTTAAGCCTGAATCAGGCGGGTTTTGTTTTTGTTTTTGAAAACCCGAGTGCACCGGTCAATAAATTTTCTATTGGGTTCAATTATGATTCTACCAGAAATTTTGATAACGAGGTTCTTGTACGAGGTAATACGCAGAACTCGGTATCCGGTTACTTTCTTGAAAATGCAAATGGTTTCCCACTTGAAGACCTCGCTTTAATAAGAGGTGATTTTGTCGACGATCGATTTATTGCTTTGGGAGAAACTGCAGGTTTTGGATTTCCCGCACAAGTTGGTTTTCTAGGATTAAATTCTGAAGTCATTGAAGCTGTAGATCCTAATGATTTGGGAAGTGTAGACTATCTCTCTAATACAGGAACCGGAACATTTGCTCAAGATTTTAGAGTTGCAGATAGTGGTTATCGTGGAAAATTCACCGTTAATGGAGGTCTAGAGTTAGACAATTGGTTAAGTCTAGGTATGAATCTTAATTTTCATTTCCTAGATAGAGAGCGTTTAACGAGAGTCTTTGAATCTAATAATAACGCTGATGCTTTAATATCTGAGGTAACATATGTGGATTCAGTCGTTAGTGAAGGAGCAGGGTTTTCTTTAAATTTAGGGGTTTTTGCAAAAATGACTCAAGGGCTTAGGTTAGGAGCTGCTTATGAGTCTCCTACTTGGTTCACCATTGAAGATAGTCAGTCTTTGCGAATCTCGACTTTTGGGGCAGGTCAGGAGGTTGTTGTCGACCCTAGAGTTTTAACATTATACCCTGCGTACAACCTAAGGACTCCTGGAAGTTGGATGGGTTCTGTCGCTTATGTTTTTGGCAAAAAGGGCTTGTTGAGTGCCGATGTTCAATCAAAAAATTACGGGAATATGATGTTTGAAGATGACGGAAACTTTCTTTTCTTGAGTAACAATAATTTTATTGACCAAAACCTTCAAAACGCTTTGACCTACAGAGTAGGTGGTGAGTACCGTATAAAAAACTGGTCTTTGAGAGGTGGTTTTGTTAAATCAGAATCTCCTTATGAGAACAAGCAGATTATGGGAGATATGACTGGCTACAGTGCCGGATTGGGCTATTCTTGGGGTAGGTTTATTCTTGATGCGGCCTGGGCGACTCAGGAGCGCGATTATGCTGAGCGCTTTTTAGATTCTGATTTTACGGAAAATGCGATGATCACTAACAGATTCACTAATGTGATATTTACTTTAGGATTTAATTTTTAGCACGTAACTTATTTGATGTATTCCGCTTTCGCGAAAGCGTTAATAACTTTTGCATCTAACCGCTCTTAATGCCAAGGGCGGTTTTCTTTTCTAGAAAATTCACTTTACTTCTTCTTGCGCCGGTTGAAATTCTTATCGCCTCTGGTTTTGGGTTTCTTATATTTTTTAGCGATTTCTCTACGGTAACTTCCTCCCTGGTTGGTTTTTTGGTTCTTAGCCTTTTTCTCATGAAAAGCCGCTCCTCGTTCTTCCTCAACCTTTTTATGTGGATTGTTGCTCTCCCGTTTAGCGGGTTTTTCCTCAGGAATGAGATCATGGTTGATCTCGACCGCATCAGGAAAATCTAGTATAGGTATTTTGAACTCCATCAAAGATTCGATGGCCGTTTTGTATTCCTCTTCTTTACTGGTAAAAAGTAAGATGGCCTTACCTTTTTTATCGGCGCGACCGGTTCTTCCTATTCTGTGAATATAGTTCTCAGGATAACTCGGTGTGTTTACGTTGATCACATGGGTTATATTTTCCAGATCTAGGCCGCGAGCCATCACATCGGTACTGATGATGATTCTGGAACGACCCTCATTAAAGGATTCAATGGAGCGCAATCGATAATTTTGTGTTTTATTGGAGTGGATCACCACGGTTTCTTTTTGCAGATCGCTGGGAAGTGCTTCAAACAGTCGATCTACATTGCGTTTACTGTCTACAAAAACCAGAACTTTTTTAAACTCCTCTTTATCTTCCACTAAATGAGCAATCAGATTTGCTTTAGTATAGAAATTTGAGACTGAATAAGAAACCTGTTCTATATTCTCAAGCCGCTCTCCAGAAACCGCAACTGATATTTGTTGAGGATCCTTAAAATACGATTTAATGAAAGCTTCAATCTGATCCGTCATCGTTGCAGAGATCATGATATTCTGCCTCTTTCTAGGAAGGTGGTCAAAAATATTATTCAGCTGAAACCGGAATCCCAGATCCAGCATAACGTCCACCTCATCAATCACAACTTTTTTACACTTCTTCATGCTCACCGATTGATGGACGATGAGGTCATAAAGTCTTCCAGGTGTAGCAACTAGAACATCCACACCTTCAGCAACTGCTTTTTTCTGCGTATTGATATTAGTGCCTCCGTAAATTCCTAGGGTTTTTACATTGAGATATTTTGCGTAAGCGTTTACATTATCAACTACCTGAACTACAAGTTCCCGAGTAGGGACCAGCACGAGAATTCTGGGATCAGTAGGTTCTGAATAGGCAAGTCCTTGCAGTAAGGGCAACATGTAACCTAGCGTTTTACCGGTACCCGTTTGTGCAATTCCCATCATATCGCGACCAGAAGAAATAGCTGGATAAGCTTTCTCTTGAATAGGAGTAAGTTGTTCAAAACCTAGCTCCTCAATGGCATCGGATAATTGAATCTTGAGCTGGAGGGAAGAGAATTCTTTCATGATTTGAATATTGCCGCAAAGATACGCGCATCAGAGTTGGGCGACTTCAAAAGAATATTGCCAAGTATTTCACTTAAATTGCCACAAAAAATTAGGTTTATGTCACTGCCACGTTTTTTAATGGGCGATAATGTCCACTATCCAGAAGATATCTTTGTCATCCATACAGAATATCCACGATTCATCATCAATTTAAAAGATGACAATATCGAGTTTCTGGAAGATCTAGAAGATGAAGATGCCGAAAATCTAGAAGAGGAAACCACAAACCTTATCGAAGAGGCCAGCCGATTCTATGACGAGCAAATGAAACTCTACGAGGAATAATGGAGGAGTTGATTCAGTGGGACTGGAGCGCTACCCTTTATCTCAATGACTGGGGAAATGACCTGATCGATTCCTTCTTCAATTTCATCACACACAAGCTCTCTGCTCTGCCGCTGTACTTCATCCTATTGTTTGCACTTTACAGGAAACTGGACCGGCGATCTTTTATAATTTCCTTGTTTGCAGTGGCGCTGCTAATCACTCTAAGCGATCAAGTAGCCAATTTTTTTAAGGATAATGTGGAGCGACTAAGGCCATTCCGCGAGCCAGATTTCATGAACCAAATCTCAAAAGTGGGTCGCAGTGCAGGTACTTACGGCTTTTACAGCGGTCATGCCAGCAACGCCGTGGCTCTGGCGGCATTTATTACTTTGATTCTCTGGCGGCATTATAAAAAACTGGTCGGCTTTACAATTATCTGGGCGCTACTTGTGGCGTACAGCCGCGTTTATCTAGGCGTTCACTATCTGGGCGATGTGTTGATGGGTGTGTTTATGGGAACTTTCTGGGGTGTTGTTGTGTATTATGTTTTCGCTTTCGCGAAAGCGAGATTCAGAAAACAACCTTCTTCTCCTTAATCGAGCATTTAGTCGATCATATAAATAAAGATTTCATCCTTGAATATCTAAGAGTTGCTGAGCAGCCTCAAAGGGAGTCAGCTTTTTGAGGATTACCTGCTTCTCGATTTCGATCATTTTTGAGATAACTGCGGCATTGCTATAAAATCGAGATTTTAAAGTGTCTTCAATGGTTTGATGCAGCCAGTATAATTCCTGCTGTTCCCTGCGTTTATCAAAACTTCCGTTGTTGTGTGAGTGTTGTTTGAAGTTTATGATTACGTTGAGAATATTGACCACACCTTTATCGTTGAGCCCACTGCACTTAAGAACTTGTGTAGTATAGCCGTGATCTTTTGCTGGCATGAGGTGTAACGCGTTTTTAAACTCTCTTACCGCATGTTTTGCGGCCGTGGCATTTTCTCCGTCGGCTTTGTTGATGGCGATCATATCTGCCATTTCCATGATACCGCGCTTGATGCCCTGAAGGTCATCGCCAGCACCGGCAAGCTTGAGCAATAGAAAAAAATCGGTCATGCTGTGAACTGCGGTCTCACTTTGACCTACACCTACAGTCTCCACAATGATAAAATCATAACCAGCTGCTTCGCATAAAATGATAGCTTCTCTGGTTTTGCGTGCAACACCGCCTAATGTCTTTCCCGCAGGGCTGGGACGTATGTAGGCTCGATCGCTGCGTACCAGTTCTTCCATGCGGGTTTTGTCTCCCAAAATACTCCCTTTAGATCTATTGCTCGACGGGTCTATCGCAAGTACTGCCAGTTTTTTTCCTTGCTCGACGATTTTTTTACCCAGCGTTTCTATGAAAGTAGATTTTCCGACTCCAGGAACTCCTGTAATCCCTAACCTGAAGGATTTTCCCGAGTGGGGTAGAGCCTGTTGAAGTATCGCTTTCGCGAAAGCGGAATCCTTCACCGCCTGACTCTCCACCATAGTTATGGCTTGACTTAGGGCACTCAACGAGCCAGCACGCAATTGCTGAAACAGTTGATCGGCATCAAGTTCTTTTTTATAACGTTTACTGAAAGGATTGATATGCGGATTTGCCGCCATTGCACATAGTTCAGTCTACGAAGTTAGTTGTTTTCTTTTTGAATGCGTTCCCAATTCAGTTCATCGCGTAGGTAAAGATTTTTAAGCGGCTGTATTGCCCAAAGAAGTTCTTGTGGCGACGCGGTTCCATAATCCTCTATGGTTTTGACTAGCTTTCCTGCCTGATAGAATCTGAGGGTAATGGTCTGCTGGTCAGTGCCTCCATCTTCATACCTGTCTTGATATTTGAGTATGGGTTGCTGCTCAAATTTTGAGAACACATAATCGACCAGTGGAAAAGAAGCCTGTGAGACGTATTTACCTTTGAGAGGCGTGTAGGCTTTCCCTTCAAAATTGATGTCACCTTTCTGAGAGATTGAAATGGAAAAGTTGGGACAAGTACCGAAACATCTAGAGGCGTCTAATTCTATACGGTCAAAATTTTCATAATTTTCAATGATTTGACGCTCATACCTTGTGGAATCGCCGCGTTTAACTAAGATAACAGAATCATCATTTTGTACGTCGAGAACTCCTTTCAGATAATATTTTTTTGTAATGGGGTTGTAAATCTCTAGTGAATCTCCACTTAAACGATAATCAGTTAAATGTCCATAGTATTTTAAACTTCTTCCACCACTACTATCGCTTACCACCTCTTGAAATCCTGTGTAGTTGTCATAACGATCATTGATGATTTGGAAACCGTTATATCTAAACGCTTGTGGCATTTGAGGGATCATTTCGGAATTGTCTTGTCTGGTATTGACATTTTTTACATCAGCGCCATGTTTTTCCAACCATTTACCTTGGAGGTCGATCGTTTGATCTGTTGAGGTCGATGCGCAACTCGCACACAAAATAACGATCGCAAGTATCTGTAAATACTTCATCTTTTCAATTTTTTGAAGTATAAAGAGTTTTACAGCTATAGCAAAATTGATTCTGTTAGTAGTACGTTAAATCCTACAATCTAAATCTGAAGAGTTATCTCTGAATAGCTTCGCCAATTTTGATTCCAAGAAAAGCCATAGGTATATAAGCGAGAACCAAATCTGCCACGGTAAACCAAAGCGGTCCAGGAATCATATAGTTCACCATAATGCCTCCCAGTAAAAAAAACGCGCCTACGATCCACGCAAATAGATTTTTACTTGTGGCTGCGATAAGGTAGGCCACCGTTGCACCTACCAATGTTCCCAAAGCGTGGGCAAGAAAAGGGAAAATAAAATGCTCGTCGCCCAGTGTTGCGCTGATTTCAGCATAAGCTTCCATATCTTGAGGGTTGACGCCATCGGGTAGGGGAATCAGCATCGGTCCTATGGTGACTAAACTCATATTTACCGCGCTACCGGCGAGCCAACCCACCACGAGCGCAGCAATGTTCCTAAAAATTTTCATGGTTCATTAATTGAACCGAAAAGGTAAGCTTTTTTCAAGAATGAAATCAGCAATCCATCTCCTTGCAGGGGTCATGCCCCCAATTCTTGAGACTGTATCTCCAGTCACTTTCTTTGATATCGCTATCGGGTTTCTGGGCTTTATGGCGGTTCACGTAGCCTACAACTTTTTGCATGTGGTCGTAATTCGTATCTGTAAGTTCGTCCTTCTTTTTGCGTTTGATCTTGATGATCTTTTTGGCGCTTTTGCGGCCTTTTGATTCGCCATCGCCGCTGTCCACACCTACTTCCTTTAACTTATCAGTCTCTAGCCAGTCTTCAATCTCGCTGGGAGTCATGTTTACCGCATCATAAAATTCATCGTAGATCTCATCTTTTGAATTGTCGATCATCTTTTTGTTTTCAAGATAGGCTATGACGCAAAACGCTGAGGTTATGGAGATGTTAAGTGGGAAATTTTTAGAAATAAGAGATTAGAAAAAAGATGAAAGAGGCCAAAGTGTTGTCATTCCGAAAGCGAGGGTAGGGGCTATCTAGAATTCCATGATTAACCAATGCCATTGATATGTAAATTAAAATATTCTCCGGTATCAATATTTACTTCCATTTGCCAGTAGCACCAACCTCCATCAGATACTTCTATAAAATAGTCCTTCCAGCTTAACTCGTGCTCAGTACCAGTTTCATTATCAACAACTATTATTGGCTTTGTTTCGCCAAGCAAGTCACAGAATGCATTAATAAAAATTACTCGTTGACCTTTATGATCAGTGTAAGGGATATATTGAAAATAAAAATAGCTTTCGATATTTGTGCGAGCTGTCTCGTTGAGACGATTAAACTTTCCATCTACTATAGCTTTTTGAATGGTTTTCCTAACTGATTTTATACCTTCTTTATTAGGCTTCCAAGTTAAATACCCTGATTCACTATTGAGATAGCTATTGAAATCTGAATCTAGCCAGATAGTTTCATGACTTGTTAGAAACGTCTCTTCAGAACCTTGAATAACTCCTTTTTCGTTTTGATTGCCACAGCTTAAAATGGTAAACAAGATCAGGAAGAGAAAAAGTCTGCGCATCCCTAAAAATAAAAATTCCAGCCCAGACATCTGCTGAACTGGAATATTTTAAAATTTTGACCTCGCTTTCGCGCGGTCGCTGAGCGGAGTCGAAGTGAAAGCGAACTATTTATCCAAAACCCATTCTCCCTTCTGTATCAGTGGAATGGCTTGTTTGTACTTAGTAGTCTTGGTCTCGCCAGTCATCACGTTTTTAATAGTGACCTTATCGTTACGGCCTATTTTAGGCTGATCGCGAGTGATGGTTTCAGTAACCGCTGGACGTTGCTGTTGCTGGCGGCTGGCTCCTGCACCAACTGCTCTGGCTTGAGCGGCCTGCTCATCGCTGTTGAGAACTTCCTCTTTTTGAGTGCTGGTTTTTTCTGCTTTGCGCTGTCTTGCCTCACTGATTGCATTAGCATCGCGAGTAGGTAAATCACCTTTAAACATAAAGCCAATGACATCTTTATTCACCTTATCGATCATTTCTTTAAAAAGCTCAAACGCCTCAAATTTGTAGATCAATAAAGGATCCTTTTGCTCGTGAACCGCAAGTTGCACACTTTGTTTCAACTCGTCCATCTTACGCAAGTGCGTTTTCCACGCATCGTCTATAATGGCAAGTGTGATGTTCTTTTCAAAATCAGTCACTAGAGTGCGACCTTCTGACTCATATGCATCTTTAAGGTCGGTAGCAACATTTAGTGTTTTGACACCATCAGTAAATGGAACGGCGATACGCTCAAACTTGCGTTCATCGTTTTCAACGACATTTTTGATTACTGGGAAAACTTCCTCAGCGGTGCGCTCCATCTTCTCTTTATAATGCTGGTAAGCAGCTTTATACAGCGTATCTGTAATTTGCTTGTCACTTTGCTTGCCAAACTCCTCCTCAGTCACTGGACTGCTCATGGAGAAGTAGCGTATGATTTCAAACTCAAAGTTTTTATAATCGGCAGCTTGTTTGTTACTTTCTGTAATGACTTCAGCAATGTCGTAGATCATGTTTGCAATATCTACTGCAAGACGGTCTCCAAATAACGCATTGTAACGACGCTTGTAAATCACTTCACGCTGCGCGTTCATCACATCATCATATTCCAGCAGTCGCTTACGCACACCAAAAGCATTTTCTTCCACTTTTTTCTGTGCACGCTCGATGGATTTTGAAATCATGCTGTGCTGGATCACTTCGCCTTCTTTCATTCCCAGGCGGTCCATGGTTTTTGCCATGCGCTCAGATCCAAACAATCGCATCAAGTTATCCTCAAGAGATACATAGAATTGCGAACTTCCTGGATCTCCCTGACGACCGGAACGACCTCTTAACTGACGGTCTACACGACGGGAATCGTGACGCTCCGTACCGATGATGGCAAGACCACCTGCAGCTTTCACTTCGTCACTTAATTTAATATCTGTACCACGACCAGCCATGTTTGTGGCAATGGTGATCTGGCTTGGATTACCAGCTTCAGCGACGATTTCTGCCTCGCGCTTGTGTTGTTTTGCGTTCAATACGTTATGCTCAATTCCAGCTCTCTGTAGTGTACGACTCAACAACTCAGAAATATCAACCGATGTCGTACCAATCAATACTGGTCTTCCCTGCTCGCGCAGCTTAGTGACTTCTTGTATTACCGCTCCGTATTTCTCACGCTTGGTTTTATAAACTTTATCCTGACGATCGTCACGAGCGATAGGTTTATTAGTAGGTATTTCTACCACGTCCAGCTTGTAGATTTCCCAGAACTCACCAGCCTCAGTCACCGCTGTACCCGTCATACCCGCAAGCTTCTTATACATACGGAAGTAATTCTGAAGGGTAATCGTTGCAAAAGTCTGCGTAGCGTCTTGAATCTTAACGTTCTCCTTAGCCTCGATCGCCTGGTGTAAACCATCGCTGTAACGACGGCCTTCCATGATACGACCCGTCTGCTCATCTACGATCATTACTTGTTCTTCCTTGACGATACCTTTTGGGGTACGTTTATCATGAGCCATCACCACATACTCAGTATCCTTCTCAAATAAGGTATAGGCTTTAAGCAGTTGGTTGAGGGTATGAATACGCTCTGACTTTATAGAGAACTCTCTAAAAAGTTCCTCTTTTTTCTCAGCTTCTTCTTCCTTAGAAAGACCCGCCGACTCGATGCGGCCTATTTCCAAACCTACTTCAGGCATCACGAAAAATTCTGGATCATCCTTCCCAGAAAGAAATTCAATTCCTTTATCAGTCAGTTCTACCTGATTGTTCTTTTCATCAATCACAAAATACAATCCCGCGTCTACCTTAGGCATTTCACGGTTGTTGTCTTGCATGTAGAAATTCTCCGTCTTTTGAAGCAAGGTCTTGATACCTTCTTCACTCAAGAACTTGATCAACGCCTTGTTCTTAGGAAGACCACGATACACTTGAAGGAGCAATCTTCCTCCTTCTTTGGTATCTCCCTCGCTTATTAACTTTTTAGCTTGTGCTAAAACTTGAGTCAGTTCCTTGCGCTGAACACCTACTATATTTTCCACTGGTTGCTTGAGCGTGTCAAACTCTTGACGGTCACCTTCTGGAACTGGTCCAGAAATGATCAGTGGGGTACGAGCATCATCAATTAAAACCGAATCGGTTTCATCAATAATCGCGTAATTGTGTTTGCGTTGAACAAGATCTTTGGTGGCGTGAGCCATATTATCACGCAAATAGTCAAAACCAAATTCATTATTGGTTCCATAAGTAATATCGGCTAGATAAGCTTTGCGACGTGCTTCACTATTTGGTTTATGATAATCGATACAGTCTATTGAGAGTCCGTGAAATTCAAACAGCGGTCCTATCCATGCGCTATCCCTTTTAGCAAGATAGTCGTTTACGGTAACTACGTGAACTCCATTTCCAGTCAATGCATTTAAGTAAACAGGCAGTGTCGCCACGAGCGTTTTACCTTCACCAGTTTGCATCTCGGCAATTTTGCCTTGGTGCAATGCCGTACCACCTATTAACTGAACATCATAGTGTATCATGTCCCAAGTGATGGGTTTACCAGCGGCATCCCATGAATTAGACCAGATGGCATCGTCACCATCCAAGCTTACATAATCTTTTTCGGCTGAGAGCTCACGATCTCGCGGAGTCGCAGTAACGCGCAGTTCTGTGTTGTGGAAGAATCTTTTTGCGGTTTCTTTTACGACTGCAAATGCCTCAGGTAGGATCTCGTCCAGTACCTTTTCTGCTTGCTCGTATGCTGTATCTTCCAGAGCGTCGATCTGGTTGTAGATTTCTTCACGCTGGTCTATGTCTTCCTCTTTGTCTGCCTGTTCTTTTAAGTCGGAGATGTTTTTGAGGGTTTCCGCTTTCGCGAAAGCGATCTTATCTTTAAACTCTACTGTCTTATTACGCAACTCGTCTATAGAAAGCTTCTCCATTTGAGGCTCCACGGCAAGAACCTGATCAACGAAAGGGCGTAACTCCTTAACGTCCTTCTGGGATTTATCCCCTACAAAAATTTTTAAAACGGAATCTAATAGTCCCATATAATATGTGGTTTGAAGCCTTCAAATATAAAGGCTGTAAATATCAATGTTTAACGCTGCGCAAAAGTACATGAATCATGCCGACTCACGGAATCTATAACAACTGACAAATGCGCATAAAAAAAGCCTCTCAAGGAGACTTTTTGTTTATGATCACGATGGATCGTTAGTACTCGTCCTCGTTCCAGAGGTAATCATCATCAGTAGGATAATCTGGCCAGATTTCTTGAATTGATTCATACAAATCACCCTCGTCCTCGATGGCTTGTAGATTTTCTACAACCTCAAGAGGAGCTCCAGTACGAATGGCATAATCAATCAGCTCATCTTTTTCTGCTGGCCACGGTGCGTCGCTTAAGTACGATGCTAACTCCAGGGTCCAATACATAGTATAACTCGTTTAGAATTTTTGCAAAAATAATCTTATGATGTTACTGTGCAAGTGAATTTAATTTTTTTGTCAAAAATAAATTTATGAGTCTCAACTTATTGTAATACAACTGACTACACGGACCTGTTAATGGGTGAATAAGCCTAATTCTCCTTACTTGGTATCCATTTGATCTCCTCTGCACCTAGATTATGTGACATTTTACGCCCGAGCATAAAGAGGTAATCAGACAATCTATTTAGATATTTTAAAACCATCTCATCTATGGAGGTATGTTCATTTAATTCTGATGCGAGTCGTTCTGCACGCCTGCAAACCGTCCGGGTAATGTGACAAAATGACACAGATTGATGACCTCCTGGAAGTATGAAGTGGGTCATTTGAGGCAAGTCAGCTTCCATTTTATCCATTTCTTGCTCGAGATAGGTAATGTCCTCTTCTTTGATGCGCGGAATATTAAGTCTCTGTTTCCCGTTTTTGAGCATTTCCTTTTCTGGAGGAGTAGCGAGAATAGCTCCTATGGTAAAAAGTCGATCTTGGATAGAGATAATAGTTGACTTTACGTGTGCATCCACAGGTTGATCTCTCAATAAGCCCATCCAGCTATTGAGTTCATCTACGGTTCCGTAGCTGTCTATGCGTAAGTTATGCTTTGGTACGCGAGTGCCACCATATAGAGCGGTGGTTCCCTTATCTCCAGTTTTTGTGTATATCTTCATGTTGCGTTTTGATCCAAAGATAGGGGATGAGCCTTTTATTTGAGGAGGATGGCATCATCTCAAAATTGTAATGCTTAAGACTAGTGATGCTTTGAATTCAGTTAATATTTATAATTTTACTTGCTGAGGGTATTGACGTTTCGATAGTTTGTGGATAATTCTTTTACGATAACCTCGCCTGCGAATTCTACGCTTATCAGTATTACGCTTGTTGAGCCCGATAAAGAACAACACCCCTACAAATAGTGCTGCCAAGGAAAACCATAACCCCATATCTACATTTTGTCAATAGTTCGATTTAATTTCTGTGTCAATATACTATTTTACTAAAAGTAATGTCGTCAGGGTAAATCAAAAAACGAGTCGTATCCCTACAACTCGTTTTTGAAAAAAGTATGGGAAAGTTTAAAACTTCAAATCTACTTCCACATCAAAATTATCGTGAATCAGATTATCGCCCAGGCTTTTAAAAAAGCTTTTTGAGCCATATTTTACATTGTATTTGCTGCGATCAATGGTAAGCGTTGTGGTTGCACCATTCTCACTCACTTCTAAAGGAAAGCTTACGGGATGCTTAATTCCCTTAACCGTAAGATCTGCTGATACTTGATAGTGCTGGCCTTGAGATTGAACATCAGTTATTTTTAAATGAGCGATGGGATGTTGCTCAACGCTAAAGAAATCATCACTTTTTAAATGCCCCTCAAGCTTTGCCTGCATATCACCAGTAAGGTCAGTTACCGCTATGGTATTCATGTCAATTTCAAATTTACCTCCCACTAATTGATCATTATCAAATTGAAGCTCGCCATTTCTTAGGTGAATAGTTCCTTCATGAGATCCACCTATCTTTCTTCCTGTCCATTTACTGATGCTGGAAGTAGGGTCAATTGATTTTGAGAAGTTACTTTTTAAAGATTCCATAATTTAATTGTTTAAACGTTAATTGTGTATACAAGTAATTGTAAATTTTTTTAGATTTTATTTAAAAGTTCAATTAGCAAATTCAGATCCTCATCTGATGTTTCTTTGAGGATATCAGCCTCAGACGCTTCCACTTTTTTATCGATTTTTGAAAGTAGATCTAATCCATCTTGGGTGATCGTAAGCTCGATCTGTCGTCTATCAGTAGGACATTGAATTCTCTTTACCAAATCCTTAGTTACCAACTTGTCAATAACCCTGGTAGTATTAGAATTGTTGTGGATCATGTCCTTACTTACATCCTGAAGGCTTGCTGCTTCTCCTTTTCTGCCTCGTAAAATACGGAGTACATTAAACTGCTGTATAGTTAATTTTTCTTGTTTCAAGGTCATTGAAACGGCTTCTGTAAACTCAGTACCTTTCTTTACTACGGTTGTGATTAATTTTCTATTAAGTGATGCTCGATCCATTAAAAACAATAACAATAATTGTGGGTACAAACTTATTTGTTTTTCGATTAATGATCTACAACAGACTGTTAAACTTAGAAACACTAATATTGTAATTCAAATCCCTTTGAAATTGAGTTATGAAAAAATTGATTTTTATTTTTGTGATATTATGCACTTCTCTGACTTACGCTCAAAATAATAATGCTTTTGGATTAAGAGCAGGTTTGGGCTATGGTTCTACAGGAGATCTATCTACTGATCTTGAAAATATTGAAGATCCAGATGGTAACGTGGGTTATCAATTTGGGTTCTTTGCAAAATTTGATTTAGGTCCCGTATACCTTAGACCAGAATTGCTTTATTCTCGACTTTTCTCAGATTATAGTGAAGGTAGATTTGATCTGGAACAGATCAACGCGCCCGTGTTAATAGGAGTAAATGTGGTAGGCCCATTGAACCTTTTTGCGGGTCCATCGTTAAATTATACCCTAGATACAGAATTTGAAGAAAATGTAAGGGCTGGGAATAGATTTGATTTTGAGGATATTGAAGATCGATTTACCGTGGGGGTGCAATTTGGTGCTAGTGTTTATTTCAATAACCTAGAAGTAGGTTTACGTTATGATAGAGCCTTGAATGAGAATGAAGCTAGATTTGTTGGGAACAATGGACTCGGTGAGAGGCGTATCGATTCTAGAACAGAACAATTTATTCTAGCACTCAGTTTACAACTTTAAGAATTACTTTCTACGAGATGTTTAGGCAGGTTGTTTCCTGCCTTTTTTATTGCATGAAATTTCCTTTTCGGACAGATTTTAAATCCAAAGCATTAACAGCATTCCCTTCTAAACCTATTACATTTTTAGAAACAAACCGTATGCTTTCATCATAATAAAGTGGTACAACTGGTGCCTGATCAATTAGTATGCTGTCCATTTTACGGTAGAGTTGTTTGCGCTGCTCAGGATCAGCGACCCGCTGGCTATTTAAATATAAACTATCAAAAGTCTTATTTTCAAAAAAGGTGTAGTTACTACCACTTGGAGTGTGATTTTCTGAATAAAAAAGAGCGAGATAATTCTCTGCATCAGGGTAGTCTGCGATCCAGCTACTTCTGAAGGATTCTAATTTTCCGGTCTTGCGCATCTGCCTTAATGTAGATGGTGGGAGTACTTCGACTTCCACAATCAATCCTATTTTCTGCAGTTCCTGCTGTATGAATTCGCAAATATCGAGATAATTCGCACCGGTGCTGATCTTAACAGTAACTTGATCGACGTTGTTCTCAGCTTTATAGGCGTCCACTAGAGACTGGGCTTCCTTTTGATCGTAAATAAAACCTGATGCATTGCCTCCGGCAGGTAATCCCAATGGAATAAATCCAGAAGTCGCCGGTCGACCTATATTATTTTTCAAATAACGGATCATCTTATGACGATCAAATCCCAAGTTGATCGCTCGTCTTATTCTTATATCTTGAAGAGGCCCTTCGTTTTTCAGGTTCAGTCCGAGATATTCCGTATTCAGGAAAGGTTGTTTTACAAGATTGACTTGTGATTTATACTTTGGTTTGAGCGTTCCATTACTCATTAGCAATTCATCCTTGTAACTAGGGTCTAGTGCGTTGATAAAATCAAGATTACCTTGAACAAATTCCAGAAACTCACTTTGTTTGTCTGGCTTAAATGTAATGGCAACGGCTTCTAGATAAGGAAGATGGTTCCCCTCAGAATCTTCCTCGTGATAATGAGGATTTTTACGGAGTACCATTTTTACATTTTCTTCCCAGCGTTTCAGGTAAAATGGCCCTGTACCGATGGGATTGCTTCTGAATGCGTGCTCTTTATCTTCGACAACCTCTTTAGGTATGACTGAACAGTATTTCATGGTCAATATTCCTAAAAAGGCTGGATTAGGTTGTTTCAGTTTAATTTGAAGCGTGTGTTCATCTATGGCTGTCATCTCTTCAACTGCTGCCATGGTCCAGGCTCCGGGCGAAGCAACTTCTGGATCGGTTAATCTGGAGAGTGAATATTTGAAGTCCTCAGCATTTACGGTCCGCATATTTGACCTTCCATAATTTCCATCAAGAATTCCATCATCACGAGGTTCTACAAATAAGAGCTCGGTATTATGAAAATGAATATTTCGCTTTAAGCGAAAAGTATAAAGCGTACCGTCTTCACTGATGTCCCAAGACCCTGCGAGATCCGGAACCACGTTGAGATCTTTATCTAATCGCACCAATCCATTATAAAGCTGGTTGCAGACCCAAATGTTGCGCTGATCCTTTGCAAAAGCGGGATCCAGAGTCGTCACATTGGCATGCTCATTATATCTGAAAACGGTAGCAGGATCTATAGCTTCTGAGTCTGACTGACAGCTTTCTAAACCCAAAAAAAGCGTACAAAGCAGTAAGAGTAAAATCGCCAGATTTCCCTTTTTATTCATAAAACAAACCTATTTGATTTCGCACCTCGTCCAGTTGAGCATGTAGCGCTAAACTATCATCCCAACTCACTTTATCACTCTGTACTTTTCCTTGATGGATACAATCTCTAACTTCTTCAATCTCATGATAGTAACCCTCGCCCTGGTGAGGTACGTTCATTTCTTGAGCTTCACCGTGATTATCTGTTAAAGTAAGACGGGAGCAATGATGAAATGGTTCATGCATCTTGAGGATTCCATCTGTACCTTGAATAATGGCCTCAACGGTTGCTTTATGCTCAAAGCTACTGTAGAGCGTTCCACTGGCGTCACCATATTTGTAAATCATGTTGACTCTGCGGTCAACTCCGTTTACTATTTCTGCTTTAGCAAATATTTGATCAGGTTTCCCTAAAAGCAAATTGCATAGATACATGGGATACAGACCTATGTCTAGTAAAGAGCCGCCTCCTAAGTTCTTTTGTGTCAATCTTCCTTCACTTTGAGGATTTACATAGAAACCGAAATCTGCTTTCACATGTTTTACTTTTCCTATCGCACCTTTATTGATTAATTCAAGCGCTTTTTTCACGCCGGGAATAAATCGGGTCCAGAGCCCCTCCATCAAGAATAGATTTTTCTCGCGAGCCAGACTGATCATTTCTTGAACTTGCTTACTGTTCATGCCCATGGGTTTTTCACAGATCACCGCTTTCCCAGCCTCTAAACATTGTATGGTAAGTGAGTGATGAAATACATGTGGTGTAGCAATATAGATCACATCCACCTCCTCATTTTTCATGCAATCCTCATAACTATCGTGGTGGTGTTTTACGTTGTACGCTTTCGCGAAAGCGGAACTTTTATCCAGCGATCTCGACCCTACTGCTCTCAACTCCACACCATCAACCATGGCAAGGTCGTGCGCAAATTTGTGTGCTATTTTACCTAATCCTATTATACCAAATCGTACCATCAATTTTTTAAAAAAATTAAAGGTACTGGAATTGAGTTGTTGTTTCAGGAAATGCATGGTCGAATGTAAGTTTTAAAGAGCTCGTGACAATTCAGTAATAGAAATCCACAACTCAGTAGATTGTAGTTTACGCGGTTAGAGTCGCGCTGCATATTTGTATCAACAAAAACAAACAAAACTTTATATCATGAAAACTTTATTTACAACTATTATCGCTCTTATCATCGCAACACTAACTTTTGCTCAAGATGGCAATACCATAACCGTTCAAGTCCTTAATGCAACGAGTGATGAGGGAACTATCGAGTACGGCATCTATGACCAAGACACCTTTATGAAAGCGGCTCCAGTATTCTCAGCCTCTGTCGAAATTAAAGACGGTAAGGCAGTCGCCGTTTTTGAGAACGTACCAGAAGGAGATTATGCAATTATGGCTTTACACGATTTAAACGGCAATGGTAGAATAGACTTTGAGACTAACGGTATGCCCAAAGAAGCTTATGGAATGAGCAACAATCCCATGAGTTACGGTCCTCCTACCTGGGCAGATGCTAAAATTACGATAGATAAAGATCAAGAAATTTCTATCAGATTGTAACTGGATAGAGGTATTTAGATTCATAACCGTCAGGGAAAACTTGGCGGTTTTTTGTGTGTTAATTATATATCAAGTGCATACCCACAAGTAGATGACCGCTTTACTTTAGTGCCATGAAGATATTACTGACAGGAGCAACAGGATTAGTGGGGTCTAAACTCGTTGAGTTACTCATAAGTGAAGGGCATGAGCTTCATTATCTTACTACAAGAGAAAGTGCCATAGAAAACGAATTAAAATACAAGGGTTTTTTATGGAATGTTCAAGAAATGACCATCGATCACAAATGCCTGAAAGGTGTCGATACGATCATTCACTTAGCTGGCGAGACTGTTTTCCAGCGCTGGACGGAGGATGCAAAAAAACGTATCATGGATAGCCGTGTGGACAGTACACAACTTTTGCTCAACCTTCTACAAGAAAACGAGCATCAAGTGGAACAGGTGATTACTGCCAGTGCCATAGGTATCTATCCTGATCAGCAAGATGGAGCAGCCATGCGCGAGAACGAGGTGCCTCCCACGGCAGATAATTATCTTGCCGATGTCTGTATAGCATGGGAGAGTATGGGAATGCAGTTTGCAGAGATGGGACTGCGACACGCCATAGTACGTATAGGTATCGTTTTGGCAAAAGACGGTGGAGCTCTGGAGCAAATGGCTAAGCCAGTTAAACTATATGCCGGAGCAGGCTTTGGCAATGGTAAAATGTGGCAAAGCTGGATTGCGATTGATGATTTGGCTGGTATTTTCAAACATATTGCTGAAGAAGAACTTGAAGGTGTTTTTAATGGAGTGGCACCGCATCCTGTACGCAATAGGCCCATGATTGAATCAATAGGTAAAAAACTGGACAAACCTGTTGTTTTACCTAATGTGCCCAAATTTGTGATGAAGCTTATGCTTGGTGAGATGGCAGCAATAGTATTGAGTAGCCAGCATGTGAGTAGTACAAAAATTGAAGAAACTGGATTTGTTTTTGAACTTCCCAATTTGGAACAGGCTCTTGAGAGGTATCTCTAATTTAAAGAGGAGATAACCTTTTAATTAGATCTCAAAATTATCTATATTTAAATATTGACTTACCATAGATGATTATTGCATACCCTAAATCAGATAAAACCTCCTTCAGCCCTCAGCAACTTGAAGTTCGTATAAATGGCCAAAGAAAAGGCGCCTTACAAAGAGGTAGAAATCAAATTTCCAGAAAATAAAACCATTACACTAAAATCGGGTATGCTGTGCAAGTTAGAAATTAAAGGCATGGCTGGAAATCGTTATGAGGTAGAGGGAAACTGGTATTTCAGAAATAGTAGCTTTTTAACCTCAGCGCTAGTTGTGATTTATATAATCACCATGAATTTAATCCTGATGAGGTTTGACTCTCAGGGTATCTGGAAATATGTGATAACAATTATTATCAGCCTGTTGTTTTTTGTGAGTATTTTCAATTTTTTTTCAAAGCTGTGCAAATTCGAGTTGGTTGAAATGAATTGAGCCACCATAATGGCTAGACTTCTATTATTTTTTCCCATCTAATATATATCTGACTCCACACCCTTCACGAGCTATGCTGCTTTGCCTTCTAGAGTTTTTCTATTGATTGTTCTGTTTCCGTCTTTTGAAGAGCTTTTTCTTTAAATGCAGACGATTTTATTTAAATATAGCGTAATTCAATTAGTTAGTGGAGAGCCTCTATATTTCTTGCCTCATGGTTGTCATCGCCTCAGCACCATGAATAATGTAGGAAATTTCATAAATTATAAATCCGCTATTATATTTGCTTACAGTATTCTCAAAAAATAAGCGAGAATAACACAAATACATCACCATTTGTATTAATTGACTGAAAATATGGGAGCGAGATTTGTCAAAAATTCTAACGTCCAAATCCTAACTGTAAAATCCCTGCCGGTGAGGGAAGTCCTCAAAAATATTGCTGAACAACTAGGCGGGACTGTTCAAGAAGACTGTGAGATTTTTTCTTATACCATTCCAAATGAGTATGGCTCAGGAAACATCATGGGAGCAAATTTTCCTCAGGGTCTCGGCTGGATACAGTATATGTGTAAGTTCAAAAGAGATACCACTATAAACTTTACCGTAGATGAGATTCACCCTCTCAAAATGATCTACAACTTAGGTGACTCTGTACTGCATACCTTTGCTGATAGTGAAGAAAAACACGACATGCAACGGTATGAAAATCTAATTGTAGCGAGCAGTAATTTCAATGGTCATGTCCTCAAATTCCAGGCAAATCAACAAATCAAGCTCAACAGCGTTGAGATAAGTCGCAGTCTTTTCAATAAGTACTGGTCTTGTAATTTAAGTGACCTAGATTCTAAATTATTGAAGGCAATTCTAGATATTGAAGCAAGTGAAGAGCACTTGATGAAAGGACCCTATAGCTTGAGAGTCGCGCAAGTTTTTAGAACTATTGAAAGTTTTGACTACGGCAGTTTTATAAAAAAAATGTTCCTAGCGTCTAAAAGTTTTGAGATCGTCGCACAACAATTACTTGACTTTTCAACGGAGAGCTCGGGCCTCTCTAGCGAAGAAACAGAGTCTCTTGAGACGCTGAGGGAGATTGAGCATTTATTGGAAAACAATCTAAGCAGTTATGTGACAGTAAAAGCACTGGCTCAAAAACTCAACATCACAGAAAACAAACTGCAAAAAATTTTTAAGGACAATACGGGCTCTACAGGAAACGAGTACATCAAAAACAAGCGCATGGGAGCGATAACAGATCTTGTTGAAAATAGTGACCTTTCCATTTCAGAAATTGCTAAACTGGTGGGCATAGACAGTACGAGTTATCTAAGCAAAATTTTTAAGGAGCAATACGGTATAAGTCCCAAAGAATACCGAGATCAGATGAAAAAGGCCAGAGCTTAACTTTCAGGTGATGATGGATTGAATCTCGCTTTCGCGAAAGCGAACTACAAAAAAATCATCCCGTCATAGAGTCTTAATTCTACCCATTCAAAAGATCATTCTTTTTAAAGTCGATCCCTTTTCTAATCAGGAATGCGTGGTAAGAACTAGGTATATCATGAGTACATTTAGGTAAAATCAAAGTGATCAAAATACGATCTATGTGAGAGATAAGTCCCATGAAAATGGCCAGCTGGAAAGGGAAACCGGCATAATTAAAGCCTATTGATGATGTAATAGCTATTAGCAAGGAAATTCCCCACAACTTAGATAAGAAGGCATGAGTACAGGTTTCTCTTTTAAACTTGATAAAACTGATGAGGTAACATACAATTTCCATCGCGAGGATTGCATAAATAGGAATAGCATTTTCTGCTATCAATTTAGGGTATAAAAACCATGTCGCAAACCCTATCGATAGCCAAAAAACCATATCTACTTGACTATCCATTCTCCTTAATCGAGCTGAGCTGATATTTTGTTTACGAGCAATTATACCGTCCAAAATATCTGAGACCAGCCCCATATACATCAGGCTGAGAATGATTTGAGTGTGATACTCCACTTTGTAATAGGCTAGGGCTAAAATCACAGGAGCGCATAACAGTCTGAATAAGATAAGTAGTTGAGGTACTCGTAGCATGATTTTTAATTTAGAAATTAGTTCCATAGGATATGGTCAGGCTCAAGGCTTGATTTCCTATAGTGCTTATAAACGGCTTGAAAAGATTGTACGGCGTGTAGAGATAGTTGATTTCTACTCCTATAAAATTGTATTAGAGAAGACGGGTTTTAAAACCTATACCTGCTTTAAAAAATGGAGTCGCCGTACCGTAGTAATGATCATTTGAATCATCACAATTATCTGCGCTTTCTTTTTTACGGTCTGTTTCAAGAACACTCAACCCAGTTCCCGCCCGCAGTTCAAAAAGACTGTTTGGACTCAAGATATAAACGCGATTGAGAGTAGCGCCAAAGTTTAAACTTAATGAATTGATTCTACCGCTTATTACTCCTTCTTCTCCGTCAATTAAAACTGTCTTGCGAGATTGTGGGATGAAAAACATCAACTGTGGATCTAGTCTGAATTTATCCGTAAGTTCTATCCCACCGATCAGGCCGAAGCTAGGACTAGGGTCGATAGTCTCTGCAAACTTTCCTAAGGGTATGTACAGCCCAGTTTCTAATCTTAGGTTGGGACCTAGTTTTGTGATTTCTGGAATGGTATGCTGACCAGAAACTAAATACCCGAGAAATAGCGTGAATAAAGTTGTGATTCTCATCGGGTAAGTTTTAAGTCATAGGTAGAACCTATACGATTATAACCTAGGGTAGAAGAATAGTCTCTCCACCCACTAAAAAGAATTATGAGAAATCCACCACCGACAATTTCTGCGTCTTCCACAAAAAGCTGATTGTCTATGGTCAAACCTATTCTAACTTTACTGTGCTCCAGGCTACCTAGAATATATGGAAGTTCAAAAACATGAACTTCATGTTTCTTGAAATGAAAAGTACCGTTCTTTTTAAGCTTTCCTGCGATGGATTTAGTGAAGAGAATACTATCGTTCTCTATCAGTGAACAGTTTATTGATTTCTCATCTATATCAAAAATTTTGAAGCTATATCGTGCCGTGCTATCAATCTGAACATTCTTAAAGTTGAATGCAGAATGGAGTCTTTGGTAGGGTTTCTCGTTTTTTGAAAATATGACGATGCTGTCCTTATAATACCTACGATTAGGTATGATCTCATATATTCCCTCGAGTTTTTTCAGGTCATTCTGTTCCAGTTTTTGATGGTATTTTTTATTACGCTTGCGCGAGTAGCTTGCACAGCTATTCAATAAAAAAAGAAGGCTTGCGAGTATTAAAAGTTGTTTCATGTTATTCTGATTTGACACCTCAAAGAAATCACGAAAAACACAAATTAAATACTTGAATTACGCTGAAAATTAAATAGTTTTTGCGAAATTCACAAAATGAATAATATCTTATTTGCTAAAATTGCTCAGCGACTACCACAAAATCAATCGTTGAATGAGACCATTGCAAATACTCTAAATGTCAGTTATGATGCTGCCCACCGTCGAACTAGCGGTAAAAGCAAACTTTCACTGGAGGAGGCGGTAAGGTTGGCGGAGGCTTTTAATCTTTCTCTGGATGAACTCAAGAATTGTGGTCAGGAGCTTGTTGCCGTTCAGAAGACAGCGATGATCACCACGGCAAAGGATTTGGAGCATTATTTCCAGCAGTCAGCTGAATCTGTGAAGAAACTCGCACAACAGAAAGATTGCAGGTTGTATTACTCGGCTAAGGATATTCCCATTTTCTATTTGCTGGATGGGCGGGAGCTGACCCGATTTAAAATTTATGTATGGCTGAAATTGCTGGCAAACGATTGGGACGCGGTCCATTTTGAGAATTTCAATCTGCCCCTCGACACTTTCAAGGCCGCTGTAAAACTGGGAGAAGTGTATCGAGATATTCCTAAAACGGAAATCTGGGGCACGACTACCTTTAACAGTACCCTCAAACAAATCCATTTTTATTTTGAGGCAGGCCAGCTGAATTCTGAAACAGCGTTGGCCATTTGTGGCGAACTTTCAGAATTACTCGATCAACTTAAATCAAACGCTCGAGCAGACAATAAAGACTTTTCTATTTACCACAACGAACTTCTATTAATGAACAATACGGTCTTTATAGAAAGTGCAAATCGTAACGCGTTCTACGTCCCATTCACTTTCCTATCCTACTTCCTAGCCACCGATGAGTTGACTTGCCGTCAAGCACAAATATCTATTAACAAGCAGCTTTCCAAATCTGTGTCATTGAATACTGCTGGTGACAGGGTGAGAAATCAGTTTTTTGACAAAATAAAAAAGCGCATCCTGGCACTGGAGAGTTTGATCAGAGCTCAAGATACGCTTGATTTTGAGTGAGAAGTTGATAAACTAATTCTTGCTTA
Source organism: Nonlabens spongiae (assembly GCF_002117125.1). Taxonomy (NCBI): domain Bacteria; kingdom Pseudomonadati; phylum Bacteroidota; class Flavobacteriia; order Flavobacteriales; family Flavobacteriaceae; genus Nonlabens; species Nonlabens spongiae. The sequence goes on from NZ_CP019344.1 coordinate 3,213,872, forward strand.
TAAAATTAAGAACGGTTTATTCTTTAGCTTGAACTATTTCTTCTTCTTCTTTTAGCTTTACATTTTTCCGATTATCGTTAGACTTTCGGTCGATAAGTTTATTATAAGGATCTACACCGGCTTCAACTGGTTCTTCATCAACTATAATCCTAAAATTATTTTCTATATCTGATATTTTAAACTTGCGCAAACTGAGCACCTTATTTTCTCCCGTCTCCTCATCTTCTTTTCCAAAAACCCCCACTTCGATATAATCAGCTAGAGGTAATGAGACTAACGTATCTTTTTTCTGCACCAGCAACAGGCTATCCCCAGCTTCTCCGGCGTAGCGTTTTTTGCCCTTACTATCCGTTCGGTACTTACGTACAATAGCTTCAAGAGAGACGGAATACTTTCCATCGTCGATTTTTTGATAGGTTGCATTCTCAACGCTATTATCGTAAAGCGTGATCGTTTCAAACATATCTTTTATTAGATATTGAAGCGAGTCTGGAGTTGCCGCTCTCAGATCCTCAACAAATTCTATTGAAGTTGGATAAGGTGCCCCTTTGAACTGATATTTCTCCGCAAACCGTTTCGCAACGCCATTAAAAACATTCTCACCTATGTAATCACTCATTGCATATAAAACAACAGAGCCTTTTCTGTAATGTATGTAAGGCTGATTCTCATTGTACATGAGTGGATTCTCTTTGATACGTTCATTACTGCGACCAGAAAGATATTGATCAAGAGCATCTTTTAAAAAGACACGCATCTGGTTTTTTCCATATACTTTTTCAAGAACCTTGAGAGAACTGTACTCAGACATGCTTTCAGAAAGCAACGTAGCCCCCTTTGCATTTGCTCCTATAACTTGATGCGCCCACCACTGGTGTGCCAATTCGTGTGCGGTGATGGCGAGTGAATAGTCTACAGCTTCATCATCCTCATCGTCGACATCAGCTATGAATCCAACTCCCTCGCTAAAGGGGATCGTATTTGCAAATGCCTGGGCGAAACTTCCAAAATCCTTAGGGAACTCAATAATGCGAGCCTGCCTGTGCTGGTAGGGGGTATAATTAGTTCCATAATAATCCAGTCCCTCCCTTAAACCTATCATCATGCGATCCAGATTATAGGTGTGGTCGGGATGGTGGTAGATCTCTAGGTTAACCCCATTATGCACTTCTTTCTTCACATCGTAGCGGCCACTCATGAAAGAGTAAAAATTGAGCATCTTACTGTCCATTTTATAGTGGAAATATTTACGGCCGTCTTCTTCCCATTCTCTGATAAGGTATCCCGGCGCGATAGCGATCTGGTCCAGGCTGGTACTCATGGTAGCCTCAAAGTCTATCCAGTCACTGGAGCCGCCTATGTAATTATCATCCCGTACACCCACTGCCAGTGGGCTCGGCATTCGATCCTTTTGGGGTAGGTCATACTTGTCTCGTAGTTTAGGGTCTCTAATTTCAAAAGCATCACTGTAACCTATAGATGGGAAAATAGAATTGTTTAAGAATGTCCCATTTTGATTTACTGGAGAGTTGTTATCCAGAAATTTATTAGGCTTGTTGTGCATGTCAAATTCAAAAATGAGGGTGTCGCCGGGCATCATAGCTTGCTCAAAAGCATACATGCGATAATCGTAGTCCTCATTTTCATAAACCACCTCACTATCTCGATCCATCGTAATCTCGATAGGGTAATTGTTAAGGTTTACATGCAACGTATCTATCGCAACATCAGTCAGGTTGACCATCGTGTAGGTCGCGCCAGCTTTAAAATTACGCTCATCTGTGAAAAGATCCATATAGGTTTTTACAGCGACTATGCGCGGTTGAGGCGCATCGGCAAATCGTCCCAGCTCACGTTCTGCATTTACACGTAGTTCCTCGCGTTCCTTGCCGGTAAGGCGCTCATTATCTACATTGTTGATCTTCCAGATGAATCCACCTAGAGAAAGGAACAGTACCAGACAAGTGCCAGCTGTAATGAGTGGGGTTGGTGTTGTTCTCGCTTTCGCGAAAGCGAAACGTTCCATAACACCTTTCCCCATTCCTCGACGATAAAAAGCCAGTGCGATACAAAGCAACACGATACCGAAGAGGATCCAATAAACCCTATAGGTGTAATAAGCTGTGAGCGCAGCACCGTATCCATCAAAGTCTGAGGCACTGGGCTCGATAATGGAGTTAAAATCATAGATCGCTTGGGTCACGCCTATAGCACCAGTCAGTAAAGGGACGGCGATACCTATGATTAGTAGCACGGCCAGTCCTAGCCATTTATTCTTGATTAGAGTATGAATTAACAGTGCCATAAAGATCCACGGTACGTATTTCCAAGTGTTGACAAGGTATCCCTGAAAGAGGTAAAGATCAATCTGGTAATCGTAAAAAGAGCTGATGGTCTGGAATCCGATCCCACAACAGATAAGCAGTGTTTGCATCACAGCAACCATGATAATTAACGCGAACAATTTTGAGATGAGAAACACCCAGTTTTTGGTAGGCGTAACGTCTACAATTTGATGGATGTGAGCGGCTCGAGCTCGATCCATCAGAAAGCCGGAATATAAAAAAATGAGTAGGTAGGTAAACAAGAGTATGTAAACGGAACCCTGCGCACTCATCATAACCCAGGTTTTAGGTAAGATAGCAGTACCGAAAATTAATCCCGAGTTAAACATGATTACCAGCGTCAACACCATAGACAAAAAGCCAATGATGATGAATGGCCATCCCAGAATTATATAGCGTACATCACTTTTAGTTAGGGTCCATAGAGCACTGAGCTGTCCTCGTAAGGAAAAATCTGTTTTAACCTTAGGTAGCACCACGCTCTGTATCCCACTGAAGTTCTCTTTGAATAGGCTTTTTGATTTTTTCTTCTTGAATAGGCTTATTGCGTTTTGAGCGAAATTGAAACGCCATATGACTAACGCAAGAATAAGGATTGAGATCGTGCCCCAAACCACGCGATTCCATAATACCATACCGCTGAACGGCAGCATGCGCTCATTTTGTTCTGCTGGTGTCCAGTACTCAATACTCTCTGAAATTGCGATGTTACCTAAGGGGTCTGCTAGAGATAGCCAGAAAGGATCATCTACCTGATCTGCATAAGAGGTCGTCACCAGTTGAATAATGATCAAAGTAAGCACCGTCATAAAGCCGATATTCATGTTGCGTGTAAATACGGTTATCGCAAACACGATCGCACTGTAAAAAATCAGATTGGGAACCGTGATTAGTACAAAGGGCTGTAAGTAATTCCACAACTTGAATGGACCAAAAAGTTCCGGGTTGTGGCCTGGTAGGTACCCACCTATGAGTAAACCCAAAATGAGCGCTAGAATCATTAAAATGTTTACGCTGAGTCCAGCGGTAAATTTGGCTAGCAGGTACTCAGTTTTTTTAATTGGGTATGAGTAAAGGACATTGTGCATGTTGTTTTTAAAATCCCTATGAATAGTTGATCCAGTAAAAGTTGGTATCATGAGATAGCAAAACAACGCAAGCTGTGCTATACGTCCAGAAATGGTATAGGCGCTATTGAGGTAAGAATTACTAGTGACGGTTACGTTATTGCTGTCAAAAACGCCTGCGGCTACTGCCATAACCAATCCCCCAAGTAAAAAGAAAATACTTAAAAAAACGTAGAAAATGGGTTTCTTGAGCCAAGTCTTGAACTCATGAGAAAATATAGTTGTGAACATGTATTAGGCGATTTGTAGGTTTTCTACTGGCTCATTTCGGTTAAGCGTGGTAAAGTAAACGTCCTCAAGCGTTGCAGGCGTAGGTTGAAAGCCTGAGCCGGGAATCTCATCTCCATAAACGCGCACGATGAGGTTGTTATCCTCATTATAGCTGGAGGAAATCACATCGTATTGGGACTGAATGTCCTCGGCTTGCTCGCGACTAACGGTTATAGACCATACCTTGTTCTCTAGGATCTTGACCATTTGTTTTGGGGTACTCTGCGATAGAATCTTACCACCATTTAAGATCGCCATGTCTGTACAAAGTTCCTTTACATCGTCTACGATGTGGGTGGAGAAAATCACGATATGGTTAGTCCCTATTTCCCTGAGAACGTTGAGAAAACGGTGGCGTTCTGCGGGATCAAGACCAGCGGTAGGTTCATCCACGATGATCAGTTTAGGGTTGTTCAAGAGTAATTGAGCAATGCCAAATCGTTGTTTCATCCCTCCAGAATAACCGGCTACGTGTTTGTTGCGCACCTCGCTCAAATTTGTCACTTCAAGTGCCTTGTCCACGATGGCATTACGGTCAGATTTTTTGCTGATCCCTTTGAGGCTGGCAAAATAATGCAAGAGGTCGTGTGCACTCATTTTAGGATATACCCCAAACTCTTGCGGTAAATATCCCAAGGTCTTACGGAATTCAATCTTATCATTAAGCACATCGATATCGTTGAAATGAATGCTCCCTGAATCTGGAGCTTGTAAGGTGGCAATGGTTCTCATAAGTGAGGATTTTCCGGCACCGTTAGGTCCTAGCAGTCCAAACATTCCTGCTTTTATATCAATGGTAACATCGTCCAAGGCTTTTACACCGTTAGGGTAGGTCTTGGACACGTTGTTGAGGCTTAAGATCATGATTGTATTGTATTTTGAGTGTTAGTGATTAATAAGACTGAAATGTTACAGATTCTTATAGATTTGTGAAATAGGTTAATTTACCATCGTGCTCGTTGTCCTTTTTTATTTTCTTACTTGCATTCTTTTGTCTTACGGACATGGGCTTTTGTGGAAGCGATTACTCCAAGTGCAGCGCATTGAATTTACCTTGATTTGTTTCTTGGGTTTGTTTGGGATTCAAGTGGTTTCCACGGTCTGGAGTTTTTTCTATGACTTGTCCCTGGTGTGGAGTATTTTTCTAATTCTCACAGCGCTTTCTGGTTATACTATCAGACTTGTAAATGGCTCGAGTGAAACATTTTTCTTAAGTCAATACTTAGCTTTCTCAAAAACCATCTTTTCTACCATTCCAATAGTGATATTCGCTTTGGTAGGTTTGAGTATTGCCTATGTGAGTTCTGGAGCTCCTTATTTTATAGATAATGACAGTTACTATATTCAGACGATAAAGTGGCTGGATGAGTACGGTCTGGTGAAAGGCTTATCTAATTTACATCCCTTTCTATCTCAGCAAAGCGGGTTTCACATTCTGCAATCTGCGCTTAATTTTGATTACTTCTATAGCAGGTTTAACGATCTGTCGGGAGTTTACTTACTGTTGGGATTTCTTTGGAGTTTGAGCGGTTCTAGAGATTGGAATCCGTCTGAAGTATATCGCAAAAGTTTTGCGGTGCTTTTCGGTTTGGGATATTTGTTTGCCTCTGCGCCTAGTCCAGATCTGCCAGTTTTTGTGCTGACTTACATCGTGATTTATTATTTCTTGAGATTGTACGATAAGTATGATCGTCACCTATGGTCCTTGCTGACGTGTCTCATTCTCCAAGTGATTTTATTCAAGGTAATCGCTGCGTTGTTGATTTTATTACCTGTGATACTCATCGCAAGATCTAAATTTTGGAAAAGCAAATCGGTTGTAGTAGCGATTTCCTTAGGATTACTTTTTGCGATTTTTTACATCGCAAAATCCTATGTAGTTTCCGGTCTACCTCTGTATCCGCTTACTGCGTGGTCACCACTAGAACCTGATTGGCAATGGCCGCAAGAATTGGCAGACTTGTACACAAAACTTACCGAGAGCCAGAGCTATGGTGTCTATTATAAAAACTTATCAGATCTAAGCTTCTGGGGTAAATTTCAATTATGGGTCAATCATGCAGGAATGGAAGGTTGGTTCAACAAACTGACGCTTTTCTGCTTGATTTTACAGGTTCTCGCTCTATTTCTGCCACGCATTCCTGGAAAAATAAAATGGATACTTAGCATTTGTCTATTGCAAAGTGCGATTCTATTTTTAACGGCGCCACAATTCCGGTTTTTTGCTGGAATTTTAATTCCGAGTACGTTGCTCGGTATTATTCATTGTGTAAAGCCCCATAGATGGGTAGTAGTTTCAACAGTTTCTACAGCGATTATCGCTGGATTTGTATTTGCGGTTTTAGGTACTCTGAGAAACCCATTTACGGATAATGCATTGATGAGAAATGATACAGTAGAAACTAGCCACTTTGTTTCTCCCTTACCAAATGCTCGTAAAGAAGTGGATGGAGTGTTACGCTTTCGCGATCCCGATAGCTATCGGGACGGACTAAAACACCACCATGCAGAAAATGAAGATTTTATCTTTGCCACCTACGACCTCCCGTTACCAGCCGCTCAAACAGAACTCCTAGACTGGATCGAAAATGAATATAATATCAAGGTCGTTCAAAGATCAGAGGATTTGAAAGATGGTTTTAAGGTTATTTATATAAATAGGTAACTAAATGTTGCTGTCGATTGGGTTTTCCTCATCTTCAAATCCCATTCGGGCTTTGAGAGCCTCAGCCCTCGAGAATTGGCTGGTGAGTCCTGAGGTTCTCAAAGGGCGGGTCTAAATAATCTATCACAGATCATCGACATACTCAAAACCCTGCTCGCCTTTGCGTAGTTGCACTTTGTCAAAAAATTGATGGATGTTCTTTTTATCGGCTTTGACTTTCACAAAATAATTGTCTTTATAAACGCTGTATTCTTGAGCGCGACCCTTGTAAATGGTGAGTTTGTAGAATGGAATGGGCAATGCATAGGTTTCCAAAAGAGAACGGAATCGCACGATGATTCCCTTTTCTCTAATCTCAATGTTGCAGGTGTTCGCATTTATGTCCAGAACCATCAAATTGTGGATATGAATGCTGGAGGCGGTAATGTACAGTTTAGGCGATCCAGAACCCTTGAGTTTCCAGCGCTCCCGTAAAGTCAACTGATTGCCTACGAGCTCTTTGATCTCACGATCAATTTTACGGTCGTTATAGGAAACATTGTAAAGCATACCCTAAAATTAATGTTTAAGTAGGTTTGTTGCTCATTTACTTTCATAAGGTGGGGTTAATATATTCAAATGCAGAATTGTGAACAAAGAGATTCTATGTTTCAACTTCCCAGCTCCAAAACGTAGAATTTAAGTTGCCAGTTTTCCTAATCTACTATTCTGAATTCGTATTCTGAATTCTTAATTGGTAACTATCTTTGCCGATTAAATTTTTAGTCATGGAATTGTTGCAGCAACTGGAGAAAGAAACGATCAAAGCCGTAAAAAAAATCTATGATGTGGAGCTTCCAAATGTGGAGATTTCGCAAACCAGAAAAGATCAAAATGGCGATTACACGATCATGGTTTTTCCCATGCTGCGTCATATCAAGGGCAATCCAGCGGCAATAGGTCAAGCGATAGGAGAGGAGATTCAAAACACAACAAATTTGCTATCTAGCATTGAAGTGATAAAAGGTTTTCTCAATGTAACGATCAGTCATCAAACGATTCTCAGTGATTTCGACACTATTCTGGATGATGCATCTTATGGTTTCAAGGCTGTAGACGCTGATCAGGCTGGAGTAATGGTGGAATACAGTTCGCCGAACACTAACAAACCCCTTCACCTAGGTCATGTACGTAACAATCTCCTAGGCTATAGTGTCGCTCAAATTATTGAAGCTACTGGTCGCGAGGTCAATAAAACGCAGATCATCAACGATCGTGGAATTCATATTTGCAAATCCATGGTGGCTTGGCAGAAATTTGGCGAAGGTGCCTCTCCAGAGTCTGCGGGTAAAAAGGGCGATAAGTTGGTAGGTGACTATTACGTAAAGTTCGATCAAGAGTACAAGAAACAAATCAACGAGTTAGTTCAAAATGGAACCGAGAAAAGCGTAGCGGAAAAACAAGCTCCGATTTTTGTTGAAGCTCAAGAAACACTCAGAAAATGGGAGCAAAACGACCCAGAAACCGTTGGGCTCTGGAAAAAAATGAATGGATGGGTGTACGAAGGCTTTGATGTGACTTATAAAAACCTAGGAGTCGATTTTGACAGTCTTTATTATGAAAGCGACACGTATTTGCTTGGTAAACACATCATTGCTGATGGGCTAGACAGAGGTGTTTTTGAGAAAGATCCTGATGGCTCGGTTTGGATAGATCTTACTGATGAAGGACTTGATCGCAAGCTTGTTTTACGTAGCGATGGGACTGCAGTTTACATGACTCAAGACATTGGGACAGCAATACAACGAGTGAAGGATCACCACATTGATTCTATGGTTTATACTGTAGGGAATGAACAAGATTATCACTTTAAAGTATTGTTTCTGATTCTCAAGAAACTGGGCTACGAATGGGCAGAAAACCTATACCACCTAAGTTATGGTATGGTTGAGTTGCCTTCTGGAAAAATGAAATCCCGAGAAGGAACTGTGGTAGATGCAGATGATTTGATGGAAGAAATGACCGAGACCGCTAAAAAGATTGCGCAAGAGCAAGGTAAGTTAGATGGTCTCGATGATGATGAGAAAGAACGACTTTACAAAATGATTGGATTGGGTGCTTTGAAGTACTTTATGCTTAAAGTAGACCCCAAGAAGAACATGATGTTCAACCCAGAAGAATCGGTCGATTTTCAAGGGAATACTGGGCCGTTTATTCAATACACCCACGCGAGGATCAAATCCATTCTCAAAAAATCTGGTTTTGATGATGGGAGTCTAAACGCCAGCACAGAAATTGAAATTACTGATAAGGATACATCTGTGATCAAGCAACTTCAAGCTTTTCCAGAAGTGGTTCAAAATGCCGCCGATAAATACAGTCCGGCGCTGATTGCCAATTACGTTTACGACCTCGTGAAAGAATTCAACAGTTTCTACCAGAATGTTCCTAAGATTGTAGAAGAAGAAAACTCAGATTTGAAAAAATTCAGGTTGCTCCTTTGCTACAAAACGGCTGAAGTGGTGAAATCGGCTTGTGGCCTGCTGGGTATTGAGGTGCCGGAGCAGATGTAGAATTATTTTCTGGTAATTGATATTTTTGGATTCTGCTTTGTATGTAAAACAGCGAGTATTATTATTTTGTTTTCAAATTTTTTATGCTGATAGTAAATAGCATAGGGAAATCTTTCGGTTAATCGCAACCTGACCTTTCTGTAACGTTTTTGAAAAAGCAACGGATTTTCAGAAATCAGATCCATCTGGAGGTTGATTTCTTGTAAAAAATCCAATTTTTAGAGCTTCATTGATTTTTCCATACCAATCCAACGCTTCCTGAATATCTTCAAAAGCTTCTGGAAGTAATTTAACTTTTAGCCTCAAGCAAATTTAGTTTTCACCTCTTCCCAATCTAATAGTTGCGTCGATCCGCCATTCAATTTTGACAAACGTTCATCCAAAATAGCTTTATGTTCTACGCTTACGGAAAAAGTTTGATAAACTGCAGAGTGTTCGCTTAAGATATTTTCAATTTTGCCTAAAACTTTTTCATCCTTTATAGACTTGAGTTGATTGATTAATCGCGTTCTCCGTTCTTCTAGATTCATGTCATCAATTTACAAATTTTCTTGCTCACCCAGATGAATCATCGCAAAAACTGCGTAGTTGATCATGTCTTGATAATTGGCATCAAGGCCTTCAGAAACTAATGTTTTACCATCGTTATCTTCAATTTGCTTCACACGCAGCAGCTTTTGAAGAATTAGGTCGGTAAGCGAACTCACGCGCATTTCTCTCCAGGCCTCGCCATAATCATGATTTTTGTCGAGCATGAGTTGCTTGGTATTGGCAACTTCGAGATCATAATGATCTAGGGCAACTTCAAGATTCATGTCAGGTTGATCTACAACACCATGCTGCAATTGGATCAAAGCCATGATGCTGTAATTGATAATTCCTATGAACTCACTTTCTTGTCCTTCATCCACTCGAGTTTCTGACAGCGTTTGTAAACTACGTATACGTTGCGCCTTTATAAAGATTTGATCAGTAAGTGATGGTAGTCTCAAAATGCGCCAGGCACTTCCGTAATCTTTCATTTTTTTGAAAAATAGCTCACGACAGCGAGCGATCACAGCGTCATATTGCTCTACGGTATTGGACATGTGCGGTCTAATTTTGCGTAAATTTCGGTTTTCTTGATCAAATACACCGCATGATGAGCTCGCTTAATATTAACGGTAAACTTCTGGATCTGCAAATCCCTGTCGTGATGGGAATTATTAATTGTACCCCAGACTCCTTTTATGATGGAGGAGCAACCTTGACGGTGGACCATGCTTTGCGTCAAACAGAAAAAATGATCCATGAAGGAGCAAAAATTATTGATGTAGGCGGTTATAGCAGTAGACCCGACGGGCAGGATATTTCGGTAGAGGAAGAAAAAAGTCGCGTTCTTCCCGTTATTGAAGCCATTGCAAAACGGTTTGAAGTAGGGCTGAGTTGTGATAGCTTTCGCGAAAGCGTAATAACACAAGCCCTATCCCACGGTGCAAACATCGTGAATGACATAAGCGCTGGTAAACTGGACGAGGAGATGCTGGAAACGGTGGGAAGCGCTCAAGTACCTTATATCATGATGCACATGAGGGGAACGCCTCAGACCATGAAATCTTTGACCAATTATGAAAATCTCATCACCGATATCAATCTGTACTTCTCTAAACGTATCGCGGCCGCTCGGTCTCATGGAATCAATGATATTGTGATCGATGCTGGTTTTGGGTTTGCAAAAACGGTAGAACAAAATTATGAATTACTCAAAAAAATGAATCTGCTTAAAGCTCATGACGTTCCCATTCTCGCAGGCTTGTCCAGAAAATCCATGATATATAAGACGCTTGGGATTGAGGCAAAAGATGCGCTGAATGGAACCACCGCGCTTCATATGGTGGCACTTCAAAAGGGTGCTTCTATATTAAGAGTTCATGATGTGAAAGAAGCGGTGGAGACCATTCAGCTTTTTCAGGCTCTTCAAAAATATGCCTAAATGCCAATGTAGTGGCCAGTATTTCTTAGAAATACGGCATTGTTTTTAAGTTTATTTTTAGATTTGAATTTACCCTATGGAGCTTCCCTCGTTTAGAATTTATGATCTGATTGATATTGTACTGTTTGCGGTGCTGATCTACTATTTATATCGATTGGTAAAGGGAACTGCGGCAATCAATATCTTTATAGGGATCGTGATCATCTATTTGTTTTATGAGGTGACACTTTTCCTTGAAATGGAAATGCTTTCTAAAGCTTTGGGAACTTTTACGGGAGCTGGAGTATTTGCCCTAATCGTAGTTTTTCAACAAGAGATACGCCGATTTCTCCTCATGCTGGGATCCACTAATTTTACGTCTCGCAGAAAGCTGCTTAACCAACTCAAGTTTTTTAAAAACGAAAGTGAAACGGACGACAAAGTAGTAGACGAAATAGTCAAAGCCTGCAAAAAAATGAGCGCCACTAAAACGGGTGCTCTTATAGGAATCAAACGTGATAATTCGCTGGATTTTGTAAAAAGTACGGGAGATGCGATGGATATTAAAGTCAATGCTCCCATCATTCAGAGTATTTTTTATAAAAACAGTACACTGCACGACGGTGCTCTGATCATAGAAGGAGATAGGATTACTGCCACAAGAGTGATTTTACCGGTCTCAGAAAATCGTGAAATTCCCCAGCGTTTTGGGTTGCGCCACAGGGCAGCTGTAGGTCTTACAGAACGCAGCGGCGCCATTGCCGTGATCGTGAGTGAGGAAACCGGACAGATATCTCTGGTTCACGACGGTGCTTTTGAAGGCTACACAGACACTGAACAACTTGCTACCAAAATCAAAAAACTGCTGGAATAATGGAAAGGGAATGCAAGAATTGTGGTCAAGTCCTGTATGCTCAGCATGATTTTTGTTTTCGTTGTGGTGCAAAATGGATTGAGAAGCGCATCACTATGAAGAATGTCGCACACGACTTCAGCGATATGTATCTGGGACTCGACACTAAGTTTGTCCATACCTTTTTTGACCTTTTCCGTAAACCCGAAATGGTAATTAATGGATATATCCATGGTCGCCGTACCTATTATATGGACGCCATCCGATATACTTTGCTGGCAATTTTTGTTTCAGGTATCAATGTTTTTGTGATGAAAAATTCGGGTGCGCTGGATAGTTTGATGAATGATCTTTATTCTGGTGAGATTTATAGAGAGATTTATTCAGAAAAGCAATTGGAATTTCAAAAAAGTTTCCAAAGCAAATTTATGGACTATCAGGGATTCTTTATTCTGTTGACAATTCCGTTATTGGCTCTTGCTGCACGGATCACTTTTTGGGGAAAGAAATACTATAATTATACGGAGCAGGTGGTGTTCTATTTGTACACCTATGCCCACATGACCATTGCAACAACACCCATTACCATTTTTTTACTGTATGTCAACGTGGAATTATTTCTTTGGTGGAGCACATTGGTATTCCCTGCGCAACTCTTATTTAACGCCCTTTGCTATAAGCGATGTTTTAATCTAAGTTTAGGCGCGACAGTCCTGAAAACACTTGTGGGTCTAATGGTTTTTACAATTCTACTAGTTTTAATTGCTCTAATAACTTTACTTGTGATTGCGCTGGTAACGATTATAGCGATAAAGTATTTTAACGTAGATCCAGAGGTGGTCAAACAAAGTTTTGGTGCAGGCTAAGCCACCTCCTGCTGTGCAAATTGCACCTCGTACAGGTTGCGGTAGTAGCCATTCTCCTTTTCAAGCAACTCAGAGTGGTTGCCCATTTCCACGATCTGACCGGCATCCATCACGATGATCTTATCGGCTTTTTTGATAGTAGCTAGGCGGTGTGCGATGATGATGGAGGTTCTTCCTTTAGTAATGATTTCTGTCGCTTCTTGAATCAGTTGCTCGCTGTGCGCATCTATGGAGCTGGTCGCCTCATCGAGAATCAGAATACTTGGATTTGAAACGTAAGCTCGCAAGAAGGCAATAAGCTGGCGCTGTCCAGAGCTGAGCATCACACCACGCTCTTTTACATTATAGTCGTATCCGTTTGGCAGGCTGGAGATAAAATCATGAACTCCTATTTTTTTTGCTGCTATAATTACATCTTCTTTTGAGATGGTTTCATCTTGAAGTGTGATGTTGTTAAGAATAGTATCTGCAAAGAGGAAAACATCTTGTAGCACCACCGCTATTTGTGATCGTAGGGAGTGAAGTTGGTACGCTTTCGCGGAAGCGGAATCAATCAAAATATCTCCACCGTTAATCTCATAAAACCTAGAAAGAAGATTGATAATAGTCGATTTTCCAGCACCGGTCGCACCCACAATCGCAACAGTTTCTCCCGCATTTACTTTGAAGCTAAGGTTTTTTAAGACCAATTCATCCTCAACGTAGCCGAAGTCAACATTCTTAAACTCAATCTCACCCTTAAGATCAGCTGCGATTTTTTCTCCTTGATCTTCAATTTGGGAATCGGTATCGAGAATGGTGAACACACGATTAGCGGCAACCATACCCATTTGAAGCGTATTGAATTTATCGGCGATCTGGCGCAGTGGTCTGAAAAGCTTCTGAGACAAATCGATAAACATGACTATCGTTCCTATTTCCACCATGCTGACCTCAGCACCTATATTCATGATCACACCTATGTACACGATGAGACCTATGGTGATACTGGACGCCATTTCAGCAATGGGGAAGAAGATGGAGTTGTACCAGACCGTTTTAACCCAAGCGTTGCGGTGCTTGTCATTAATTTCTTTGAAGCGCTGGTACTCTATCTTCTCCCGATTGAAAATTTGCACGATTTTCATGCCCGTGACACGCTCTTGTACAAAGCTGTTAAGGTTAGAAACCTGATTGCGCACATCTTCAAAAGCTTTTTTCATAGCCTTCTGGAACACTCGGGTCGCATACAAAATAAACGGCATCACGATGAGAGCGATAAGCGTCAATCTCCAGCTGTTGAAAGCCATGAAGCCCAGCACCACTATCATTTTAAGCAGGTCAGAAATGATCACAAATAATCCTTGTGAAAAAATACTTGCGATTGTTTCTATGTCACTTACAGCACGCGTGACCAATTTCCCCACCGCACTCTTGTCAAAATACTTCATCTTGAAGCCTAGCATGTGGTCAAAAAGCTTCAATCGCAGATCACGGATTACTTGTTGCCCGAGCCAGTTGGCATAATAGATAAAGCTCAATTGAAGCAGCACATCTGCGATCAAAACAGCGACCATAAGCCCGATTACCGTCATGAAACCCTGAAACTCTCGCGGTATTATATGGTCATCGATCGCCACCTTAATCAAATAAGGCATTCCTATCGCGACAACTGCGGTAAGGATCGCGCTAAGTGCCACGAAATAGAAAGTCCCTCGATACGGTTTAGTAAAGGAGATTAACCTCTTAAATAGGCGGGTGTCAAATGCATTTCCCGTGGTAGATGCCATACTAGCGATTGATATCTTTGAGTATTTGCTTTAATTCTTCTGGTCGTTGCGTTCCCACAACATATTCTTTGGTCTTGCTTTTATGGGAAACCTTAAAGTGCAGTCCTTTGCTACCTCTGGTATTATAAACAGTTCCGTATCCCGTCCAAATTCTGATACCCCACCCACCTACAAAACCGTAATCGATGACTTCTGGATCTTTCAAGTCCTCCCAGAACCATTTCTTGGTCAAGAATGGAACGTAATTGATTTTGATAAAGTCTTGAGTGATTTCAGTTTTTAAAACCAGTGCAAACATAAGTACGCTTATCGCTACTGGTAAAAGGCTTAGCAGAAGTTTAATAGGAAGTTCTAAAGTTGCTCCGTCCTCCTGAACAAGCCAGATCCCAATCAGGCACAAAACCATTAGTAAGGCTGTTCCCCACGTCACCCAAGGTGAAAAACGCTGCTTTTCTTGAAATAGAACTTTCATGAATGTAAAGGTACGCGATCGGGATATACTATTTTGGTCAGGTAAAGTCCTTGACCTGGAGCGCTGGGACCTGCTTGATTACGGTCTTGAGATTTTATGATGTGGTCTAAATCCTCCACCATTTTCTTACCGTAACCTATTTCTAAAAGCGTTCCCATGACTGCTCGTACCATATTCCGCAAGAACCGATCTGCAGTGATATGGAAAATAACGTGATGATCATCTATTTGGAACCGAGCTTCTGTAACTGTGCAGTTGTACGTTTTTACCTGTGTTTTGCTTCGGGAGAAGCATTTGAAGTTTTTAGTGCCCAATAATTGGTCAGCCGCTTCTTGCATTAATCCAAAATCGGGTTTGCGGTAAAGAATGTAGCTGTTTTTATTGAAGAATGGATCAGGCCTTAGATGTATGTGGTATTCATAAGATCGGGAAATTGCATCAAAACGAGCGTGATCTTCACTTCCTACTTCATAAAGATTAAAAACACTTATGTCTTCTGGCAGCCACCGGTTCAGGCGGTACACGATGTTCTCGATTTGAGCTGGTTTTTCAAGGTCAAAGTGGGCAAACATTTGCTTAGCGTGTACGCCAGTATCCGTGCGACCTGCTCCTGTTGTCAGTACGGGCTGCTTTAGAAGCAACTTTAATCCTTCTTCCAATCTTTCTTGTACGGTAATGGCATCGGGCTGTTTTTGCCAGCCATGGTAGTTTGTGCCATCATAAGCAAATTCGATGAAATAGCGTCTAGAAGAACTCATGCCGCAAAGATAGGAATGCCTAGGTCAGAAGCTTTTGTCTCAACGCGACAGATTCACGATCGATTCTTTTTAAATCTAAACTTAAATCTAAACTCAAACTCAATTTTAATAAGCTAGAAAAGTATCACCGGAGAAAATTGTAAAATGCGAGAAATTACAAAAACTAGTTACTCCCAAGCTCACCAACTAACCCTCCAGCTTTCTATTACGCATCCCATCCAGCAGGTGGATCGTACGTGTTCCGTAGGCAGCATTAGATTCAGAGTGTGTCGCTTGAATTATGGTGACACCCTCATTTTGATTTAGATTCTTGAACAGCTCCATGATTTCGTTGCTCTGTTGCGAGTTGAGGTTTCCAGTAGGTTCATCGGCGAGGATGAGTTTGGCTCTTGCAACGAGAGCTCGAGCGACTCCCACAAGCTGCTGCTGGCCTCCGCTGAGTTGATTTGGAAAAAGATCTTTTTTACCTACGATGTTAAACCGGTCCAGGATGTCAGCAACACGGGCTTTGCGCTCACTGCTCTTGACGTTTTTATAGAGTAGGGGCGTCTCGATGTTTTCATAAACCGTGAGCTCATCGATCAGGTGATAAGCCTGAAATACAAAACCTATGTGTTCTTTATAGAGTCTGGACAACTGCTTTTCCTTGAGCTTGTGCACTGGTTCTCCTAGAAACTCATAACTTCCTTCCTGGAACCCATCCAGCATCCCGATAACGTTCAGCAAAGTAGATTTTCCCGATCCCGATGGTCCCATGATGGAAATGAACTCCCCTTCTTTCACCCTTAAATTCAGATCATTGAGTAAAAAGATGCGGTTGCCACCTTGTTTGACCCACTTGTAAATGTTTTTCAGTTCAATCATTTGATAGTTTCTTAATCGTTATGAATTTCAGTTATTTATTGTTTGTTGTCCATTTTAGTTGTCAAGTCGATATTGATTTGATTTCGAGATTAATAACTCGTTCTCGACTACCGCTCAAATTGACACTTGCTTAATTTTTATTGCGCTTTCAGACTTGGACAAGCTCAGTATAAACTTCTTTTCGTTTCCGCTTTCGCGAAAGCGAACTCATAAAAATCTTCACCGCTACGATCGTCCTTCAACTTTTGTCTTACTGCTGTTCACTGAGCGGCGTCTGAGGTCAGCGATCTTTCCATTTTTTCATTCCGTTTTTAAACTTTCCACCGGATTTCTCATTGCGGTTGAAACGGTTTTAATACTCATTACCGCGAGAGCAATTACGGTCATTGCGGCGATGCTGCCCAAGAAAATCCAAATACTGATGTCCGTACGGAATACAAAATCGTTGAGATAATCCTGAATGAAATAGTATGCGATGGGTGCGGCGATTAAGAAGGCGATTAAAATCAGAATGACAAAATCTCTACACAACAATAAATTGATCTGCGCCACGGTGGCGCCCAGAACCTTACGTACTCCTATCTCTTTGCGACGTCGCTCGGTGGTATGTACCACGAGCCCGAGTAATCCAAGACAACTGATCAAAATAGACAGTCCTGTTGCCCAGTTGAGCAATTTAGACAGGCGCTGGTCTTCACGGTAAAATCGTTCAATGCTCTCGTCTAGAAAGCCTACACTAACATCGCTATCAGGAAAAATAGAGAGATATGTGCTTTCTATCCGATCAATGATGTCGGAAATATCTGAATTTGCCGCAGTTTTAAGGTGCACTGTGCTGAAGTATCCCCAGCCGCTGCGCGATAGGTCTCCCGTAAAAGCAAGTGGCATAATTTCATTTTTGGCAGAGGCCTGATGAAAATCTTTCATCACTCCTACAACGGTAATCTTTTTGTCATCATAAGTCACTTGCTGATTGATAATTTCCTCAGGTGAGTTGAAGCCTAGAATCTTTGTAGCTTTTTCATTAAGGACAAATTCAGCGATGGTATCATTGAGCGGTACTCTACCGGCCAGTAAGTCAATATTGTACAATTCAAGATATTCTGTATCGCCGTACTGCATGCGCACCTCAGTTTTGTATTCCTGACCGTCGTGATTGATTTTCATCAAGTTCACATGGGTACTCATACTCGCTGGAGGCATGCTACCCAGACTGGTCATCTCAACACCTGATATTTTGCTCAATTCAATCTGAAGTGCGGCTTTTTTGCTAAAATCTTTCTCGCCCCACGGCATCTGTACAAATAGGCGGTTTTCTTTTTCAAAACCCATATCCTGATTTAATACAAAATGTATCTGTCGACCCACAAGAAGGGAACCGATGATGAATACCTGAGCTACACCAAATTGAAAAACCGTCAGTCCTTTACGTATAGTTGGATTGCCACTTGTAGATGAATATTCTCCTTTGAGAACTTTACTGGGTTTAAAACTTGACAAAACAAGGGACGGATAAAACCCTGCGGCAAATGTGACCACTAGAAGCAACACTAATATCCCCATCAGAACAACAGGTTTTAATAAAAGACCTAGACTAATAGCATCTACAATATAATCAGAGAATATCTGGATCAACCAATAGGATAAGCCTACGGATAACGCTATGGAGAGCAAGGTGAGTAAGAAAGTCTCGCCTAGAAACTGTCTTATGAGTTGGCCTCTTGAACTACCCAGTGTTTTACGTACCCCTATCTCGCGCGCTCTTTGGGTTGCACTGGCGGTGTTTAGATTGATAAAATTTACGACGCCCAGCAAAAGAAGGAAAAGCGCAACGAAACCTAATGAGGTAAGAACTGTTTTGTTGGCTTGGTTCCGGCTGTAATCATAAATACCATATTTAGTATTGAAATGAATGTCAGATAACGGTTGGAGCTTATACCATGACTTCATACCGAATTCTATGGACTCTTCATCCCATTGTGATTCAGCGAGGGTTGCCAATCTTTTGTTGATCGAAGCAACATCTGCATCAGGTCGCAATTGCACATAAAGTTGTGAACTGGAATTAATGCTGTCAAATCCTTGCTCGCTCATGCCTTTAAGGTCACTCTGGCTCACCGTTTCATAGGCAATGAATTCTGTAAAAACCAGATCAGAATTGTTCTCAAAATCAGCTACAATGCCAGAAACATTAGCTTGAAATTCTGTGTAGTCCAGAGTTTGCCCTATTATCTCTTCAGGTGATAAATTAGGGAAATAGTAGGCTGCCTTTTGCTGGGTGAGAACCACATTGTTCGGAGTGCTGAGCGCTGTTTCTGGATTACCGGCAAGCCATTCATAGTCAAAAATTGAGAAATAGCTACTTTCTGCAAAAATGACCCTATCGTTGATCTTGCTGGTTTTTTGAGTGCTGAGTGCGGTGATTTTTGCAGGGTTATAAAGAATAAAGTGCGCTTTTTTCTCCACTTCGGGATATTCTGCGAGCATGGTTTCACCCAGTGGAATAGGAGTTCCCGGGTTACCGAAAGCATCATCACCAAATTCTAAATCGCTTACCGCCCTATAAATGTGCTCACCATTTTTATGAAAACGATCAAATGTAAAATCGTGATACACCATCATGCCTATTACCAACGAGGCACTAAGGCCTATGGAAAGGCTTATAATATTGATTACTGAAAAGAATTTCTGCTTCCAGAGGCTTCTCCAAGCTATTTTAAGGTAGTTTTTAAGCATGATGTTGATGTTATTGCCTCAAAGATTACTTGATCTATGCCAGTTTTACAAATCAGTGAATTTCAGTATTTTGTAACAGATTTATAGAAATGAAGTGTCCGATTTTGATACAGCTATGTGCGATTTTGGGAAAGTGGGTAAGAAGTACGCTTTCGCGAAAGCGTAAATAATTCAATCACTTGAAAACTGAAACAAATGAACAAAGAGATGAGAATCAGAAATCAAAACTATCGCGCAAACACCTCTGCCATCGAGACTTTAAGGTCGGGAAATAATTTACCTGAAACGAGGTCGGGACTGTTTCGTTTCTCAAAAAGCCCAAAGCGCTCATAAATATCGTTTTCTAGCGCGTAGATTTCAATGTAGAATAATTCTGGTTGAACCAACCAATATTCCTTTACACCATTTTCCTGATATAGATTAAACTTCTCATTGTAATCCTTCTTTGAAGTTGACTCTGAGAGAATTTCGATAATGAGATCGGGTGCGCCTTTGCAACCCGCATCGTCAAGTTTGCTAGGGTCGCAAACGAGGCAGATGTCTGGTTGAACAACCGTGTCTATTTCTTGATCTTTCTGGCCTTTGTTTTTAACTAAACGTACATCAAAAGGGGAATGGTACACCTCGCAAGAATGATTTTCAAAGTGACTGTAAAACTTTGAACTAAGAACAGTTTCAGCTTTTTGATGCCATCGCTTGGGTGCCGGACTCATTTTATGAATCCAGCCTTTGATCAATTCCACCCGCTCGCTAAACTCCCACGTCAGATAATCTGCATAGGTGTAGCGTTTTTTAAGATCAAGTGAAGAAAAATCGGTTACTGGCTTCATACCCTACTAGTCTTTCCCAAAGTTAGCTATTTTTCACAACAATGGCTCAGATTCATATACGCTTTCGCGAAAGCGAGAAAAATACATAGACTATCAAATTCATATTCCTACGATTAGCTTTCGTCATAGGTCATCAAGCAAAGGGGTCATACCTCGCTGCTTTGCTCACTCTTCAAACTCTTGATTAGATTTGCCACCGCTGCATGCACCGTTTTAAAACTTATGGTTAATAATGCGATCTATAGAGCAGTAAAACCACCGGTAGCAAAAATGTGCCAGTGTAACTCTGTGCGGTACGGATAATACTGTAACCAATTATAAGTCAAGTAATAAGCAACGGGAAATGCAATAAGAAAAGCGATGCCTACCAGCTTTACAAAATCTAGGGACAGCAGCACGGTCACTCTTGCAACACTTGCACCTACAACTTTGCGTATGCAGATCTCTTTGCGGCGTTGAGCAACCATAAGCAGGGAACTTTTTGGCCATGTAGAAAATGTTAGAAAAATCGAAGTCTACGAATTGAGCTTAGATGAAAAGTTGGAAAAAAGCTATGGCCCTCAATGACTTTAATATAACTGTTATTCTCTAAACAATTCAATATATTCTAGCAATCGTCCTCAGTTCCAGTTGAATTTATACTGACCACTCACCGATTTCATTTCAGTAATGATCACTAACTCGCTATTTTCTAAATCTTTAAAATCCAGTTTGATTTGTTGCAGGCCGTCTAATTTGCTATAAGTTCTAGTCCACAATTCTTGATCATTTGAGATGATTTTAAGGGTAAGTGTACCTTTAAAAATTTCAGCAGATCCCTCAAAAGAAAAAGATTTATCCTCATTTAAAACTATCGTTCTTTGAAGGTTGCCATTGGATTTTTCAAGTCCATTTTGATCACGTTTTGCGGCAATTCTTTCTGTGAGGATTGCTGAACAATTCCATACACATATGCAGGAAGACTACAAATCAGTCCTATATAAATGATGATTAGACTTTTCATATCTTCTGTTTTTTGACGCCTGGAGTGGCGAGATATTCTTAGTATTCTGAGGTTAAATTGTCTTGCTCTTTTTGTGATGGTTACGCTTTCCCTCGGTCGCCATAGGATTGCTGACGGCGCAGCGCGAAAGCGGAATTATCAAAATCCAAAATGCTACGATAGTCTCTTATCCTTTGTCTTATTGCGAAGCGGTCTTTCATCTTTTACTCCGTTTTCAAACTCTTCACAGGATTAGCCACTGCAGCTTTGATAGCTTGAAAACTCACAGTGATCAAGGTCAAAATCAGAGCTCCGATTCCAGCTAGTAGGAACACGTCCACACTTATATCTGTACGGTAACTGAAGCGCTCGATCCAACCGTTCATAAAGTAGTAGGCGAGTGGCGCCGCTATGAGTATACTGATGCATACGAGCAGCAGGAAGTCTTTGGAAAGTAGCAACCACAGGTTTGCAACGCTAGCGCCTAATACTTTGCGTACTCCTATCTCTTTAGTACGCTGCTCTGCCACAAATGATGCGAGGCCGAATAACCCTAAACAACTTATGATGATAGCGAGAATGGTAAATAATTTTGATAATCCAGCAACTCGTTCCTCGTTTTCAAATTTTCTAGCAAAATTCTCGTCTATAAAATCGTACTGGAAGGGTACGTTGGGGAAATGTTCCTTAAATACTTTTTCAACTATAGCGAGGTTTTCCGCTACAGAATTTTCTGGGTTCAAGCGCATTTGATAGTACGCAGAATTATCATACTTGTCAAAAGGGTAGATGTGTTGTTTTACAGGTTCGTACGGAGATTGTATAATGGCATCTCTCACCACTCCTATTATTTTTAAAGGTGGTTCAGGATCATCGCTCGCGTTATCTATGAGTAGTTTTCCTATTGGATCTTGAATTTGCATGTACTTTACGGCAGTTTCATTAAGGATGACTGCATTAGAATCCGTGGCAAAATTTCTGCTGAAATCCCTACCTTCAATGATCTCCATCCCCATGGTTTCTATGTAATCCCATGAAACATGCGTCATGGCAAAATCTTCTTGAAATCCTTCTGGTTTTCCATCCCATTTATATCCAGCGGTGTTAGACCATACCTCTGTAACCGGACTCAGGGAACTGGCAAAGGCTGTAACCGCTCCACAATTCATGAATTGCGTTCTACTGAAATCATATTTTCCGTTGAAGTCATGACTGAAGATGGGTACTTGTATGAGGCCTGCTTTATCATATCCCATCGGTCGGTTCTTTGAGTATTCAATTTGACTTAATACAATCAGGGTTCCTATGATCAAGGTAATTGAAACCGTAAACTGGGTCACCACAAGTATCTTGCGAGGTAATGCCGCATAACGCCCAGATTTAAAAGTTCCTTTCAAAACTTTTACTGGAGTGAATGATGATAGGTATAGCGATGGGTAACTACCTGCCAGGAGTGCGGTAACTAAAATGAATACTAAGGAAAATATCCAGAACCAGCCATTCAAATAGGGAAAAGAAATATTCTTATTGGCCATCTCATTGAAGTAGCTCAATGAAACTATAACGATAACAATGGCTAGAAAATAAGCTAACAAAACTACTAGAAACGACTCGCTCAAAAACTGTTTGATGAGTTGGGATCGAGTGGAACCTATGGATTTGCGAATACCCACTTCCAGAGATCTTTTTTCTGATCGCGCGGTACTTAAATTCATGAAGTTAATGCATGCCAGTATTAATACAAATATTCCTATGATGCCAAATAGCCAAACATTCTCGATACGCCCGCCAGCTTTTTTACCATCTATGTACTCACCGTATAGATGCCACTCTTCCATGGGGTTGATGTGTAGGGTAGGGTTGTGATCATTATCTGGTTGTGCGTTCTTTTTTGTGTCGGCGATTGCGGCGTCTGCCTGTGACATGGTGACGCCTTCCTTGAGCAGAACAAACATTTGAAATGAGTTGTTGTCCCAGTTATCTGCATTGGTTCTAATCCATTCTCTGGAAGAAGTGTAATATTCCCAGGGCATTAAATAGTGCATAGTGGAAAAAGAACCGTGTTGAGGTGGATTTTTATAAACTGCCGTAACTTTGAGGGATTCCCCTCTGTCTATACTGACCAGCTGACCTATAGGATCTTCTTTCCCAAATAAGGCTTCGGCAGACTGCTCAGAAATCATTAAGCTCTTTGGATCACAAAGGCCTCGCTCAACCCCCTTTATAACCTCTATATCCAGCACTTCTAAGATTTCCTTGCTCATAAAGAAACCGTTGAGAGAGAAGCTCTCGCCACCGTGATTGAAGAATTGGGCACTTTCCCAGCTAGACATTACTACATGCTCAAAAATATCAGAGTGTTTCTCCTTAACCTCAAACTCAAGCGGTAGTGGAATCGCTTGACCGGTACTTATTTGTCCATTAAAAGTCTGGCTTTGCCATACTTGGGCAATTCTAGCTTTGTTAGTGTATGCATTGTTAAATGTGAACTCGTCATTAATCCAAAGACCTATCATGATCGTGACGGCCATTCCTAGTGCGAGTCCTAGAATGTTTATGGCAGAGTAAATCTTACTTTTAATCAGATTCCTCCAGGCTATTTTGAAATTGTTTTTTAGCATTTGGTTTGTTTTAGTTTCGCTTTCGCGAAAGCGTAATTATTAAGATCTACACCGATACGATGGTCTTTACTCCTTTATCTTTAAGCGAAGCGATTATTCATCTTCTATTCCGTTTTCAAGCTTTTGATGGGATTTGCAACTGCTGCTTTTATGGCCTGGAAGCTCACCGTGAGCAGGGCTATAGCAAGTGCTGAAAAAGCAGCCAAGAAAAATACGAGCGGATTGATCTCAATGCGGTAGGCAAAATCCTGCAGCCAATTTTCCATAACGAGATAGCCGACTGGGATGGCGATTACCACTGCAATCCCTATGAGTTTCAAGAAGTCTTGTGACAGCAATTTCACGATATTTGTAACGCTGGAGCCTAGTACTTTGCGTACACCTATTTCTTTGCGACGCTGCTCTGCCGTGTAGGCCGATAGTCCAAAAAGCCCCAAACACGATATGAAAATTGCCAGTACAGCAAAGATTTGTGATAGCTGACCGATCAGGTTCTCACTTCTGAAACGTGCCTCAAACTCATCGTCCACAAATCGATATTCAAGAGGGTAGCCTTCATTATGTTTATCCAAAACCTTTTCAATCTCTGTGATGACGCTGTGGGTATCAATGCCTTCAGCAGGTTTTAGGTAGAGGTAGTTAGCGCCTTCTTTCTGGTGATAAAACAGCACGGGATCACTATCTGTATACATGTCGCCATATTGATAATTTGCTACGACTCCTTTTACGGTAAGTTGCATATCGCCCCAGGTTACAATAGAGCCTATGATATCTTCCTTTTTCATGAGATCAGCAAAGGATTTTGAGATAAGGATACTGGTTGAATCTTTAGCCACGTCAGTTGAGAAACCTCGACCTTCCAGAATATCTAAACCAGTAGTTTTAAAATAATCTTTTGTGATTGTATGGAAGGAAACGAGAATATCTTCATCTTCTGGCTTGCCGTCCCATTCTAGTCCAGAAGTGTTGTTCCCTTCAGAAAGCGCTTGCGAATTGCTAAGACCCGCACTAGAAATTACACCAGCCGATTTCAAGTCTTGCTCGATCAATTCGAAATTTTCAATGATTTGATCCGTATAAGGGATTTCGACCAGATTGTCTTTATCGATTCCCAAATCCCTGTTTTTAACATGCTGTACCTGTTGATATACCAGTATCGTACTGATGATAAAAACGATGGATACTGAAAATTGAGCAACCACAAGTCCCTTGCGTATGAACGTAGCGCCTCCACTTGATTTAAAGGCACCTTTTAAAACGGATACAGGTTTGAACGAAGACAGATAAAATGCTGGGTAAAGTCCCGCTAGCAAACCACATAACAAAATTATAGAGGTCAAACTTATGATATGCAAAGGATCCATAAGTCTAAGCGAGACTCGAGCGTTGAGCATAGCGTTAAATTCCGGAATGATCAAGAGTAAAAGCCCCACGCTCAAGACTCCGGCTAGAAACGCAGTGACCAGCGACTCTGATAAAAATTGAAAAATCAACTGATTCTTACTTGAGCCAAGCGCCTTGCGCATGCCTACTTCATTTGCCCTCTTCTCGCTGCGAGCAGTTGCGATATTCATAAAATTGATACAGGCAATGATGAGTATGATCAAGGCAATTGCGGCAAACAACCTTATAAATTCTATTTGCCCACCTACAATTTCACCATTTTTAAACGTATTCCTCAGATGCCAGTCTTCTGCAGAAAATAGTATGGCTTCTGTACTTGGATCGTTGGTTTTTGTAGGTAAAACGGCTTTTACCTTTTCATTTGTTGCGGTGTAATCAGCGCTGGGCTTAAGTTTTACAAAAGCATCTGTGAAATTGCTGTCGTAGCCTTGAGTCCACTCCTTGCCATCTGTAAAATTCTCGAAGGGTATAAATGAATCGAAAGTGTAAGTAGAGGACTCAGGTATATTTTTAATGACTCCCGTCACTTGATAGCTCTCGGTTTTGTTAATGAGTAAGGTCTGGTTTAATGGATCTTGATTTTGAAAAAGTCTAACTGCAAGGTCTTGAGTCAAAACAATGCTCTTTTTGTTTTGAAACGTACGCTCCGCATTTCCAGCAATGAATTCAAGACTGAAGATGTCAAAAATATCTTCATCAGCATAGGCGCTATTGCCATTAAGAGCTGTTTCTCCTGCGGTTAGTAACAGATCTGTATTGCGCATTCTTCCGGATTTTGCCACTTCTGGAATTTCGTCCTTCAGCACTTGTGCGAGAGGTCCCGGAGTCGCTTGATTAAAAGTGCGCCACTCTCCGTCATATTTTTGATTTGTAGGTATTGAATAGACAAGGTGTTTATCTTCAATATGCTGATCGTAGCTCAGCTCACCTTCAATCCATAGAAAAATCAATCCAGCACAAGTGATTCCTATAGCGAGTCCTGCAATATTTAATAAAGAGTATCCCTTGTTTTTCCAAAGGTTTCTCAAAGCGATTTTGAAATAGTTTTTTAGCATTTTTAAGTTCGTTTGCTATTTGTTTTTGTTACGCTTTCGCGAAAGCGGAAACCTTCTACGGCATTATCATAAATTCAATAAAGCAATGTGCTATCCAGAGAATGAAAGGGACCATGGGAATATTATTTTGATTGATGGGAAGCCGCTATACCGCTGCCGTTGCTTTTGCTTTATATTCTGAAAGCACATTTTCAGTCACTTTCTGACCGTCCAGCATCCTAATGATGCGGTGGCTGTACTTGGCATCGTGTTCACTATGTGTTACCATAACTATAGTTGTTCCAGCGGCATTGAGTTCAGTAAGCAGATCCATGACCTCGTTACCGTTACTGCTGTCCAGATTACCCGTAGGTTCATCGGCAAGGATGAGCTTGGGATTATTGATTACAGCTCTAGCGACGGCCACACGCTGCTGCTGACCACCTGATAGCTGTTGCGGGAAATGATTGCGACGGTGCATGATCTGCATTTTTTCAAGTACCTCATCTACGCGTTTTTTGCGCTCTGATGTCTTCACATTTGTGTAGATCAACGGTAACTCAACGTTTTCAAAAACGGTCAGCTCATCGATTAGGTTGAAACTCTGAAAAACGAATCCAATATTGTGCTTGCGCAACTGGGAACGTTTACGCTCGTTATAACCGCTCACCTCGGTGCCGTTGAAGATAAAGCTCCCGCCGTCTGGATCATCCAGCAATCCTAGGATATTGAGTAAGGTAGATTTTCCACAACCAGATGGTCCCATAATCGCGACAAATTCTCCTTCATTTACGTGAAAGGATAGTTTATTGAGAGCTACGGTGCGTACTTCTTCTGTAGCATAATATTTTTCAAGGTCTATAATCTTTATCATTTTTCTGCTGATTAGATGATTATTAAAGGAATTTTAAATGCCTTTGTGGATTAAAACTTGGGTGATTTAAATCTTTTCGTATGCGTGGTGATCTCTCTGGCAAAGGCCTTTGATCTCCATGATTTTTGTAGTCTAAGTGGTGCATCTATTATTTTCATAGCAGTGTTTTTTAAATTGTTGATGATCAGTTTTATATTAGCTCACAGCTCACAGCTCACAGCTCATAGCTCTTCATCAATTCAGTACAAGTTCTTCTACATCACCGTAGCTATCATAGCTATTTGTGATGACACGATCGCCAGGCTGTAATCCTTCAAGAACTTCATAGTATTTAGTATTCTGGCTTCCCAGTTTTATGGGTACTTTGTATGCCCGATCACCATCTTGGCTCACTTTGAAAATCCAGTTTCCGCCTGTTTCTTGGAAAAAACCACCTTTTGATACGAGAAGCGCTTCTTTCTCTTGGCTCAAAGCCAGTCTTATTTGCAGGCTTTGTCCTCTTCTTATCTCTTCTGGTGTGGCGTTTACAAAAGTCATATCCACCTGAAAGCGTCCATTGTTCACCTGGCTGTACACCTTTTTGATCTCCAGTTCATAGGTTTTTGAATCCATGTCAAAAGTTCCACGCTGACCTGCGTAGATGCGGGAGATGTAATGCTCGTCTATATCCACACGCACTTTAAATCCATCGAGAACATCTATTTGTCCCAGACGAGCTCCCTTATTTATGGATTGCCCGATTTCTGCATCTAGCGAGGTGAGCTGACCATCTACCGGAGCACGTACTACAAGATCTGCCACTTTCCTACGCATTAGTTCAAGTGCATTTTGTGTGCGGGCGTAGGAACTCTGTGCTTGATTGTTCTCAATCTGAACGGCAAGTGAATCTTGTGCAAGGATCTGTTTAGAAAGTTCCATACGTTCTTTCTGGTAGTTGTAATTGTTCTCAGACTGAATGAATACCTGTTTAGCAATAACGCCTTTTTCATACAGTCTTTTATTAAGGTCGTACACGCGCTTAGCTTCGATAAGACTGTTTTCAACATCAGTATTTTGGTTCAGGCGGTTGATGGTATTTTGACGCGCTTGATTCTGGGAGATCTGCATTTGTGTCAAGAGATTGTACACCGACGTTTCTTGATTGACTAGGCTTAATTCTAAGTCGGTGTTTGACAATCTCATAATGGGTTCACCTTTTTTCATCATGGCGCCATCTTCGACAAATTTTTCCTCAACACGACCACCTTCAAGTGCATCTAGATAAATGGTGTTTTTAGGCAGGACTACGCCGTTCACAGGTATGTTTTCCTGAAAAACACCTAGTGTTACCTCATTTATGGACAACCTTTCTTTTTCAACGTTTAATTTTGATGCTCCCGTGGTAGAAAGTAAAACAAAAACGATCAGGGCAATAATTGCCACACCACCTGCGATCATTAGTATCTTCCGTAAGTTGAATCTTTTCTTTTCTAAGGGTATATCCATGATTATCACATTCTCGTCCAAGTGATCTTGATAAACGTGCCAAAACTATTTCCTGTTGATATTCAGTTATTTGTATTAGGGATTAACAGATTTGAGTGTACGGTTTTGATACAGTTGTGTACGTTTTTGTAAAAGGGTTTGAAGATGTTACGCTTTCGCGAAAGCGGAAAATTGACAGAGAACCTCCTGAATTATGAGAGACCGTTTATTTTTACAGGATAATTCTTCAAGAAATTCAATTGTAACTTTTGACATGCTTCTAAAATCTGCCAACATTCTTGTAGTAGATGACGATGAAGACGTGCTTACGGCACTCCGTCTATTACTAAAGTCTCGCACGGCCAAAGTTGTGACTAGTAAAAATCCTAATACGATAGATCAACTTATGCGAGAGACCTCGTTTGACATCGTAATTCTAGACATGAATTTCAACGCAATGGTGAATACTGGTAATGAAGGTGTCTACTGGTTAAATCACATCCGTAAAAAGAAAAAAGACTTAGATATTGTCCTTATCACTGCTTATGCAGATATCGATCTTGCCATCAAATCTCTTAAAATGGGCGCTTCTGATTTTATGGTCAAACCATGGAGCAACAACAAGATGATTGAAACTTTGGGTGAACTACTCGACAAGCGCGAGAACAAAAATAAGCAGCCTGAAAATGTATCAGATCAGATTGTAGGGAGCAGCGAGATCATGCAAGACGTGTTTGTTAAGCTACGCAAAGTAGCGCCTACAGATGCCAATGTTCTGATTTTGGGCGAGAACGGTACTGGTAAGGAACTGGTCGCTCAAGCGATCCATAATAATTCGCTACGTAAGGACAAACCCTTTGTAAAAGTGGATGTGGGAGCACTGACCGAATCTCTTTTTGAAAGCGAACTTTTTGGGTATAAAAAAGGTGCTTTCACAGATGCTCGTGAAGATCGGCAGGGTAGATTTGAAGCTGCTCATGGCGGAACTCTTTTTCTTGATGAAATAGGTAACATTACCTTGAGGCAACAAGCCAGGCTGCTTAGTGTTCTTCAAAATAGAGCTGTTATCCCGTTGGGATCAAATACACCTGTTGCCGTAGATATACGTTTGATTTGCGCGACAAACCTAAGTCTTATGGAACTGAGTGATGAAAGCAGGTTTAGAAAAGATCTTATTTACCGCATCAATACGCTAGACATAGTTGTGCCTCCTTTACGACAACGCGGCGATGATATTCTAGAACTGGCTCGCTATTTTACAGATCAGTACGCTTCTAAGTATACTAAGGGGGATTTGTCTTTTTCGGCCGATTTTGAGCGGAAGCTTCAAAAACATTCTTTTCCCGGTAATGTGCGAGAGCTGCAATATGCCATGGAGAAAGCCGTCATCATGGGTGAAGGAAACATCCTTACTGCAGCAGATCTTTCTTTTTCAAATATCGAGGTAGCGTCACCTGCTCAGAAGCAAGAACACGTGAGTACTAACCTTGAAGATGTTGAAAAACAAACGATCGTTCATGTAATTGATAAAAATAATGGTAACATTACTAAATCAGCCAAAGAGCTGGGGTTGACCAGAACCGCCCTTTACCGCAGACTCCAGAAATATGACCTTTAAAAGTTATGTCTTGCCACTAAGTCTGCGTATAAGTGTACTGCTAGGGACACTTATGATTCTGGCTTTTGGAATCGTTCAGGTAAAATATTATCTGATTATACTAGGCTCAACTTGCTCACTCATTGCAGTTTATTACCTCTACAGCTATGTAAAAAAACGCTTTCTAGAAGTAAGCGATTATTTTGAATCTATCAAATACCGTGACTTCTCCCGATGGTTTGTAGAGAGTAAAGGTCCTAAAGATATGCGTGAACTGCATGCTGGTTTTAATTTGATCAATAAGACAATCAAATCCATAAATAGTGAGCGTCAGGCACAACTTGTATACCTCCAGAAAATCCTTGAAATGGTGGATGTAGGTATAGTCGCTTACGATCTGGAAAAAGGCAACGTATTATGGATTAATGATAGCCTGCTCGAGACTTTGAATTTTCCGCATTTTAAGAATATTGATTTTGTAGAGGACCGCAGGCCAGAACTTTTTGAGGTATTGTTTGATCAACGCCATACAGGGGCATCTCCTGTTAATTTGCCTCTATCTCAAGATAGTCAGAAAGTGTTGATACTTGAAACCATATTTGAAGTAGAGCAAAGTAGTTTCAGGTTAGTTGTGGTACAAAATATTGAAAATACCCTTAATAAAAATGAAGACGACTCCTGGAAAAAACTATTGAGTGTGATGACCCATGAAATCATGAATAGTATCGCACCTATCACTTCGCTGGCAGAAACCCTCGAGTTAGGCTTAAGGGAGAATTTTGAAAATTCAGGAGGAGGTAAACTGCAAACAGAGGATATTCTCAGCGGCGTTTCAAGTATCAAAAAACGGAGTGAGGGTCTTATGAAATTTGCTAAGACCTACCGCAGTTTAAATAATGTAAATCAAATAAATACTTCAGTAATTTATGTTGAAGAATTTATGGATAGCGTGCAGGGGTTGATGATGACTACTATACCTGAGAAAGTTGAGATCAGTTTTAATATTTTGGATCGCAAGATGCAGCTCGACATTGATAGTTATTTGATAGAACAAGTACTAATCAATCTCATAATCAACGCTGTTGAAGCTACAGAGGGTATGGTAAGACGAGTTGTTGAAATCAAGACATTCAAGAACATGAGAGGCAGACCGGTGATTGCTGTAATCGACAATGGTCCAGGGATTTCTGATGAAATTAAGGAGAATATATTTGTGCCTTTTTTCAGCACAAAAAAACGTGGGAGTGGGGTAGGACTCAGCTTAAGCAAACAAATCATGACTCTTCATAAAGGGCGTATACGCTTATTTTCTAAAGAATCAGGTGGTACTCAAGCCGAGCTTATTTTTAATGAGTGACTTAAACTCCTACAGCTTCCAGTTCTTTAAGGATAGACAAGAACTGAGTTTTTCTATTTCTGCTTAGAGGCAAGACTTCGTTATCCAGTTCCACTGCTGTACTGCTATATTTTTGGATTTTATCCATATTCACAATATATGACTTATGGATACGCTGGAATTTATCGCTAGGAAGCGACTGCTCAAAAGCCTTCATGGTCGATAAAACAACAAGGGTTTCATGATTAGTTATCAATTTCACATAATCACCCAGCGCTTGAATATATCTTAGTTCGTTAAGGTAAACTTTTCTGCTTTTCAAGTTGCTTTTGACAAAGATGAAATCACCCGGATCTTCCTTGGGGAGTTCGTTAAATCGTTTCTTAAGTATAGCCTTTTCAGCGGCATATAAAAAACGCTCTTTCTTGATAGGAAGTTTCAGGTAATCTAAGGCATTATATTCAAAAGCCTTAAAAGCATCATCAGTATTGAATGAGGTAAAGATGATTGAAGCACCGCTGTCTAAGTAGTTAACGAGTTCAAAGCCATTCATTTTTTCCATCTCGATGGCTACAATAAGAAGATCAATTTTGGTGTCCTGAAGTTCTTCTTTAGCTTGAACAGGATTTTTGTAGTCCTGAATGAAATTAAGATTAGGATGAGCATTGATTAAGTTAACAAGCATGGATCTGCACTCATCGAGAGGTTCCACTACGTAACAATTAAGTAAAGTTGATGGCATATACATCGTTTTTTGGTTTTTAGTTTGTTATATAGGGGGTTACAAATAAACTAAAATTTTTAAAACTCTTAATGAACATGATCTCTTCTTGCGATCAATTTGTAGACTAATATACGTAATTATCGATAAACGGGTTTTTTACGTGTTAGAATTTTTGAATAATCCATTTTTTTAGGAGTTTCTACGTGTTCTGGAAGTTTTCGCTTTCGCGAAAGCGAGATTACAGTAATTTTAATTCTGTCGCAGAAGTAATTACCAGTAAAAGTTGTACTTTTGCAGCCGTTTAAATTATAATTATGAATCAATACGAAACTGTTTTCATTTTGAATCCCGTTTTATCTGATGAGCAGGTAAAGGAAACAGTAAAGAAGTTTGAGGATTTCCTTACTGGTAATGGAGCCAAAATGGTAGCCAAAGAAGATTGGGGGCTTAAAAAACTTGCCTACACAATCGAAAACAAAAAAAGTGGTTTCTACCACCTTTTTCAATTTGAAGCCCCAGGCTCTATAATCGGAGACTATGAGGTTGAATTCCGTCGTGACGAGCGCGTGATGCGATACCTTACTGTAAAGCTTGACAAGTACGCTATCGAGTGGGCAGAAAAGAGAAGAAATAGAATGTCTAAAAAATCTAAAGCTTAATCCATGGCAACTTTACAACAACAAGCAAAGGGTAAGAAAGACGGTGACATACGTTACTTGTCTCCCCTCAAGATCGAGACTCAAGAGAGAAAGAAGTACTGCCGTTTCAAGAGAAGTGGTATTAAGTACATAGATTACAAAGATCCAGATTTCCTCATGGGATTGGTAAATGAGCAAGGTAAACTATTGCCTAGACGCCTTACCGGTACATCATTAAAATACCAGAGAAAAGTGGCTGTGGCTGTAAAACGTGCCCGTCATATTGCACTTATGCCTTACGTAGGTGATCTACTTAAATAAAAACGCTACAGAATTATGGAACTTATATTAAAGAAAGATGTAGAAAACCTAGGTTTTACTGATGATGTAGTAACAGTAAAGCCAGGCTATGGACGTAACTACCTTATCCCACAAGGTTATGCGGTGATGGCCACAAAAGGTGCTAAAAAACAACTTGAGGAAACTTTGAAGCAACGCGCTCACAAAGAAGCTTCAAACATTAAAGCTGCTCAATCACAAGCTGACAAAGTAAAAGAACTGGATATCAAAATACCTGCTAAAACAGGAGATGCTGATAAACTTTTTGGTTCTGTTACAACGGCTGATGTTTCTGATGCACTTGCAAAAGAAGGAGTTGAGGTAGATAAGAAATT
This sequence comes from Nonlabens spongiae, assembly GCF_002117125.1. Lineage (NCBI taxonomy): Bacteria > Pseudomonadati > Bacteroidota > Flavobacteriia > Flavobacteriales > Flavobacteriaceae > Nonlabens > Nonlabens spongiae. The sequence goes on from NZ_CP019344.1 coordinate 3,247,278, forward strand.
TATCACCGTTGCTGGTGGTAACGTTAAGAGACTGGGCCAGTATGAGGCTACAGTTCGTTTCCATAGAGAAGTAACTTCTGTATTCAACTTTGAGGTTGTTGACGCAGGAAACTAATTCATTATAAATTATCAAAAGCCGTTTCATCACAAGTGAAGCGGCTTTTTTTGTACCTATCATTGCAATATGAAATACAGGAGACTTACTAAGGAACAGCTGGAAGAGATGCATCCAGAATTCATCAATTTTCTCGCGACTCAATCCATCACGGCTCAGGAATGGGATGATATCAAAGCTAATAAGCCTGAGGTAGCAGAAGAAGAAATAGATGTTTTCTCTGATCTAGTTTGGGAAGGTGTACTTTCTAAGGCTGAGTATCTAGAGCATATCTCGTCTAGTACGATGAATCTCTTCAAACTAGGAGAGAAGGAAATGGAGCTCATCTCCATTATGGTGGGTGATGAACTTATAGATATTACAACAGCGCAAGGCTACAAATGGCTTCAAAACAATCTACTGGATGACACCGTTAAAATCTTTACGGCTCAAAAAGAATACGGCGAAGACCCTAATGCCGACAAATTCAAACTCATCGAGACGGGAGCTGTAATCACTAAGGGTGAGCTCTACCGCTACTTTGATGATTTAATGGAGTTGGGAAAAGAAAATCTAGATTAGATTTTCTTTATTTAATAGAAACCATTGAAGGCCTATAATTGTAATTGAATTATTGAAAAAGCCTTGAGGGAGTTTTTCTAGAGCCCGCTTTCGCGAAAGCGGAACTAATTTAATATCCTCTTTCTCGCTAGCCGCACCTCCACCATTATTGACCTTATCGCCTGTTTCCACCTGAGCGAAAAATAGATGAATAACCTCGGAAGACATGCCAGGTGAAGGAAAGTAGGTAGAAATCTTTTCTAGATTATCAATCTTGTATCCTATCTCTTCAAGAACTTCCCTTTGCGCAGCATCTTGAGCCGTTTCTCCATCATCAATGGCTCCCGCGGGCAATTCTAAAATAAACGGTACATTTCTTCTAGAACTGGGATAACGGAACTGTTCCGTAAACAGGAATTGATCTGTGTCCCTCTCGTAAATGAGAATTGCTACAGAATCACCACGATCTAAGGCGAGTCGTGTGGCCTGGATTTTTCCTTCATTCCTGTAGGTGTCATGTTCAACCTCGGCTTCAAAAACTTTCAGGAATTTGTCCAGAACAATCTTCTCGCTTTTGACCTTATAATCCATGCAGGCTTTTCTTTTTTAAAAGAGATTGCCCACCTCTTCTCTGATGTAGCTCAAAGCCGTGGAACTGGGCGCTCTATGATCCATAACTTCATTAAGCACTGCAGAGCGTAGACCGTCAGCGGTATTTGACTTCTCTTTCATGGCAACCTGCCTTATAATTTTAATGGTTGTGTTTTTAGCAGATCTTATCACATTCCACGCTTCTTCACTTATATAGATTTGCTGAGCGATATTGTGTTCAAACTCCTGTTCTATGGAGGCGATAATTACCTGCTCGTAACCTGCTTTGTCCATTTCACCTGGCTTGATGCGAACCACGAGGTTCTCTGGCTTGATGCGCTCTAAAAAAAGCGTCATGCGCTCATAAGCTTGCATGCGTGAGGGTAAGGTTTTGGCCTGTGACTCTCTGACCGTGAGAAAACGTCTCCGTTTTTCCTCATTTTGCATAAATGAGCTGAAGAAATAATAGGCCAGTAAACCTACGATTAGAGCGGGCAAGACTGTGGTAAATGCTTGTAAAATGGTTTGATCCATGGATTAATTTAAATCTGTAAATGTAATAAGCGTTTGCAATACCTTAATCAAGGTGCTTGTAATATCTAATCCAGTCCACCATCATTTTCTGTGGAAAAGGCGTAGAGTCGTCTGGTTCTCCAGCCCATAAGCCACCCACTGCGATATTGAGCAAAATGAAATGCTCATGGTGAAATTCTAGATATTTCTCGCCTGTAATATCCTTCTCGCGATACAGTTTTCCGTCTACGAGCCACTTGAATGATTTCTCAGTCCATTCCAGCTCAAAGACATGATAATCGTCCGCAAAAATGCCAGTCTCAAGCTCGTAGCTTATTGAACCCATAGCTTCATGCTGTCCACTTTCATTAGCATAGTGAATATTTGCCTCGACTACCGCATTATCTTTTGAACCATACAGCTCTAAAATATCGATCTCGCCACAAAACGGCCAGGGTGTGTCGCCTCCATTCTCATCTATATTATTGCCCAGCGTCCAGAATGCGGGCCAGATTCCATTGCCTTTAGGTAATTTGATCCGAGCTGAGATTTTGCCGTACTTAAAAGTTTGTTTGTGGGCGGTATTCAGGCGGGCAGAGGTGTAGTTGCCTTGCTCGTGAAGATCCCCCTTGTGCTTTGCAACTATGACGAGCTTGCCATTCTCCACATACGCATTTTCTTCATCATTTGTGTAGCGTTGCCATTCTTCGTTAAAACGCCCGGCGGGCTCTACTTGTCGGTTCCAGATTTTTGGATCGAGCTGCTCACCTTCAAAATTTTCTTCCCAAATGAGTTCCCACTCGTTATTCGCTTCTGTCATAATTTCTTTTTCTTGACTGTCTTTATTTAGTGGTTCACGAGGTGCTTGTTTTTCCTTGCATGAAAAGATGATCAAAAGTAAGGCAAGAAGATAACGAGAAGGTCTTTTGAATAATTTCATCTGGTAACTGATTAAGTGGTAGAAAGATAGTTGATTATTTCGCTTTCGCGAAAGCGGAATCACATCCAAAATCAAACACTACCTATAAACGCGGCGCATAAATCTGTCTTTTATCAATAAACTTTAAGCCTTTTATTATATTGCCTAACCAAATCACAGTTCATGAAATTTGCATTGATCAGAGAAAGAAAAAATCCGCCAGATCGTAGGGTGGTCTTCAGTCCAGCACAGCTTGCTGCACTTAACTTGAAATATCGCGATCAAGCAAAATTTGTCGTGGAATCTTCGCCCATCCGCATTTTTACTGATGAGCAATATCGAGACGCTGGGGTAGAAGTCGTTGATGATGTGAGCGATGCAGATGTGTTGTTGGGTGTGAAAGAAGTGCCTAAAGAGGATCTGATTCTCCATAAAAAATATTTCTTCTTCTCACACACGATCAAAAAGCAGCCTTACAATCGCGATCTTTTAAGGGAAATTCTCAAGAAAAATATTGAACTCTATGATCATGAGACCATTGTAGCAGAAACTGGAGGGCGACTTATAGGTTTTGGTAGATATGCTGGGATTGTGGGAGCATACAATGGATTCAGGGCGCTGGGTCTGCGAGATGGTATTTTTGACCTACCCAAGGTAGAGTCCTTACCAGATTATGAAGCCTTGAAAAACGAACTTAGAGCGATTAAAACCAGCTTACCAAAAATCAACATTGCCATCACCGGTTCTGGGAAAGTGACGGGAGGAATTAGAGAGATTCTGGAAACATTGGGTGTTCATGAGGTCTTGCCTAAGGCCTATTTGCAACTCGGCCATTTTGAAAATAGACAAACCGTTTTCACGCAGCTGGATGTTCACGATTACTATATCAGAAAAGACGGTCTCAAGCCTACAAAAACGGAGTGCTATAACAACCCGGAATTGCTCAAAAGTGACTTTATGAAATTTGCCACCGTGACGGATATGTTGATCACGGGTCACTTTTACGATCATAAGGCTCCTTACTTATTTACCCGAGAAGATGCGAAGCGTCCAGAGTTCAAAATAAATGTGGTGGCAGATGTGAGTTGTGATATAGACGGTCCGGTTGCTAGCACGATACGACCCAGCACCATCGCAGATCCTATCTACGGTTACGATCCCAGAACAGAAAAAGAAACCGATTATAAAGATAGCGGAGCGATTACCGTAATGGCTGTAGATAATTTGCCTTGCGAGTTGCCTAAAGATGCCAGTGAAGGTTTTGGTGAGATGTTCCAGGAAAGTGTTTTACCTGCGTTCTTCAATGATGATGAAGACGGCATATTAGATCGTGCCCAAATGACAACATCTAGTGGTACGCTTACTGAGCGTTTCTCTTATCTGGAGGATTTTGTAAAAGAGTACCGTACAAAGTTTTAATCACTTTAACAGACTCAGTTGGTCTCACGAGCTAGTTTAGCTGATTAGATTCTACTCTTATGAAGGCACGTTACATATCCCACACACTCCACTTCAAGCAACCATCGGGAACTTCTCGTGGTGTTTTGAAAACCAAGGACACCTTTTTCATCATTATTGAACATGAGGAAAACTGGGGAGTAGGAGAGGTGAACCTGTTCAGAGGACTTTCTTATGATGACCGTGAGGGTTTTGAAGAGAAATTGAAATGGACCTGTGAAAACATAGGCAAAAAACCCGCTGAAATGATGGAGGAGCTCAAGGAATGGCCTTCCATACTTTTTGGTTATGAGATGGCGGTTAAATCCTATCAGAGCAGCACGCCATTTGAACTTTTTCCTTCTCTTTTTACTCAGGGACAAGGTGCGATCAACATCAATGGGCTTGTTTGGATGGGAGATCAAGACTTTATGCAGCGGCAGATTGAGGAAAAACTAAAGCAAGGTTTTGATTGTATAAAGCTTAAGATAGGCGCGATAGACTTTGGTAAAGAATTGGAATTGTTGAAGTCGGTACGGTCTCGCTTTCCCTCGGCCGCCGAAGACTCGCCGAAGGCACGGCGCGAAAGCGAGATTACCTTAAGAGTAGATGCTAACGGAGCCTTTTCTCCTGATGAAGCGGCAGAAAAGCTTGAAAAACTTTCTCAATTTGACATTCATAGCATTGAGCAGCCCATCAAACAAAATCAATGGGAAGCTATGGCTCAAGTCTGTGAGATTTCCGCGGTAGACGTGGCTCTCGATGAGGAACTGATAGGGATTACAGATCGCGAGGAGAAAATTAAGTGTTTAGAAACTATAAAACCACAATACATCATCTTAAAACCTGCGCTCGTGGGAGGATTTCAATCTACGAGAGAGTGGATAGACCTTGCAGAGGCGCGCAACATAGGCTGGTGGATCACGAGTGCTCTGGAGTCTAATGTAGGCCTCAATGCCATCGCACAATTCACATATACTTTAGGAACTACGATGCCACAAGGGTTGGGAACTGGTGGACTTTTTACCAATAATATAGAGTGTCCTCTTGAGATCAAAAATGGAAAATTGATCTGTAACGCAAACCGCAAGTGGGACACTAACCTTTTCAAAGATTAAATATGTACATAGAGCAAGGATATAAAGGGAATTTAGGAGCGTGGAACTTTTTGATCATTCCAGGGTTGTTTAGTGCATTTATGCTGGTCAATTATGTGATGACCATGAGCATGATCGAGCAGGGCGTGAGTGTGGAGGATACCATGCAGCAACTCATTGATCAAATAGGAAAATTACCAACGCTTGTTCTTAACCTTTCCATCTTTGTGATCGGAATCATAGGGATCTTCATTTGGGCTTTACTGATCAACCAGCAAAGTTTCAGAGGGATTACTACCTCTCGCAAAAAAGTAGACTGGAAACGTGTTTTCTTCATGTTTTTCTTCTGGGGGATTCTATCGGCTGGGCTCATTTTATTATCGGTTTATCTAGCACCAGAAAATTTTGAATATAATCTCGATTGGTCCAGGTTTTTACCGTTATTGGCGGTGGTCTTGATCATGCTGCCATTGCAAACCAGTTTTGAGGAATACCTTTTCCGCTCGCAAATGATGCAGGGCTTGGGTATTTTGACAAAGACAAGATGGATTCCTTTTATTGTGAGCTCCGTTTTGTTTGGATTAATGCATGCCGCAAATCCTGAAGTGGAGAAATTAGGAATGGGCGTAATGGTTTTTTACATAGGAACTGGATTTTTACTTGGAGCAATGACTTTGCTCGATGAAGGTCTTGAACTCGCGCTTGGATTTCATGCAGCAAATAACATCGTTGCGGCTCTAATGGTCACTTCAACCTGGACGGCTTTACAGACAGACAGTATTTATCTAGACGTTTCTGAGCCTACGGGAATGGGAATTTCTGACTTTGCATCTGTATTGATAGGCTACCCGATTATTTTGATTATTCTAGGTAGAATCTATAAATGGAAAAACTGGAGCGAGAAATTGTTTGGTAGAGTGTTATCAAAAGAAGAATTCTTAGCTTTAGACCACCAAGAACAGCCTCTTCAAAATCAATCTTTATGATACCTAAAGTCCACCCACGTTTTAAACTTAACGGTCGATCTCTTGATCATGAGGGCCTCATGACTGTGGCTTATAGCTACGTAAAGGAAGGAGAAGACTGGGAAAAGGAGATAGGAGACTTTTTATTGAACTGGCTGGACGATTTTGAGGTGCTTACGGTTTACAGCAGCGGTTCTACGGGAACTCCCAAAATCAATAAGCTGCAAAAAGAGCACATGATCAATAGTGCCAAAGCGACAAACACATGGTTCAATCTCCCAGAGGAATGTGATGCCTTGTGCTGTTTGCCGTTGTCTTTTATCGCTGGTAAGATGATGATGGTGCGTGCCTTGACTTTAGGATGGCAGCTGGATGTGGTAAAGCCGAGCGCATCACCTTTTAAAACACTTAGAAAGCGTTATGATTTTACGGCACTGACTAATTATCAGGTATTGAATTCGCTTGACGATATTCACAAAAGTGTCAAAATCATCATAGGAGGTGGGCCGGTTGCTAAAAATCTACCCGAACTTCTTAAGAACAAGCATACCAAGGCATACCACACTTATGGCATGACAGAGACGAGCAGTCACATTGCCATCCGTAAGATTCACCCGGTTTATGAAGAAGCTTACTGCACGCTTACTGAAGATATTACCGTTAAGCAAGACGATCGCGGTTGCCTTGTAGTGCATGCTCCCTTTTTACTGTCAAATGATATTGTGACTAACGACATCGTGGAACTAACAGGTGAAAGAAATTTCAAAATTCTGGGTAGGATAGACCGAGTGATTAATAGCGGCGGAGTGAAAATTTACCCAGAAATCGTTGAAGAAAAGCTTTCTGAACTAATTACCAGTCGGTTTTTTGTTACAGGGACGCCTTCTGATGAACTGGGTCAGGAAGTTGTTCTCGTAGTTGAGGGGGAGGAACGAGATTTGCCTGAATTCAAAAATTTTGGAAAATATGAAATGCCTAAGAAAGTCTATTTCCTGAAAGAGTTCAAAGAAACCCACACTGGAAAAGTAGATAGAAAAGCAAGTCTTGAAGCGCTGCTTGCTATGAGATAGATAGCTTGATTTAGTTGACGCTTTCGCGAAAGCGTAACTAAAACAAATCTATTCTTGAGGATCCAACCTTTTAGCGATTACGGTAGTTACCTGATCAAGCATTCTGTACACGTTGTCAAAACCAGCCTTGCCACCATAGTATGGATCGGGAACGTCGAGCCCCTCACCAGGAAACATCTCGTCCATAATTTTCTTGACTTTAGATTTTTGCTCATCGGTTTGAGCGATCTCGAGCAAATTGTTGTAGTTAGAACCATCCATCGCATAGATGATGTCAAAGTCTTCAAAATCCTGAGCGGTTACCCAACGACTCCTTTGCGCAGATATGTCTATATTGTGTTTCTGAGCTACTTTAATTGATCTTTTGTCAGGAGCTTCTCCTTTATGACCGCCACTGGTACCGGCACTGTCAATTTTGAACTTGGTAAAGTTTACCTTGTGCTTTAGCAAACCTTCTGCAAGCGGCGACCGGCAAATGTTCCCCAAACAGACCATTAAGATATTTGTGGTGTCTTTGCTCATCCCATCAATTTTTCACGGATGTCCTCAACGTATTTGTTGAACTGCTTGTCTGTACTTGCCAAGTTGTTCACAGTCTTACAAGCATGCAATACTGTGGCGTGATCTCTTTTACCTATCTGTGATCCTATGCTGGCAAGTGACGCCTTTGTCATTTGCTTAGAGAAATACATGGCAAGCTGGCGGGCCTGAACGATATGTCTTTTTCTAGTTTTGGACTGCAGGGTTTCCACATCCATAGAGAAGTAATCGCTGACCGTTTTTTGAATCTGTTCGATCGAGATTTCTTTTTTGGTATTCTTTACGTAGTTCTCAACAATCTTTTTTGCTAGATCTAGATCGATCTCCTTACGATTGAATGACGAGTGAGCAATGAGGGAGATGATTGCTCCTTCCAGTTCACGGATGTTGGATTTAATATTTTCGGCAACGTAATTCACGATTTTTTCTTCCATCTCTACACCATCTCTGTAAAGCTTGTTCTTGATGATGGACACACGTGTTTCAAAATCGGGCTGATTGAGTTCTGCACTCAATCCCCATTTAAAACGAGAGAGTAAACGCTGCTCAATGTCTTGCATGTCAACCGGTTTCTTGTCACTTGTGAGAATGACTTGGCGTCCATTTTGATGCAAGTGGTTGAAGATGTGGAAGAACGCATCTTGAGTACTTGCTTTTCCAGCAAATAACTGAATATCGTCTACTATAAGAACGTCTACAATCTGATAGAAGTGGATAAAATCATTTCTTGTATTTTTTCTAACCGACTCTATATATTGCTGAGTGAACTTTTCAGAACTTATGTAGAGGACTGTTTTGTCCGGATAATTTTCTTTGATGCCTACCCCAATGGCGTGGGCTAAATGTGTCTTACCTAAACCTACACCTCCAAAAATCAACAATGGATTGAACGAAGTCCCTCCAGGCTTGTTAGCAACCGCCATTCCTGCACTACGTGCTAGACGGTTTGAATCTCCTTCAAGGAAACTATCAAAATTATAGGTAGGGTTGAGCTGCGACTCGATTTTTACATTGCGTATACCCGGGATGATAAACGGATTCTTGAGTTCTGGACTTTTACTTTTTACTGGAGCATCTACTGACTGTGAGCTTTTGATCGCTCGATTGCTACTAGGGATTTTTTCTGTGAAAGGCTCCATGCCTTTAAGCTTGTTCTCAACCTTTATAGCATAGATCAATTTAGCTCCCTCGCCTAGTTCTCTGGTAAGGGCAGTTTTGAGTAATTTGATATAGTGCTCTTCAAGCCACTCATAGAAGAATCTACTGGGAACTTGAATACTTAATGCGGTATCGGTTAACTTTACTGGTTTTATGGGTAAAAACCAAGTTTTATATGCTTGAGGATTAATGTTATCTTGTATAAATGAGAGGCAATTCTCCCACACCGATGCCGCCGTCGTTGCCATGTAAAGTAGATTATTTGTCAGTTTATTGGTTAAAAAGTGAACTCTTAAGCAATTGTTAAATTGCGTTCTTTAGCCGAGGACAAATATGTGTATAAAAAACCTTAAAAAAAACACTTTTTTAGGTTGATTTTTATCTAAAAAAGTTGCATTGAAATATCTTTTTTCTAAACCTAATTTTTGACTCTTAATTATGCGAGAAAGCACTGTTAAAATCTCTACCCGATATTGTGAAACAGATCAAATGGGTATAATACACCATGCTAATTACTTGATTTACATGGAACAAGGTCGGGTGGCATGGCTGGATCAATTAGGGTTCTCTTATAAGGCTATGGAGGAGCAGGGCGTGCTTTTACCTGTGTATCATATAGATATAAAGTATAGAAGAAGTGCGCAGTTTGGAGATGAGTTAACAGTTAAAACACGGCTTCGTAAAATCCCCACTACTAAGGTTGAATTTGATTACGAAATCAAAAATTCAAAAGGTGAAATTTGCACAACGGCTTATCTAATTTTGGTTTTTACTAATGCTGAATCTTTTAAACCCATGCGTCCCTTAAATGACTTTTTGGAAAAGTGTAAGGAACTTTTTTAAACACCACTTCCTTTTTATGCTTCCCAAATTATTTGATAAGATAATCGACGAATGGAAATCCAGTTACAGAAATAGATTTCACCCTAATAAATATGTCGCACTTTCCACGATCGATCTAAATGGTTTTCCCAGATCGCGTACCGTTGCAGTGCGAGAAGTCCATGATAATCTAGATGTTATCATATTCACAGATGCTCGATCAGCCAAGGTGGATCAACTCAACAAGACTCCTAAAGCATGCATACTCGCTTGTAACCATAAAAAGTTAGAACAATTGAGATGGGATGGCGAGCTTTCTGTAATTCAAGATGAAAAAGAAGTCAAGAGATTGTTTCAAAAGGTAGGGCAGAAGTCTCTAAAGGATCACACTACTGTAAGTGCTCCAGGATCTGCCATCAAAAATCCTGATGAAGTAGAGTACTTGTCACGTAAAGAATCCTATTTTATGGCACTACGTTTTAAATCAAAACGCCTTGAGTACCTTAAGTTGAAATGCCCTAATCATCTTAGGGCTCTTTTTACCTGAAACGAAGATTGGAAAGGTACATGGCTTACGCCTCAAATATTTTCTTTTGCTATGATGGGATGCCAGCTGTTGAGGAGTTCAATATGTTCCTGAACCTTGGATTGTGGTACGGAAATCACCATCTCACATGATGCGGTGAGGTTTTGTTTTTTGATAAGAAGCCCATTTTCATCAATCCATCGCATGATTTGGCTCATTTGTGGATACTCAAACTGAACAATGATATCTTCCGTAATTACTTTAGTGATGATTTCGGCTTTATCGAGAGCAAGAGCTGCGCTTGTTTTGTAGGCATTGATAAGACCGCTCACTCCTAATTTAGTTCCTCCAAAAATTCTACTGACTACTACAGCGACATCACTTAGTTCATAACTCTGGATCTGACCATATATAGTAGCCCCAGCACTGTTTCTGGGCTCGCCGTCGTCGTTTATCCTATAATTGTCATCACCAGATCCTATTTTCCAGGCATAGCAATGGTGACCAGCTTTGGGATGCTTCTTATTTAGTTCACTCAGAATCTCGTTCATATCTTCCGGATCAGAAAGTGGGAATGCGGTGGCATAAAACTTACTACCCTTGTCTTTAAAAAGAATCTCTTCAGTATTCTTCTCTAGTGTTTTATAAGAATCGGTCAATTAAAGTTTGATTATGTTTGCTTTAAATAGCAACAGAGTTTCAATTTGCTAAAATATAAATAACTCCTTATGAAAAAAGTTTTCGTTCTCATATTAGGCTTGGTTCTCATTTTTACATCATGCAGTGATGATGATTCTGATGGCAGTAGTGATCAGTTTGACCCATCTTTAATTATCGGTACGTGGAATCTTGAGGATACCGATATAGACGGGACTACGTCTACCACCATTCAAAATCAACCTGTTCAATTTACCGCTAATACCGAGCTCATGAGTGCAGATTTCACATTAACATTCGACTCGAATGGGGATTATGACGCTCAAGGTCAATCGTCTTACCGAGTCACTACCGCTTTGTTCCCTGAGCAGATTATAGACTCTGATATTCAAAGCGCTACGGGAACCTATACGATCAATGATCGTGAAATCATTTTTACCGGTGATTCTTTCATAGGTGTTTTTGGTGATCAAGTACCTAATTTGGATGGCTTAGAGTTAACGATCAATACGCTCACGGACACCAGATTGATTTTAGATGTTGAGGGGACGGTACAACAACAACTATTTGGTACCGAAGCTGATGTAGATGTAGATGGTTTTATCGAGTTTTCAAAAAGCTAGTTAATTTTTTACGCTTTCGCGAAAGCGATAACAACAATAGCAGCAATCGCTAAACCTACACCTATGTAATTTCTCAGGCTCATGCGTTCTCTAAACAAAACAATCCCGAGAACCGAAGTTAGTAAAACGGTTCCCACGTGATTGATAGGCCAAACGACGCTACTCGCCATAGCTGTCTTAAGTGCCATGATAATGAAGAAAATCGAGAAATAATTAGGTATTCCTAGTACGACTCCTGCAATAACAGATTTACTTTTGATATAACGACCTTTAGAGGCCTCAAAAATCAAAATACCGATTCCTATAATAAAAGCGCTCAAAAAGCAAACTGCACTGAATAGAGGCTCTTTCCCATCAGAAACATAAGTCGTTTCAGCATATTTGATGATGGTGTCTATAGCGCCGCTTCCAGCAAAAAGGAGCAATGGCAAGATCAATAAGCTTTTATTTAATTTAGTGTTTTCTCTCTTCTTGAGTGAAGATAGCACAACGGATATCAGCGCCACGATTATTCCTATCGCCTTGATCCATCCCAGTGATTCTTCATAAAGCCAGATCCCTGCAATCACAGGAATGACAAGGGACATCTTGCTGGCTACAGCTGCGACTGATAAACCGCTTTTTTGACTGGTGAGCGCCATTACGTTGAAAATTGTAATGAATAAGATGCCCAAGCTAATAGAAAAAGGCAACCAGCCCGCATTCAGGATTTCGTCAAATAAAAAGTCTCCTCTATAGGCGATAATTCCGGTAATAAACGCCACTAAATAATTGAATACGATGGCGTGGAGACGATTGACATTAAATACTGCAAAATATTTGAAGATTACGTACAGCAGGCTGGACGTCGCTATACTCAACCCGAGCCAGATCATGATTTTCTATAAATTTTTAAAACATCATTCTCGATGATTTCTCTTGTGTGTAGTAGAAACTTCCCACTAAGTTTTGGCGTTTGAACGCCCTCATGGAATAAAACCTCTGTCCCCATAAACTGATAAGCCTCGTCCCACATTCCCTTATCGATAAACTCTTGAATCGTTTTTACACCTCCCTCAATAATAACCGACTGAATACCATTCTGAAATAAATCTGATAGAATTCCATCTACTTCTCTTGTTTTGCGATTGAGAATAAGAGTTTGTGCCTCATTACTGAATACCGCGCTGTCTTTTGATAAATTTTCCAAAGAATCTAGTACAACACGGGTGGGATGAAAACCTTTCCAAGATCTGCAGGTAAGCGACGGATTGTCGTCTATCACCGTTTTTGCTCCTACCAGAATCGCCTGTTCCTGAGCCCTAAGTTTATGCGCTCGTTGCTTACTGTAAGAATTAGTAATCCAGACAGGGGATCTATCGAGCTTTTTTAAAGGTGCGATGTATCCATCGCTCGTTTCGGCCCATTTGAGAATGACATACGGCCTTCGTTTGCGATGATAAGTAAAGAATCTTCTGTTAAGCTCTTTACACTCATTTGATAGAACTCCTATAATGCATTTAATTCCTGCAGACTCTAGCAATTTAACGCCGCGACCTGCAACCTTGTCGTGCGGGTCCAGCGTGCCTATTACCACTTTCTTAAATCCTTTTTTAATAATCATGCTGGCGCAAGGAGGCGTCTTCCCAGTATGTGAGCAAGGTTCCAGATTGACGTAGATTGTGGCATCTGAGAAATCGCTATGACCTTTGTTCTCTGCATTGAGAACAGCATTCACTTCGGCATGGGGTTGCCCTGATTGATAATGCCAGCCTTCTCCTATTATTTTATTTTCAGAATTGAATATAACGCTTCCTACAAGAGGGTTGGGATACGTAGTGCCCAGACCATTTTTTGCAAGTTCTAGGCACCGCTGCATGTATTTTTCATGATGCTGCATCAGGCAAATTTAGAATGAAGCAGTTGAATTAGACTTACAATGATCTTAATTTCAAACTTCTATTGATATAAAAATTATGTAATTTGACCTCATGCGCGAGGACTTTATTCATTACCTGTGGAAGTTCAAAAAACTGAACGGTCTAGAATTGTTGACCACGACTGGAAAACGCATTGTGATTAAATCGCTGGGTCAGCATAACCACCATTCAGGACCTGATTTTTTTAATGGTCGCTTGAGTATAGATGGTCAGGAATGGGCAGGGAATATAGAAATGCATTTGAAGGCGAGCGACTGGTTTCTTCACGGTCACGATGATGATCCAGCCTATAATAATGTGATCCTGCACGTGGTCTGGACACATGACGCAGATATTGCTACGCGCGACGGGCTTAAAATTCCTGTTCTAGAAGTCTCCAGATACGTCGATCCTGATTTGTTGAAATCCTACCAAAATCTATTCAAGGTAAAGCAGCAACAATTTATCAATTGCGAAAATAGTATTCCTCAAATTAATCCGTTTAAAATTTCTCAGTGGAAAGAGAAGCTTTTTATTGAACGATTGGAGCAAAAATCGCTACGCATATCAAAGTTGCTAGAGAGAAACACTGGCGACTGGGAGGCAACTTTTTTGCAGTTGCTTGCACGTAGTTTTGGCACAAAGGTTAATGCTGATGCTTTTGAGCAGACTGCGCGCAGCATGGCACCATCGGTCGTGCGCAAACTTGCAAAGGATGCGTTTCAGCTTGAATCTACCTTGCTTGGGCAGGCTGGTTTGCTAGAAAAAGATACTGAAGATCAATACATGGTGGATTGTAGGAGAGAGTACGCTTTCGCGAAAGCGAAACACTCCTTAAAACCCATCGACACGGCCATGAAATTCTTCAGGATTCGGCCGGTAAATTATCCTACGATCAGACTCTCCCAACTCGCAAGGTTATATCATTTTAACCCTTTACTATTTGGTGAGGTGTTGCTCTGTAAGAATCTTGATGAGCTTTACGATTTGTTCAATGTTAAAGCAAGCTCTTACTGGGATGATCATCACGTTTTTGGCAAGCAGTCAAAGAATCGGGAGAAATATTTGTCCAGAGATTTTGTGGATCTTCTCATTATCAACTGTGTCGTACCGATAAAGTTTGCTTATGCGCAGTATGAGGGTAAGGATAATGTTGAAGACCTCATGGAGTTACTCTCAGTGCTCAAACCAGAGAACAATACCATAGTAGAAGGATTCATGCGCTTGATTACTGTGGATAACGCCGTGGACAGTCAGGCTGTTCTACAATTGAAGCCTAATTACTGTGACGTGAATAAGTGTCTCTCTTGTGATATAGGAGTTGGTCTATTACGAGGCTAGAAGTATATTTGATTAATAAACCACACGGTAAAATGAGTATTGTAACAAATTTGCGCCATTATATGGAGAAGTATGGCTTCTACGTCTCTACCCGTCTGGCAGATCGTATGGGAATCAAGGCTCGCAACGTGCGCATTACTTTTATTTACTTTACGTTTGCCACATTAGGGGCTGGATTTGCCATTTATCTGATAATAGCGTTTTGGCTGAAGTTAAAAGATTTGATCTACGTAAAGCGCAGTTCTGTTTTTGACCTATAAGATTGTCTTGTGAGTAGAAAGATCAAAATTGCAGCTCTACTGGTGCTAACAGTGTTGATTACCGGTGTGGTAGGATTCAGGATTACGATGGATCTATCATGGGTCGATGCACTCTACATGACGGTGATAACGGTAACTACTGTAGGGTATCGTGAAATTAACGATCCCACTCCAGAAGCTAAGATTTTTACAATACTCCTCATCTCGATAAGTGTAGTGATAGTGGGTTATGCAGTCTCAGTGATCACAGAATTTTTGCTTTCAAAAAATAACGCCGAAGAAATAAGACGGAAGCGCTCTGAAAAACATCTTAAGAATATGAAGAACCACATCATTGTCTGCGGTTATGGACGTAATGGAAAACAAGCTGTTCAAAAACTGCTGGATTACAAAAAAGATTTTATCATCGTAGAACAAGATCAACAAGTGATTGACGATTGTGGGCTGGATCAGGTGAATTTCATCAGAGGGAACGCAAATGAAGACGAGGTACTCATTAAAGCGGGCATAGAAAAATCTTCAACCCTTATCACAGCTCTACCTGAAGATGCTGATAATCTTTTTATAGTTCTGAGTGCTCGACAGCTCAATAAGGATTTAAAAATCATATCACGCGCCACGGAAGATACCTCATATAAAAAATTAAAACTTGCAGGAGCTGATAATGTAATCCTACCCGATACCATAGGAGGTCAGCACATGGCGTCGTTGATTGTTAGCCCAGATTTGATTGAATTTTGGGATCAATTGTCATACGGTGGGAGTGAAGGTGTGAATTTAGAGCAAGTGAGTTTTGAGCAAATGTTTGATGAGCAGCGAGAGTGTTCCATTCTTGATCTTAACATGCGTCAAAAAACAGGTTGCACCATCATAGGTTACAAATCTCCAGATGGAGAATATATCGTGAATCCAGACCCTTCCCAAAAACTTACTCAAGGATCTAAAATCATCGTTGTAGGAAATACTGATCAGATACAGCAGTTACAGCGTGCATACCGTATTAACACTGAGGTAACATAAACGTTAACAAAACTTTCAAAAGGCATTTTTTTGTTGCATATTGCCAATTCAAAATTTTAGATTCATAATGAAGAAGATATTTCTATTAAGTTGTTTTGCACTTTTATCTGCAGTTGGCTTGGCTCAAGAGCTTGACCTTGAAGCAGTTGTGTCAAATCCTTCAAATGAAATAAATGATGGTGTTGTTGAGGTAAAGGTTTCTGGCGGACAAGCACCTTATACCTATAAGTGGTCTAACCAAGCAACTTCTTTAAAATCCGCTAAAGCAGAAGAATTAACGGAAGGAATCGATTATACCGTTATTGTTACTGATTCACAAGGTGAATCTGCTACAGGTGTTTATAGGGTCGGTGCTGAAAGTATCCCAGAAATATTCAATGGTACAGCGGTACCTGCCGTTCAGGGTCTAGGGAGTATTTTGTTTTGGGACCCGTTTTCGGCCATAGGGATTTATGATCCAGTAATCTATGCAGAACAAAAGAATATACCCGTTCCAGGATGGGAAGCAGGTACTGAAGATAAATACACGCTGCAAAAATGGCTTGTAGCCGATGGGAAAAAAGTAACTAAAGGTCAACCTATCGCTGTAATTACTACTAACGGCTCTAATGAAACGACCATCGAGTCACTAGCTAAGGGAACGTTGATCCACAATACTGCTGAGGGAGAAGTCATCTATGACGGTAAAGATACCGCTGACTTAATTGAGCGCGGTGCCCACTTTCTTGCAAGTGTAGAATATGATGAAAAAATTCCTATCGTTCACCCTAATGGAGATCCTGTAACTAAGCCGATCTTTTTTATTGTAGTGTGGCTCGTTCTGGGAGCTACGTTCTTTACTATTAGAATGGGCTTCATCAATCTAAGAGGATTTAAACACAGTTTTGATCTTGCTCGCGGAAAGTTTGATGATCCTAATGCTCCTGGTCAAGTAACGCATTTTCAAGCTTTGGCTACTGCTGTTTCAGGAACCGTAGGTTTAGGAAATATTGCGGGTGTCGCCGTAGCAATATCGGTAGGTGGTGCCGGAGCGACATTCTGGATGATTATTGCTGGTCTTTTAGGTATGTCGTCAAAGTTTGTAGAGTGTACGCTTGGGGTTAAGTATCGTAAGATATTACCTGATGGGCGCGTTTTCGGTGGGCCTATGAACTATTTGAGAGATGGACTTTCTGCTCAAGGAAAAGGAAACTTAGGTAAAGCGCTTGCTGTATTGTTTGCCATTCTCGCGGTAGGAGCATCCTTCGGTGGAGGAAATATGTTCCAGGCTAATCAATCTTTTGAGCAGTTAGAATCACAATTCCCAGTGCTCGCTGGTCAAGGTGTCTGGTTTGGTGTCATCACGGCAGTGTTAGTAGGTGTAGTTATCATCGGTGGAATTCAAAGTATTGCCAAGGTTACAGGTAAGGTCGTACCCATCATGGCCGGAACATATATTGTTGCCGCTCTAGTAGTTATTATTATCAACATAGAAAATGTAGGACCGGCACTAGAAGCTATATACGACGGAGCTTTCAGTCCATCTGCCTTAAAAGGTGGTGTGATAGGAGTTTTAATAACAGGATTTAGAAGGGCAGCCTTCTCAAATGAGGCGGGTGTAGGTTCTGCCGCAATCGCACACAGTGCTGCAAAAACAAACCATCCGGTTTCTGAAGGTTTTGTGGCGCTATTAGAGCCGTTCATCGACACGGTAGTGGTTTGCACACTTACAGCCTTAGTATTGATTTTTACAGGAATGCATGAAGTTCAAGGTATGGGTGGCGCAGAGCTTACCAGTACGGCTTTCGGTAGCGTGATTTCTTGGTTCCCGTATGTTCTCGCCATTGCCGTATTCCTTTTTGCATTTTCAACCATGATCAGTTGGTCTTACTACGGTATGCGTGCATGGACTTACTTATTCGGTAAAAGCAAAAAGTCTGAGTTGATCTATAAATTGATTTTCTTAGTGTTTGTAGTGGTAGGAGCTAGTGTAAGTCTAGGAGCAGTTCTAGATTTCTCAGATATGATGATACTAGCCATGTCGTTCCCTAACATAATTGGATTATTGTTGATGTCTGGTGAGGTGCGCAGAGATTTGAGAGAGTACATGCGCAAGCTCAGAGCTGGAGAACTTGGTCTGAAAAAAGCTGCATAATTAATCATGAATTTGTTTAAGTCCCTCTTTGCTTTCGATACCCGTCAGCGCAGAGGGATTTTTATTTTAATTCTACTTTTAGTAATCGTTTTAGCGGTAAGATTTTATTTTGAAAAAGATCACGATGAAACTCCTCTGGAATACTCTGTTAATGAGAAATATCAGCAAAAAATTGATTCCATTAAAAGGAGTCATGCTGCAAAAAGAGATACCATTTATCCTTTTAATCCTAATTACATCACAGACTATCGCGGGTATAAACTGGGATTGAGTCTAGAAGAGCTGGATCGATTGTCTCGCTTTCGCGAAAGCGGAAAATTCATCAACAGTCCCGCCCAGTTCCAGCAAGTGACACAGGTAAGCGATCAATGGCTGGACAGCATCTCGCCTTATTTTAAGTTCCCTGCTTGGGTAAACAACAGGAATCGCAATAAGTATAAAACTGGAAACCCGAGCAAACCCTCAAAACCTCAGGACCTGAACAAAGCCACTGCTGATCAACTTAAAGAAGTCTATGGAATAGGTCCCGCACTTTCCAAGAGAATCATTGAAGAAAGATCACGACTGGGCGGGTTTATTGATATAAAACAAATGCGTACTATATATGGCCTAACCGATTCCACCACAACCAGGATCATGGAGAAATTCTACATTTCAAAGAATTCAAATGTGAAGTTGATCGCTCTAAATCAGGCTACTAAAGACGAGCTGTTAAGCATTCCCTATTTTAACGACTATCTGGTTAATGAATTAATCAAGCAACGCACGTTGAGAGATGGTTTTAACTCATGGGATGAAGTGATGCTGACTTCCCGATTTCCAGAGGAAAAATTGCCTTTAATTCAGCTATATTTGACGCTTGATTAAAATTACGAAATCGTTATATGTATTCAAAATATTTTACCGAAGAGCACAACGTGTTCAGAGAGAGTTTTAGAGAGTTTTTAAACAAAGAAGTTGTTCCGCACGTAGACCGTTGGGAAGAAACCGGTCAGATAGACCGTGAGATTTTCCGAAAGATGGGGGAGATGGGCTACTTTGCTCTTTACTATCCTGAGGCATATGGTGGTCTTGATCTAGACTTTTTCTATACGGTTATATTTCTTGAAGAAATGCAACGTATCAACTCAGGTGGATTTGCAGCAGCGATGTGGGTGCAGGCATTTCTAGGTGCACAACATTTACTAAAAGAAGGAGACGAGCGTATCAAGCAAGAGTACCTTGTCCCTACGTTAACTGGTGAAAAGATAGGTTGTCTTGCCATTACCGAACCTTTTGGCGGTAGTGATGTTGCGGGAATGCGCACCACGGCGGTAAAAGAAGGTGACCATTATATTATCAATGGTTCAAAGACCTTTATTACAAACGGTGTTTATTCTGATTATCTAGTAGTTGCTGCAAAAACAAATCCTGAAGCTAAAGGGCGAGGAATTTCCATCTTTGTAATGGATCGTGATACCCCAGGTATCAGCGCTACAAAACTGAACAAACTGGGCTGGAGAGCTAGCGA
Source organism: Nonlabens spongiae (assembly GCF_002117125.1). Taxonomy (NCBI): domain Bacteria; kingdom Pseudomonadati; phylum Bacteroidota; class Flavobacteriia; order Flavobacteriales; family Flavobacteriaceae; genus Nonlabens; species Nonlabens spongiae. The sequence goes on from NZ_CP019344.1 coordinate 3,267,014, forward strand.
CACCGGTGAGATAGGTTTTGACAATGTGAAGATACCTGCTGAGAACCTTATGGGTAAAGAGGGAAAAGGGTTCCCTTATATCATGCAGCACTTTGCGCTGGAACGTCTAATCATGGGAATCAACGCACACGCTCGAGCAGAATATGCCATCGAGTATACTATTGAATATATGAAGGAGCGTACGGCTTTTGGCCAATCGCTTAACAAGTTCCAGGCATTACGTCACAACCTTTCTGACATGTTGAGTGAGGTAGAGATGGCAAAATGTTTCAATTACGCAATTTCAGAGGAACTGGATAAAGGCTTATATCCTGTAAAGGAGGCCAGCATGTCAAAATTGCTTTCCACAAAAATTGCTGATGAAGTAATTTACAAGTGCCTACAATATTTAGGTGGATACGGCTATATAGAAGAATATCCGCTTGCACGTATGTGGCGAGACAGTCGTCTAGGTCCTATAGGTGGTGGAACCAGCGAGATCATGCGTGAGATAATCGCAAAGATGACGCTGGATGGTAAGGATTACAAGCCTGTGGCGGGTTGATTTGAAAATTCCGCTTTCGCGAAAGCGGTAAAATCATTTGTAGGTTTGAAATAAAGAACTATCTTTGCCGTCCCAAAGAGAGGAGGTGATGACACTATGTTAATTATACCAGTAAAGGACGGAGAAAATATCGATAGAGCTCTAAAGCGTTTCAAAAGAAAATTTGATCGTACGGGCAAAATGCGTGAGTTGCGTAGCAGACAGCAGTTTACCAAACCGTCTGTAGCAAAGAGAGCTCAAAAAATCAAAGCTCAGTACGTCCAGCAACTACGTGACGCAGAGAACATCTAAGTAGTCACTAGTCTTTAAATTATTTTGCGCTATCGTGTAAATGTTTACATTTACCTGATAGCGCTTTTTTTATGTATCTAATTGAATTCATAGACTATCTCTCTTTAGAGAGGAACTATTCAAAACATACGGTTGCTGCTTATAAAAGCGATCTCGTACAATTTTTTGAATTTTTAGATATAGAAGAGGTTGAGAGCCCTATTCTTGTAAATTACAGTATTGTTCGTGGCTGGGTCGCTACACTGCTAGAGGAGGAGCTTTCTAAACGGTCAGCCAATAGAAAAATAGCATCAATAAAGGCTTACTATAAATTTCTATTGAGTCAGGAATTAATTGAAGTGAATCCACTTTCTTCTCATAGGGGTCTCAAAGAAGATCGTCAAGTGGAAGTTCCTTTTTCAGAAGAAGAGGTCCGTACCCTTCTGGATGCTGAAGTAAATAAAGATGATTTTGAAGCTTTACGTGACCGGATCATTATTGAGTTGTTGTATGTAACTGGCATGCGTAGATCTGAGATCATCAACCTCAAAGTCCAGGATGTAGATTTTACTGGTAGAGTGATCAAGATTTTGGGAAAGCGTAACAAGGAGCGTAGAATACCGCTTTTAGGAAACGTTGCTGAGCATTTAAAACAATATCTAGAGTTAAGATCAATGGTAACCCAATCTGATATTCCAGAAATGTTGGTCACTGACAAAGGGCTCAAAATGTATCCAAATTTTGTTTATCGTAAGATAAAGTCTTACTTTAGATCAATATCTCTTAAAGTAAAGGTCAGTCCACACATATTGCGTCACAGTTTTGCGACGCATTTATTGAACAATGGAGCTGATCTTATTTCTGTAAAAGAATTACTGGGACATAGTAGTCTTTCATCTACACAAGTTTATACCCACATGGGAATGCAGGGTTTAAAAGAGGTTTATGGCAAGGCACATCCCAGGGCAAATAAATAATAACTAAAACTAACGACTATGAAGGTAAACACGCAAGCAGTAAATTTTGATGCAGACATTAAACTCATCAATTTTGTTGAAAATCGTTTAGCCAAGCTGGAGCTGTTCTACAGTAAGATCATCAGTGCAGATGTGTATATGAAGGTGCAAAAAACATCAGCGCCTGAAAATAAGATCACTGAGATAAGATTATTTGTCCCAGGAGATGATATGGTAGTTAAAAAGATCTGTAAGAAATTTGAGCAATGCGTTGACGAGTGTGCCTCTTCTTTAGAAAGGCAACTGAAGAAAAGAAAAGAAAAACAAGCTGCCCGTTAATTTTTTTTCCATTTTTGCTTTGTCAATAAAAAAATAGGCTTACATTTGCAGTCCGTTAGAAATAGCGGACTTTTTTATGCCTTTAAAAAGCGTGTAAAAAGTACTTAAAAGCCGATATAGCTCAGCTGGCTAGAGCAGCTGATTTGTAATCAGCAGGTCGTGGGTTCGAGTCCCTCTATCGGCTCAAGTTTTTTGAAATTTTTATTTCATTGGGGAGATACTCAAGCGGTCAACGAGGACGGACTGTAACTCCGTTGGGCAACCTTCGCAGGTTCGAATCCTGCTCTCCCCACTTTTAACCTTTCTGTCTTAATTAGATGGATAAACTCGCGGGAGTAGCTCAGTTGGTAGAGCGTCAGCCTTCCAAGCTGAATGTCGCCGGTTCGAACCCGGTCTCCCGCTCAAGAAGAGCTTGCGAGATCATCTTGCTTACGCTCAAAGCTTATGACGGGTGCGCTTTCGCGAAAGCGTGCTTAACAAAGGCCGGTGTAGCTCAGGGGTAGAGCGTTTCCTTGGTAAGGAAGAGGTCACGAGTTCAAATCTCGTCATTGGCTCTTATTTGAAATTAACGGTCTCTTGCGAGGCCATTACTAGTATAAGCTGATTTGGTTTAGTGCCCTTGTCAGCCTTTTAAATTGAAACACTAATATAAACTAAGATTTAAGTTATGGCTAAAGAAACGTATGATCGTTCGAAACCCCACCTTAATGTAGGTACTATTGGTCACGTAGACCACGGTAAGACTACCCTAACAGCTGCAATTACAAAGGTACTTGCTGATAAGGGGTATTCTGAAGCTTCTGCGTTTGACCAAATCGACAACGCTCCTGAAGAAAAAGAGCGTGGTATTACAATTAACTCTTCACACGTAGAGTATCAAACTGAAAATAGACACTACGCACACGTAGACTGTCCAGGTCACGCCGATTATGTAAAGAACATGGTTACTGGTGCTGCTCAAATGGATGGTGCGATTCTTGTTGTTGCTGCGACTGATGGTCCTATGCCACAGACTCGTGAGCACATTCTTCTAGGTCGTCAGGTAGGTATCCCACGTATCGTTGTTTTCTTGAACAAAGTTGATATGGTGGATGATGAGGAGCTGCTTGAGCTAGTTGATATGGAGGTTCGTGATCTATTGAATTTCTATGAGTATGATGGGGACAATGGTCCGGTAATTTCTGGTTCTGCTCTAGGTGCTCTTAATGGCGAAGAGAAATGGGTGAATACTGTTATGGAATTGATGGATGCTGTTGATTCTTGGATTGAGGAGCCTGTGCGTGATATGGATAAGCCTTTCTTGATGCCTATCGAGGATGTATTCTCTATTACTGGTCGTGGTACGGTAGCAACTGGTCGTATCGAAACTGGTGTAGCAAATACTGGAGATCCAGTTGAGATCATCGGTATGGGTGCTGAGAAGCTAACTTCTACAATTACTGGTATTGAGATGTTCCGTCAAATCCTTGATAGAGGTGAGGCTGGTGATAACGCTGGTATTCTTCTAAGAGGTATTGAGAAAACTCAGATCTCTCGTGGTATGGTAATCACTAAGCCAGGATCTGTTACTCCACACGCTAAATTTAAGGCTGAGGTTTATATCCTTAAGAAAGAAGAAGGTGGTCGTCACACTCCTTTCCACAACAACTATCGTCCACAGTTCTACGTTCGTACAACTGACGTAACTGGTAATATTTCTCTACCAGATGGTGTTGAAATGGTAATGCCAGGTGATAACTTGACGATTAACGTTGATTTGATTCAGCCTATCGCGATGAACATCGGTCTGCGTTTTGCTATCCGTGAAGGTGGTAGAACAGTAGGTGCTGGTCAGGTTACTGAGATCTTAGACTAATTACAGTCCATTGAATATTTAAGTATCCCGTCTTTTTAAGATGGGGTACTTTCACTTTATAAGGGCAGATTAAATTTTGTCCTTTGTTGCGGGTTTAGCTCAGTTGGTAGAGCACTGGTCTCCAAAACCAGGTGTCGTGAGTTCGAGTCTCGCAACCCGTGCAAATAGGTGCTTAAGTGCATTTCCTTTAAGTGGGTCGCAACCACATAATATTAAGTCCATGGGATTAGCAACATACATAAAAGAATCATATAACGAGCTTACAAATCATGTAACCTGGCCTACTTGGTCAGAGGCTCAAAAGCTAACTGTAACGGTGGCTGTTTTCTCCTTAGTTTTTGCTCTTATAATAGCAGGTATAGATTATGTTTTCAAAAATGCTATTGAAAACTATTTCTTCTGGATCAAAAACTCCTAATTTGTAGCTATGAGTGAAGAGAAAGATGTGATGAAATGGTATGTCGTAAGATCTGTCAGTGGTCAAGAAAATAAGATTAAGGAATATATTGAATCCGAAATCGCGCACCACAATCTTAATGATTACCTGAAACAAATTCTGGTTCCTACTGAAAAGGTCATACAAATCAGAAATGGTAAAAAATATAATAAGGAGAAGGTTTATTTTCCTGGTTATATTATGATTCAGGCTCGTTTAGAAGGTGAGGTTCCTCACGTTATTAAAAGTGTCAATGGAGTTATAGGTTTCTTAGGTGAAACAAAAGGAGGTGATCCAGTGCCATTGAGACGTTCTGAGGTAAATAGAATGTTAGGTAAGGTAGATGAGTTGTCTGAGCAAATTGACAATATCGCAATTCCTTTTAAGACTGGAGAGACAATCAAGGTTGTGGATGGACCTTTCAATGGTTTTAACGGGACTATTGAAAACGTAAATGAAGAAAAGAGAAAGCTTGAGGTTATGGTGAAGATCTTTGGACGTAAGACTCCATTAGAGCTTAGCTATATGCAAGTAGAAAAAGTATAAATGTTACAATTTATAGGTTTTATCGAGGCTTCCACTTGGGTAAAATCACTAATTGAAATAATTTAAAAATGGCTAAAGAAGTATCGAAAGTTGTCAAGCTTCAAGTACGTGGTGGGGCCGCAAATCCCTCTCCACCGGTTGGTCCTGCGTTAGGTGCCGCTGGTGTGAACATCATGGAGTTTTGTAAGCAATTCAACGCTAGAACTCAAGACAAACAAGGAAAGGTTCTTCCTGTAGCTATCACTGTTTATAAGGATAAGTCTTTTGATTTTGTTATCAAGACTCCTCCTGCTGCGGTTCAAATTCTTGAAGCAGCTAAACTTAAAGGTGGTAGTGGTGAACCTAATAGAAAAAAAGTAGGATCTATCACATGGGATCAGGTAAAGGCAATCGCTGAGGATAAAATGCCTGATCTTAATGCTTTTACTGTAGAGAGCGCTATGAGAATGGTTGCTGGAACAGCTAGATCTATGGGTATTAACGTAAAAGGTGGCAACGCCCCTTCTTAATTCTGAAATCATGGCAAAATTGACAAAGAATCAAAAGGCGGTAAGCGGAAAGATTGATAACAATCAAACTTATTCTGTAGCAGAAGCCTCTAAATTAGTAAAAGAAGTTACTACTACTAAGTTTGACGCTTCAGTTGACTTAGCAGTACGATTGAACGTTGATCCTAGAAAGGCAAATCAGATGGTACGTGGAGTAGTGACGCTTCCCCACGGTACAGGTAAAGATGTTAAAGTACTTGCTCTTGTAACGCCAGACAAGGAGGAAGAAGCAAAAGAAGCTGGTGCTGATTATGTAGGTCTGCAAGAATATCTTGATAAGATTAAAGGAGGTTGGACTGATGTTGATGTAATCATTACCATGCCAGCCGTTATGGGTAAGTTGGGACCTCTAGGTCGTATCTTAGGTCCTCGTGGTCTTATGCCTAACCCTAAAACGGGTACGGTGACGATGGATGTTGCTAAAGCTGTACAAGATGTAAAGGCCGGTAAAATTGACTTTAAAGTTGACAAGACAGGTATTGTGCATGCTGCAATCGGAAAAGCTTCTTTTGACGCAGAGAAGATTGCTGGTAACGCCAGAGAGTTGATTAATACATTGGTGAAATTAAAACCTACTGCTGCTAAAGGCGTGTATATCAAAAGTATTTACATGTCTAGTACGATGAGTCCTAGTATAGAAGTGGACACTAAACGTTTTGCAGACGATTAAAATCTAGATCATGACAAGAGAAGAAAAAGCACATGTTATTGAAGGATTGACTGCAACGCTAGGTGAGAATAACACCATCTATCTAACAGATATATCTGGATTAAACGCACAGGAGACATCAAATCTACGTAGAGCTTGTTTTAAAGCAAACGTTACGATGTCAGTAGTAAAGAACACATTGCTTTCAAAAGCAATGGAAGCTTCTGATAAAGATTTCGGAGAATTACCTACTCTATTGAAAGGTAACACCTCAATCATGTTATCTGAAGTTGCAAATGCCCCTGCTAAGGTCATAGAAACTTTCAGAAAGAAATCTGAAAAGCCTATTCTTAAAGGAGCTTATATAGAGGAAGCTGTTTATGTGGGTGATGATAAGATCGCTACCTTGAGCAGTATCAAGTCTAAGGAAGAAATGATCGGTGAGATCATTACTCTTCTCCAAAGTCCAGCTAAGAATGTTGTTTCTGCACTTCAATCTGGTGGTGGAAAACTTGCTGGAATCCTTAAAACGTTATCTGAAAGGTAACACTGAATTAGTACGCACTCAATTATTTATAAATTAAAACGATAGTAAAATGGCAGATTTAAAAGATTTCGCTGAGCAGTTAGTTAACTTGACTGTAAAAGAAGTAAACGAATTAGCAGATATTCTTAAAGAAGAATATGGAATTGAGCCAGCTGCAGCTGCAGTTGCAATGGCTGGACCTGCTGCCGGAGGTGGTGGTGACGCTGCTGAGGAGCAAACTGAATTTGATGTAATCCTTAAAGCAGCAGGTGGTGCTAAACTTGCTGTAGTTAAGCTTGTAAAAGAACTTACAGGAGCAGGATTGAAAGACGCTAAAGGTTTAGTTGATGATGCACCATCTACAATCAAAGAAGGTGTTTCTAAAGACGAAGCAGAAGCTCTTAAAGCTCAGCTAGAAGAAGCTGGTGCTGAGGTTGAGTTGAAGTAATTACTTCACTCCCTGACAATATCGGTTTAGACCTGATGAGGTGGCTCTCAGGTCTAGACCATTTTGCGTATAAAGATGAGACGTCGTCTTCAACGCTTTTTTAATAACTAATACCGTGCATTGATGCTAGCAACAAACACAGAGAGAATTAATTTTTCAACGGTAAATTCTAAACCAGAATATCCGGATCTATTGGATATTCAAATTAAATCCTTTCAGGATTTTTTCCAGCTTGAGACCAAGTCGGATAAAAGAGAAGTTGAAGGTCTCTATAATACCTTTATGGAGAACTTCCCAATTACTGATACGCGCAATCAGTTTGTACTGGAATTTCTTGATTACTTCGTAGACCCTCCACGTTACTCAATCCAAGAATGTATCGAGAGAGGTCTTACTTATAGCGTGCCACTAAAGTCACGTTTAAAATTATACTGCACTGATCCAGAACATGAGGATTTTGAGACTATAGTGCAGGATGTTTATTTGGGGACTATTCCCTATATGACTCCGTCAGGTACTTTTGTGATAAATGGAGCTGAACGAGTAGTCGTTTCACAGTTGCACCGATCTCCTGGTGTATTCTTCGGTCAGTCATTTCACGCAAATGGTACTAAGTTGTATTCTGCTCGAGTGATCCCTTTCAAAGGATCTTGGATAGAATTTGCTACTGACATCAATAGTGTAATGTATGCTTACATTGACCGTAAGAAAAAGTTACCTGTTACCACGCTTTTCCGCGCTATCGGATTTGAGAGAGACAAGGACATTCTTGGAATCTTTGACCTTGCTGAAGAGGTTAAAGCTACCAAAACAGGTTTAAAGAAATATTTAGGTCGCAAGCTTGCCGCTCGTGTTCTTAGAACGTGGCACGAGGATTTCGTTGATGAAGATACAGGTGAAGTAGTTTCTATCGAGCGTAATGAGATCATCCTTGATAGAGATACAGTTCTTGAAAAAGAACACATTGACGAAATCATGGAAGCTCAGGCTAAGACTATTCTTCTTCACAAAGAAGATAATATGTCAGCGGACTATGCGATCATCCACAATACATTACAGAAAGACCCTACCAATTCTGAAAAGGAAGCGGTAGAACATATCTATAGACAATTACGTAACGCTGAGCCGCCAGATGAGGAAACTGCTCGCGGTATCATCGACAAGTTATTTTTCTCTGATCAGAGATACAACTTAGGAGAGGTAGGTCGTTACAGAATGAATAAAAAGCTTGGTCTTGATATCGAAATGGAGAAGCAAGTGCTTACCAAGGAAGATATCATTACTATTATTAAGCACTTGATCATGTTGATCAACTCAAAAGCTGAGATTGATGACATCGATCACTTATCAAACCGTCGTGTACGTACGGTAGGTGAGCAATTAAGTTCACAATTTGGCGTAGGTCTAGCGAGAATGGCTAGAACTATACGTGAGCGTATGAACGTTAGAGATAATGAGGTTTTTACACCTATCGATCTTATTAATGCTAAGACGCTTTCTTCTGTGATTAACTCTTTCTTCGGAACTAATCAGTTATCGCAGTTCATGGATCAAACTAACCCTCTTGCTGAGATCACGCATAAGCGTAGATTATCTGCACTTGGACCAGGTGGTCTTTCTCGTGAAAGAGCAGGTTTTGAGGTTCGTGACGTTCACTATACACACTACGGTCGTTTATGTCCTATTGAAACGCCTGAAGGTCCTAACATTGGTTTGATCTCTTCATTAGCCGTTTTCGCGAAAGTGAACAGCATGGGATTCATCGAGACACCTTATAGAGAGGTGAAAGATGGGGTTATAGACATAGATAGTGATCCAGTCTATCTAAGTGCTGAAGAAGAAGAAGGAATGCATATTGCTCAAGCTAACTTGCCTCTTGAGGACGGTAAAATTGCAGATGATAAGGTAATTGCTCGTATGGAAGGTGACTTCCCGGTAATCGACCCATCTGAAGTTAAATATGCCGATGTTGCTCCTAATCAGATCGCCTCTATTTCTGCTTCTTTGATTCCTTTCCTAGAGCATGATGATGCAAACCGTGCCCTGATGGGATCAAACATGATGCGTCAGGCGGTACCATTATTGAGAGTAGATGCACCTATCGTAGGAACTGGTCTAGAAAGACAAGTCGCTAGTGATTCTCGTGTATTAATTAATGCTGAAGGTGACGGTGAAGTTACTTATGTAGATGCTCAAAAAGTGGTTATTAAATACGATCGTTCTGAGAGAGAGCGTGCTATTAGTTTTGATGATGAAGAGACGACTTACAACCTGATCAAGTTCCGTAAGACTAATCAAGGGACAAGTATTACGTTGAAGCCTATCGTAACTAAAGGAGACCGAGTTAAGAAAGGTCAGGTACTTTGTCAAGGTTATGCAACTGAGGCTGGAGAACTTGCTTTAGGTCGCAATATGAAAGTGGCGTTCATGCCATGGAAAGGTTACAACTTTGAGGATGCGATCGTGATCTCTGAAAAAGTGGTACGTGAAGATATCTTTACGTCGATCCACGTAGATGAGTACTCACTTGAAGTACGTGACACTAAATTAGGTAACGAAGAACTTACTGCTGATATTCCTAACGTAAGTGAAGAAGCAACAGCAAACCTTGATGAGCACGGTATGATACGTATCGGTGCAGAGGTAAAGCCTGGAGATATTTTGATAGGTAAGATTACCCCTAAAGGAGAGTCTGATCCTACTCCAGAAGAAAAGCTTCTTAGAGCCATATTTGGTGATAAAGCAGGTGATGTCAAAGATGCTTCACTTAAGGCATCTCCATCGCTACGTGGTGTCGTGATTGACAAGAAATTGTTCTCACGTGCTGTAAAGGACAAAAAGAAAAGAGCTCAGGACAAAGAAGATATCGCACGACTTGAAGCGCAGTACCAGTCTAAATTTGATGGGTTGCGTGATCGTCTAGTTGAAAAACTCTTTGAAATTGTAAGCGGTAAAACTTCACAAGGTGTCTTTAACGACCTAGGTGAAGAAGTTCTTCCTAAAGGGAAGAAGTACACGCTTAAGATGTTGAACTCTGTAGATGATTATACCCACCTGATTTCTGGGACTTGGACTACAAGTAAAGAAATCAATGAGATGGTTGCAGATCTTCTGCACAACTATAAGATTAAAGAAAACGATCTTCAAGGTTCTTTGAGACGTGAGAAGTTCACCATCTCTGTAGGAGATGAGCTTCCTGCTGGTATCATCAAACTTGCTAAGGTTTACATCGCTAAGAAGCGTAAACTTAAAGTAGGAGATAAGATGGCAGGACGTCACGGTAACAAAGGTATCGTAGCACGTATTGTACGTCAGGAGGACATGCCATTCTTGGAAGATGGAACTCCGGTTGATATCGTCTTGAACCCACTTGGGGTACCTTCTCGTATGAACATTGGTCAGATTTATGAAACCGTGCTGGGATGGGCAGGTCAGAAACTCGGTAAGAATTTCGCGACACCTATCTTCGACGGTGCTACGTTAGATCAGATCAATAGCTATACAGACGAAGCGGGTATTCCACGATTCGGTCACACTTATCTATATGATGGTGGTACTGGTGAACAGTTTGATCAACCTGCAACAGTAGGTGTGATCTACATGTTGAAACTAGGTCACATGGTAGATGATAAGATGCACGCACGTTCTATAGGTCCTTACTCTCTGATCACGCAACAGCCACTGGGTGGTAAAGCTCAGTTTGGAGGTCAGCGATTTGGAGAGATGGAGGTATGGGCACTTGAGGCTTATGGAGCTTCAAGCACCTTGCGCGAGATCTTGACGGTAAAATCTGATGATGTGGTAGGTAGAGCAAAAACTTACGAGTCTATCGTAAAAGGCGAGCCTATGCCAGAACCTGGGTTACCAGAGTCGTTTAACGTATTGATGCACGAGTTGAAAGGTCTAGGACTGGATTTAAGACTTGAGGATTAATCATTTTAATGGTGGTTGTGGGGTTCTCGCTTTCGCGAAAGCGGGATCTCTCAAAATCATCTCACTTTAACAAAAATTAGTACCATAATTATGGCTAGACATAGAGACAACCAAGTGCAGAAGAAATTCAATCAGATTTCAATAGGTCTTGCATCTCCAGAGTCGATTCTTGCGGAATCACGTGGAGAGGTTTTAAAGCCTGAGACTATTAATTACCGTACGCACAAACCTGAAAGGGACGGTCTTTTTTGTGAGCGCATCTTCGGTCCTGTAAAGGATTATGAGTGTGCCTGTGGAAAGTATAAGCGCATCCGTTACAAAGGTATCGTTTGTGACCGTTGTGGTGTAGAGGTAACAGAAAAGAAGGTGCGTCGTGATCGTATAGGTCACATCAACCTTGTAGTGCCAGTTGCGCACATCTGGTATTTCAGAAGCCTTCCTAACAAGATAGGTTATCTACTAGGACTTCCTTCAAAGAAACTGGATATGATCATCTACTACGAGCGATATGTAGTGATCCAGCCTGGTATTGCAAAAAATGCCGAGGGTGATCCAGTTCAGGAAATGGATTTCTTGACTGAAGAGGAGTATCTAGATATTTTGGACAGTCTTCCACAGGAAAATATGTATTTGGAAGATAATGATCCTAACAAATTCATCGCTAAGATGGGTGCAGAATGTCTTATCGAGATCCTGCAGCGCATCGATTTAGAATCGCTTTCTTATGACTTACGTCACAAGGCAAATAATGAGACTTCTAAACAAAGAAAGACAGAGGCTCTTAAAAGACTTCAGGTTGTAGAAGCTCTGAAAGAATCTAATGAGCGTCGCGAGAATAAGCCAGAGTGGATGATCATGAAAGTGATACCAGTTATCCCACCTGAGCTTAGACCTCTGGTTCCACTTGACGGTGGTCGTTTTGCAACTTCTGACTTAAATGACCTTTACCGTCGTGTGATCATCAGAAACAATCGTTTGAAGCGATTGATGGAGATCAAGGCGCCTGAGGTAATCTTGCGTAACGAGAAGCGTATGCTTCAAGAATCTGTGGATTCACTTCTTGACAACACAAGAAAATCAAGCGCGGTAAAAACTGACTCTAACCGTCCATTGAAGTCACTTTCTGACTCATTGAAAGGTAAGCAGGGACGTTTCCGTCAGAACTTGCTTGGTAAGCGTGTTGACTATTCAGCCCGTTCTGTAATCGTCGTAGGTCCCGAGCTTAAATTGTATGAGTGTGGTCTTCCTAAAGACATGGCTGCTGAACTTTACAAGCCGTTCATCATCCGTAAGTTGATCGAGCGCGGTATTGTTAAGACAGTAAAGTCGGCTAAGAAGATCATCGACAAGAAGGAACCTGTAGTTTGGGATATTCTTGAAAATGTATTAAAAGGACACCCGGTTCTGTTGAACCGTGCTCCTACGCTTCACCGTTTAGGTATACAGGCATTCCAGCCTAAACTGATAGAAGGTAAGGCGATACAACTTCACCCACTTGTTTGTACAGCATTTAACGCAGACTTTGATGGTGACCAGATGGCGGTACACCTGCCACTTGGACCAGAGGCAATTCTTGAAGCACAGCTATTGATGCTGGCTTCTCACAATATCTTGAACCCTGCAAATGGTAGCCCTATCGCGGTACCATCTCAGGACATGGTATTAGGTCTTTATTATATGACCAAATTGCGTAGAACTGATGAAAAGCACACTGTAAAAGGTGAAGACTTGACATTCTATGGTCCGGAAGAATTGATCATTGCATTTAATGAGAAACGTGTAGATATTAATGCGCCTGTTAAGTGTAGGATCGAACTTCTTCAAGAAGATGGAACTTACAAAAAAGAGCTTATCGAGACTACTGCAGGTCGCGTAATCTTTAACGAGAAAGTTCCTAATGAAGCTGGTTATATCAACGAAGTATTGACTAAGAAAGCACTACGTGATATCATCGGTGATATTTTAAAGGTAACTGATGTGCCTCGTACAGCAGCTTTCCTTGACGAGATCAAAGATCTTGGTTATGGATTTGCATTCCGTGGTGGACTGTCATTCTCTCTTGGAGATATTATGATTCCGGAGGAGAAGCAGGCCATGATCGATGAGGCAAATACTAAAGTAGATGCTATCCGTAACAACTACGGGATGGGTCTTATCACTCAGAACGAGCGTTATAATCAGGTGATTGATGTTTGGACTGCGACTAATGCGCAGCTTACAGAGCTTTCCATGAAAAATATCAGAGAGGATCAGCAAGGATTCAACTCGGTGTACATGATGCTTGACTCTGGAGCTCGTGGATCTAAGGAGCAGATTCGTCAGCTTACCGGTATGCGTGGATTGATGGCTAAGCCTAAAAAATCCAACTCTGGTGGAGGCGAGATTATTGAAAACCCTATTCTTTCTAACTTTAAGGAAGGTCTTTCCATCCTTGAATACTTTATCTCGACACACGGTGCTCGTAAAGGTCTTGCAGATACCGCTCTTAAAACGGCAGATGCAGGTTACTTGACACGTCGTTTACATGATGTGGCACAAGATGTAATCGTGAGTGTGAAAGATTGTGAAACTTTAAGAGGTATTGAAGTTTCTGCATTGAAGAAGAATGAAGAGGTAATGGAAAAACTAGGATCTCGCGTCCTAGGTCGTACAGCTCTTCATGATGTTATAGATCCAGCAACTCAAGATGTAATTGTTGCTGCAGGTGAGTTGATCACTGATAAGATTGCTGATGCTATTGATGCTTCTGATCTTGAAACTGTTGAAGTACGTTCTCCATTAACTTGTGAGGCTCCTAAAGGAATTTGTGAAAAATGTTATGGTCGCAACCTAGCGACTAACAGACCGGTAATGAGAGGTGAGGCTGTAGGTGTAATCGCTGCACAGTCCATCGGTGAGCCTGGTACACAGCTTACATTGAGAACATTCCACGTAGGAGGTGTTGCTGGTAACGTTTCAGAAGAAAATACCATCGTTGCTAAGAATGAAGGTATTCTTGAAATCGAGGATCTTAAAACCGTAACTGGTGAGAACAGTGAAGGTCAGCAAGTAGAGGTAGTAATCTCACGTACGGCTGAATCTAAATTGATGCACCCAAAAACGGGAATCTTGTTGAACAGTAACAACATTCCTTATGGTTCTGAGCTTTACGCTAAGCCTGGTGCTAAGATTGCTAAGGGTGACCTAATTGCTAAATGGGATCCATTTAACGGTGTAATCATATCTGAATTTGCAGGTAAGATCAAGTTTGAGAATATCATTCAGGGTACTACATTCCAAGTAGAGACTGATGAACAAACTGGATATGAAGAGAAAGTAATTTCTGATTCTCGTGATAAGAAATTGATACCTACGCTTCACATTGTTGATAGCAAAGGAGAAACATTGATTTCTTACAACTTACCAGTAGGTGCACACCTTATGGTTAATGATGATGATAAGATTAAAGTAGGTAAGGTGCTTGTGAAGATTCCACGTAAGTCTGCCAAGGCGGGTGATATTACAGGAGGTCTTCCACGTGTGACAGAGCTCTTTGAGGCACGTAACCCATCAAATCCAGCTGTTGTGACTGAAATAGATGGTGTAGTTTCCTTCGGTAAGATCAAGCGAGGTAATCGTGAGATCATCATCACCTCTAAAACTGATGAGACTAAGAAATACCTAGTGAAACTCTCTAATCAAATTCTTGTACAAGAAAATGATTATGTAAGAGCAGGTATGCCACTATCTGATGGTTCCATTACTCCGAAAGATATTCTTGCTATCAAAGGGCCGAGTGCTGTACAACAGTACTTAGTAAATGAGGTACAGGAAGTTTATCGTCTACAAGGTGTGAAGATCAACGACAAGCACTTTGAGGTAGTTGTGAGACAGATGATGCGTAAAGTACGTATCGTTGATCCAGGAGATGGAGTATTCTTAGAAAACCAGATGGTTCACAAAGAAGATTTCATCCTTGAAAACGATCGCCTATACGGAATGAAAGTAGTAGAAAACGCAGGTGATTCTGATAACTTGAAAGAAGGACAGATTGTTTCTCCACGTGAGTTGAGAGATGAGAACTCCATCTTGAGAAGAGAAGACAAAACTCTTGTAGAAGCAAGAGATGTGATGCCAGCAACGGCAGAGCCAGTTCTTCAAGGTATCACTCGTGCATCGCTACAGACTAAATCATTTATTAGTGCAGCATCGTTCCAGGAAACAACTAAGGTTCTTAATGAGGCAGCTGTAAGTGGTAAAGTAGATACGCTAGAAGGTCTTAAGGAAAATGTGATCGTAGGTCACAGAATCCCTGCAGGTACTGGTATGCGCAGCTATAATAACATCATCGTAGGTTCAAAAGAAGAGTTTGAGCGTTTGATGCAGGCTAAAGATGAACCACAAGTAAATTATAACTAGTAATGGCAAACAATAATCCAGATCAAAACAAGATCAACATAGAGGTTGATGAAAAAACGGCAGAGGGACAATACAGCAACCTAGCTATTATCAACCATTCAGTTTCGGAATTTGTTGTTGATTTTGTGAACATCATGCCTGGAAATCCCAAGTCAAAGGTGAAGTCCAGAATAATTCTGACTCCGCAACACGCTAAGCGACTTGCTAAAGCATTGAGCGATAACGTGAGGAAGTTTGAGAATGCTCATGGTGAGATCAAGGATTATGATCAACCGCCCATTCCTTTAAATTTTGGCCCTACGGGTCAAGCATAAAACAAAACCCGGCTCGTGAGAGTCGGGTTTTTTGTTTAGTGCTATCTGTCACTCTGAACCCGACGATGGGAGGGATTCAGAATCTCTAACTATAAGTCTCGATACATTTATCTCCCTACGTCCCAATCAAGTAGATGCTGAATCGCGTTCCACTTGTCCAGCATGACAGATAGATAGTAAGTTTTGTTTAGATGAACGCATCTCCAGGTCTTATAACGCGAAAAAGTTTGAGGGCTGAGGCACTCGATGCTCATTATTGTTAGGGAGGAAAATTCAAATCGTTCTCGGCTGCGCTCGACCTAACAACTAATTTAAATGTAATATTCCCTATTTTCCCAATATGAAAAAGGTGTGGTGTGTATTGGTTTATCTCGCTTTCGCGAAAGCGTTACTAGCACAGCAAGATCTTCAATACACACATTATAGGTACAATCCGACCCTGATCAATCCAGCCTACGCGGGATCAAGGGAAGCGGCAACAATCACGGGAATGTACCGAGCGCAATGGGTAGGGCTGGACGGTGCGCCGGTCACTCAGGTTCTCACAGCGCACTCACCGGTGGGAGAAAGTGGAGTAGGACTGGGGCTGAGCTTATTTCAAGATCAGATAGGACCCGCCAGAGAAACTTTTGTGGGAGTAGATGGAAGTTATGCTTTGGATTTTGAGAATGGAAACAAGCTTTACTTCGGACTAAAAGCTGGATTTCAATTATTAGATGTAGACTTCAATCGAGCCAATATTTTTGACCGGACTGATCCGGAATTGTTGCAAAATGTCGATAATGAATTCGCTCCCATAGTAGGAGTAGGGCTTTTTTATCAGAGTGATCGATGGTATGCCGGCCTGAGCACACCAAATATGTTTCAAAATGAACATTTCGACGAAGACTCAGATCTAAACGACCGCTTTATTGCTCGAGAATCCATTCACTTTTATGCAACCGGTGGCTATGTTTTTGACATCAATAATGCGATCGAATTGATGCCGGCAACGATCTTAAAATACGTTGAGGAAGCTCCGCTACAAATAGACCTCACGTCAAACGTGCGATTCTATGAGCGCTTTACGCTGGGCGTTGCCTACCGGTGGGATGCTGCGGTGAGTGGATTGGCTGCGTTTCAAATCAACAATAACTTTCTGGTAGGTTTTGCGTATGATCGTGAAGTGACTGATCTGGGCAATACGCAGTTCAATAGCGGTAGTTATGAAGTGTTTTTACGTTATGAGATTTTTAGTAACCCGAGGGTGATGAACTCGCCGAGGTTTTTTTGAATCGAAAAGTCGGTAAATTGTATGTATCCTTGTCTTAACAGAATCATTTTGTAAGAAATATATTACTTGGATAAATTTAAATTTAACATATTTTTCAAAAATATGTTTTCTAGGTAGTTTTGTTCCTCAAATTTAAGTCATGAGAAAAAGAGTCAATCGACCATCGAAATCATTACAAAAAGGGGCGATATTCCGTTCAGAACTTCCTGGAGTGTCAGGTGATCACGTCTGTTTTTTGTTACAAGATGTTGAAGATACCTCAATTGTAGATTGCTTACCTGTTTGCAACTTGACGAGTAATCCAGGTAATCAATTCGATTTTGTGTTGGAAGTGAGTATGTTTCACCTACCAGATAGGTGGTTCGATGTTAAAAAGAGAGCATCTTATGTAGTAAGTAATCTAAATGATTGTATAAATGAGTGGGTACTAAAAAGAGTAAATATTTTGGGCAATCTAGTTCAATACCAGCCAACTCTTTGGAGTTATATTTGCTATAGTATAAGGAATAACCACATTTCTGATAAATTTAATTCAATTTGCGATTGTTAATAAGCAAATTTATTGATGATGTAAGTAGATTCATTAGAAAGTAATTCTACCAGCTGTTACTTTTGCTTGTTACAGGAAGATTTATTGTGTTTCCTTTATGATTTAATTTTTTCTAATTTATTTGCCGCTGGCGCCGAGTTGCACTCGGTGACCACGCAACCTTGATAATCCTACCTTAAAGTAAACAATTTAGTCACTATCCTCCCCATCTTACCACCTAAATCAACCGCCAGTATCTCCTTCTCCTCAACAACATCCAATTCGAATGGCGGCTCAGTAAGAACCACACCGCTATTCCTCTTCAATCGCGTTCCTTGACCTGAGATGATGTCTAGATTCGGGACGAATTCACCATTAGGTAAATGTTCAGTCAGTATAAGATACTTGTAGGTTTTGAGTTTAGCTACAATGGCTGAGATCTCAGCATTCGATAAATGCTGCAGGACTTGGCGTAAGAATACGCAATCGGCTGGGGGAAGGGGAACTGTTGCGATATCGAGGCACTTAAATTGTAACTTGGGGTGGTGAAAGTTGGATCTGTTATGATTAATCAAATCTTGAACAATATCAACCGCTGTATAACTGAAAACCTGATCAAGAAAATGTCTGCCCACATTGAAATCGCCGCAACCCAAATCGCAAACGGACAATTTGTTTTCAAAAGAATTCAAAAATTCTTTAACCACTTGGATATACGGCGCAATTATTTCATGATCGTGAGAACCTTCTCCAGAATAGAATGCGTCACCGTTCTTACCCCATAGACCTAATTTATAGATCTGGTCCATTGCGGCTTTGGTGGGCCATGGTTTTTTGGTTTTCATGATCTTACATTGAAAAGTTGAAGTTAATTTTACAAGTCGGTTCGAACAGATTAAATTAAATTTGAATAAACGACTCTCCCATGAAAATTTCAAAAATCAGAAAAAAACTTCGTGATTATGTAGAAATAGGGGATGAAGAATTTTTGAATGTATTGATGGAAACAGCTAGCGTTTACATTGAACAAAAAAAGCTGGATCAATCTATAGCTGAGGGAGAACAGGATATCGCAAAGGGTAATTTACACTCCCAGTCTGAGGTTCAGAAAATGATTGAAGCTTGGACAGAAAATTAAAACCCGTCAAGTGGACTTCTAGGTCACTCAAGGATTTGAAAAGTATCACGGAGTTTTATATTGAATTATATAGCTCTTCAAAGACTAGGGAGATCATCACTAATATTAGGAAAAGCACCGAGGTTTTAGAGCGTGAAAATCCTGAAAGTTCCGAGATTGGCTCAGTCGATACTGCTTTTAATCATCCAAAATTTGAATATCGCAAATTGACCAACCATTACTGTAAAATCACCTATCGAATAGGTAAAGATGACATATATATAGTGCGTGTTTTTGACCTTAGGCAAAACCCTAAAAAGAATTTGTAACTAGTTTTACCCTAGGCCTTCCTCTCAGACAAGCGCTCAAACTCACTCACAAAATGAAATTTGATACCGGGATATTTCTGCTGGGTCATTTGGAGTGAAAAAGCCGAGTCGGCAAAAAAGACCAGTTGGCCTCTTTTGTCCTTAGCAAGAAATTTTGCCTTGACGCGTTTGAAATCGTTGAATTCTTCACTTTCCCAGTCCGCTGTATCCACCCAGCAGGCTTTGTGAACATTCAAGTTTTCGTAAGAACATTTTGCCGAGTATTCATGCTCTAGTCTGTACTGGATTACCTCAAACTGCAGCGCACCTACAGTTCCTATAACCTTACGGCCATTGAGTTCCAGCGTAAACAACTGTGCGACTCCCTCATCCATCAGCTGGTCGATACCCTTGGCGAGCTGCTTGGATTTCATCGGGTCAGCATTGTTGATGTATCTAAAGTGCTCTGGAGAGAAGGATGGAATTCCTTTGTAATGCAATTCTTCTCCAGAGGTAAGTGTATCGCCTATTTTGAAATTACCGGTATCGTGAAGTCCCACGATGTCACCAGGATAGGAAACATCAACAATTTCTTTTTTCTCAGCAAAAAAGGCGTTGGGGCTGGAGAACTTCAGGTTTTTACCTAAGCGAACATGCTTGTAGGCCGTATTACGCTCAAATTTCCCGCTCACGATCTTAACGAATGCCAATCGATCACGGTGTTTAGGATCCATATTTGCATGGATCTTAAAAACAAAACCGCTGAAATCGTCTTCAAGAGGTTTTACTTCACGCTCTTCGGCATTTTTGGGACGTGGTGGTGGAGCTATTTCAATAAAGCCGTCGAGTAATTCTTTAACTCCAAAATTGTGCAATGCACTCCCGAAAAATACCGGTTGTAGATTCCCAGCTAGATATTCCTCTCTGTCAAAGTCTGGATAAATTCCCTGCACCAGTTCAAGTTCTTCTCTCAACTGATCTGCCGATGTATCGCCTAAAAGCTGATTTAATTTAGGATCGCTTAAATCTGAGATTTTAACCGTGTTATGAATATCTTTTGAGGTTTCGCCAGTGAAAAGATTAACATTCTTCTGGTGAAGGTTGTAAATTCCTTTCAAATCATAACCCATTCCTATGGGGAAGCTTAGTGGAGTAACGTGCAAACCTAGCTTTTGCTCAATCTCATCCAGCAGATCAAAAGCATCTTTACCCTCACGATCCATTTTGTTAATGAATACAATCATGGGAATCTGTCGCATACGACACACTTCAACCAGCTTTTCTGTTTGCTCCTCCACACCTTTTGCCACATCTACAACGACTATCACGCTGTCCACGGCAGTAAGCGTCCTAAAAGTATCTTCAGCAAAGTCCTTGTGGCCCGGTGTATCGAGAATATTGATTTTTGTGCCATCATACTCAAACGCAAGTACTGAAGTAGCTACAGAAATTCCTCTCTGTCGCTCAATCTCCATAAAGTCACTCGCCGCACCTTTCTTTATCTTGTTGGACTTTACCGCACCCGCCTCTTGAATAGCGCCTCCGTAAAGAAGTAACTTCTCTGTAAGTGTGGTTTTACCAGCGTCTGGGTGAGAAACAATACCAAAGGTTCTACGTCGCGCGACTTCGTCTTTAAACTTCATGTGATCAATGTAAAGGGCTGCAAAAATACGAGGTTAGTTCATGTGCATCAATGATTTTAAGGGGTCTTTTATTTACTGCGATAACAGCGAGAAAAATTCAAAATAGACCTGTGATTTTTGATGAATCCGCAGTTGAAATCAAGCTACAGGGCTTTCTGGTAATAAGTTTGTTATTTTAATCTCTCATAAGCTCCCAAAATTGCAGCAACAATTATATTCGTAGCTTACTTAAAACAGAAGTCGCATTATGGTAACGCTTAAAGATTTAGCCACTACGCTAGGTGTTTCAGTTTCTACGGTGTCTAAAGCGCTGAAAGACAGTCCGGAAATTAGTGAGGAAACCATAAAGCGGGTAAAGAATATTGCTAAAGAACTCAATTACAGACCCAACACACTAGCCCTAAGCCTCAAAAATCGCAAAACGATGACTATAGGGGTTTTGATACCAGACATATTAAACAAATTTTTCTCAAAAATTCTTTATGGCCTTGAACTGGAGGCTCAAAAATCGGGTTATCAGATCATCACTTGTTTAACAAATGAATCACTTGAACGGGAGAAAAAAGCGCTGGATCTACTCTCAAATGGTAGCGTTGATGGTTTTATACTATCATGCGCCAGAGAAACTCAAACTGAAAACAGCATCGACCATTTTAAAAATATTATAGACCAGGGGACACCCATCGTTATGTTTGACCGTGTGGCAAATGATGTAGATTGTGATAAGGTCATTATGGATGATTATAAAGCCGCTTACCAAGCTACTAAAAAACTGATTAGTGAAGGGCGTGAGAACATTGTGCTTTTTGACCGATTAGAGGGTTTGAGTGTAGGTAAACTACGCATTTTGGGCTATCGTAAAGCGATTGAACAGTCTACTGAGTATCAAAGTCAGCCTAAAATCCATAGCACTACAGATGATCAAGGATCAACTACAGAATATCTTACAAAAATGCTTAAAGATGACCCCAGCATAGATGGTTTGCTCTGTATAGACAATATTGCAGGTGTTAAGGCAGTAGGTGCTGCTCAGCGATTAGGCAAGAATATTCCTCAAGATCTTTCTGTAATCGGTTTTGCATCAGACGATATTTATGACTTGTGTTATCCTAAGCTTACCACGGTAGCCCAGCGCGCCAGCCAGATTGGCCAGCAGTCCGTAAAAATGCTCATCGATAGGATTGAAAATAATAACGAAGTCAAACATTCTACCACGGCTACGGTGAACTTCGGGCTGGATTTGAGGGGAACAACTTTGTAGGTTTGTAAACACGAAATTTTGTGAATTGAATTCAATTGTGAGCTACATAGTTTTATTTTCTTAGCTCTTAGCTCTTAGCTCTTGGCTCTTGGCTCTTGGCTCTTGGCTCTTGGCTCTTGGCTTACGGCACAAATTTCTATATTTAGTAACTTATTCAAATTTACTGACGAGGTAATGATGATTGTTCCGCTTTCGCGAAAGCGTAATACCATTCAACAACACAGATTAAAAAGAACCCCAGGCAGTACATCACGAGATCCCATAAAGAGAAACTTGTCCCCAGAACAACAAGTGCAAATTTATATTGATCTAGGTTTAACCGATAAACCAACTCGAAAAACTGAGCAATTTCTACACAGAAGCTTATAAACAATGCCAGCGATGCAACTGGTAATGGCTTCCCATTACTCACTCCCATTATAAATGTGTAAACTAAAATCGTAGCAAGTACATCGCCTAAAAAGGGTCTGATTACAGCATCATTTACATATAACGCGATTACCACTTCAGTTACAAATATCACTAGTGTGGCTACTAAATAGTAGTATCTAGGAAATCTCTTAGACATGGAAGAATTTTTTAGAGAGGTAAAGAGATGCAAGATAGATCCCGCTGAGTCCCAGCATCGCAAGCCATATACGTTTGTTGATGTAGTTGTATTGAAACAAATCAAGTATGTCGTAAAGCAAGCCTCGAGGATTAAAAACTACATCCCATGAATTCCAGCGGAGCACTCGACCCAGATAAACACCTATAGCGTTTAATATGGAGCAGCTTATGAAAAATAATAACTGGGTGACTATCGTCTTGTCTGGGAACAGGGTTTTATAAATAAGAAGAACGCTCGCGCTGCCTAGGATAAGCGCACTTAAGCTAAAACTTGATAATATCAATGCGTCAAAATAGAATTGAAAGGCAGTCACGTATCGCAAATGAATAAAATCTGTGATGATATAAAAGGAGTTAGGCAAAAACAATAGCCATAGACAACTTGCTCCATAAACTACAGCAGACTTAATATGTGTAGACCATCTAGGGTTGTTTTGAGATTTGAAACGGTTAATCCAAAACGCTATATAAAAGGGTATGCCAGCTAGAAAAAGATTCCAGACTAAAAATGAATACCGTAACGATTCCATTAACATTATTCTGAAAAACAACATCGTGAGTGATAAAGTAATAAGGCAGATTAACAGCTTATTAGATTTTGATATTTTCATGATTTAATCGAGTAAAGAAATAAGATATATAGCGAAAAGGGGAAATGACAGTAGATAGAAACACAAAAGCCACTCGCTAATGTTCTCTGGTTCAACGATACAGCTGAAAATTACAATTGCAGCTAGTAAGACATTTACCACAATGCAGATCAGCCCAAAAAGCAGAGCAATGTAGAAAAAAACATCTGCTGCGAGGCGCATTCCTATGATCAGAATAACCGAGCCTGAGATCAGTAAAAGTAGATTTGCAATGCAGACTCTTGTTATTTTAGAAAGATGGGAGGGAAGGCTATTGATCATCTTTATTATTCTGAGCGTTAATACTAGCAGCCACACCATTGTACTCTTGCCAATTGCGATCTTGGTATTCAGCCAAATCAAATTCAGAAATATATCTAGACCTTCTAAATTCATTCACCTCTGGTAGAAGATCGTATTGCTGGAGCTCTGCAGCATTTTGAGGCAATAGGTTAGAAAACTGATGATAATCTATAAACTCATTTTCAATATTGTACTTGGTAACTACAGAAGACCAATTGATAAAGGAGAACAAAAGAAGACTCGTGAAACCAATGGTCGCATTGCGCCGCAACAAATACACAAAATTGAGTTTACGACTGATCTTAAGATAGGTAGTAAATAACCCGATAACGCATAGGCTCAGATACATTAAGACTCCTATTCTCTTAAGGCTCAATCCATACTGGTCTATGTAAATATAGGTCTTGAACAATACAGAAAGGGTAAGTAGTACATTCAGACCTATCCATAAATAACTGAGGTTTTTAAGTGTCGTATTTTTTTCTACAAAATTCAAATCACCTCTGAAGAAAATTAAAATCAAAACTATGGCAAGAACGATACTGGCAATGCTTGCGTAAACACCTGCGTGCACAGCATCAGAAAGTACTGAGGCTGGATACTCCTGAATATTTGAAACAAATACAAATTCTGATATCAGAAATACCACAAGTAATACATTTAGCGCAATTAGAGAAACCGTTCCCGTTTGAATCTCGTTTTTGATGCTACTAAGCCTATTTGAAATAGAGGTAGATGGTTTCAAACTATTTTCTGTGCTGAGATCTTTCTCCACCCACTCCTTGATGGTTGCCGTGCGTGAGATATTTGCCGTGATCCATGACCCAAGTATAGCCGTAAAAAACCATAGATAGTCGATTACTCCTAGATCAATAGCATCAACCCAATTACTAAAAATAGGATTGATCTGATAGTAAACAAAGATGAATATGACCGATAGCCCTAAAGGAATCAAACTGATCCTGGCAAGTTGTGAGTAGTCTCGATTTTCTCCAGATTCCTGTGGTGTTTTCTCATCTGGATAGAAAACCCCATGAAAGGAACCGAAAACCGTGGTATAAACCCCATTAAAAAAAGCGAGATAACTGCTTACCTGAGATTGCGCTACGCATCCTATGAATAAAAATGAACTGAAGAAATAAAAGGCGACAGCCATATTGGATCCATGTAAAGTTACCGCTGCAGCAGATAACAGCATACCTATTCCAGACCACAATATGGACCACTTCTCTTGAATACGTTTGACGTTTTGGAATAAAATCAGAATAAAGAAGATGGAGAGTAGAAGACAGTTAAGACCCAGACGTTGGTCATAAAATAAAGTGGCAAATGAAATGCCTCCGATTATTGCGATGATTTTAGTTTTCATAATTCAGATTTAAAAGTTTATGGGTGAATATTTGATTTTGAATACGTAAGGAGTCCATAGGCTCTTGAAGGAGTTCTAAGTAATTCAAGTGATGAATAGGCCGGCTTCTCTGACCCAGATACTGGCAGTCCATCAAGTAGCGGAATTTATCTGGATATAGGAGCAATCCTGCAGCCATCGCACTATAAAGTGGAAAACTGCGCTTGCCATTTCCATGAAGCCAAAACTGCATACCTATTTCTTCAAGGGAGGAGGTATTGTATCCGGTTAAAACGTGAAATGCATCATGAGTTTCAGCATGGTCTTGTAATTCTAGATCATGCTTTAATAAGAAACAACCTATGTGGAAACCTAATGAGTCTGTAGAATGATCAAGCAAATCACTGGATCTAAGCTTCCAGCTAGAGCGTAAATGAAAGGGTTTATAAACTGTACTGACAATGTGAAAC
The DNA here is from genome assembly GCF_002117125.1 of Nonlabens spongiae. Lineage (NCBI taxonomy): Bacteria > Pseudomonadati > Bacteroidota > Flavobacteriia > Flavobacteriales > Flavobacteriaceae > Nonlabens > Nonlabens spongiae. The sequence goes on from NZ_CP019344.1 coordinate 3,292,266, forward strand.
CCTATTTGAATCAAACAATGCCTTACATAATTTAAAGTACTTTGTATTTCAAAGTAAATGAATAAATTTTTTTGACTCATGTCAGTCATTTTTAGAAATGATTTTTTCAAGGGCAGTAATATGTTCTTGAAAGGCGTTTTTTCCTTCATCTGTTGCGATGTACTTAGTATTTGGTTTCCGGTTGATGAAAGTTTTTTCCACTCTAATGAAATTTTCTTTTTCCAAAGCTTTTGAATGACTGGCTAAGTTCCCGTCAGTCACATCAAGCAGTTCCTTGAGCGATTTAAAATCGGCATGATCGTTCACCACGAGTATGGACATGATGCCCAATCTTATGCGATGGTCAAAAGCTTTATTTAATTTACTGATTAAGCTCATGTAAGATTATACTGATTTTGAATTCCAATTCCGATAGCCATCGGAAAGAAGTTCCAAATTGAAAAATTCACCTTTAAATTTTATAGGCACAATAAAAATCAAGAATTTTTAACTCCTATCATACTTATAATGCATAACTGCGCCATAGATAATGTGACATAAACCAAAACCTGCTGTCCAAAAATACAGACCGTAGCCTATGAACTGTGTGTTGATCAGGCCAAGGATGGCGCATGAAATTCCTAAATATTTTACCGTTCCCAGCGTGTACGGCGCCGCCTGAATACAAGCTAGGCCATAAAAAACCAGCATGGCTGGAGCTACAAGACCTATAAGCTCATATTGAAAAAGAGTAAGAGTAAACAACCCGCCTATGGACAAATGGATAATAAAATTCTTAATTAAACGAATGGATTGAGCGTTCCAAATACGTTGTTTAAGACGTGCTGCCTTTGATCGAGTCAATATAAACGCAGTTACAATAGACAATCCTAAAACTGCCCCAGCAACGAGTAAAATCTGAAGGGACGTGTTTTGTTCAAAAGGAGTTCTCAATAATCGTTCAAATGTACCGTAGCTTCTATCATAAGAGGCATTTTGTAATATAAAATAGCCGGCGATTCCGCCCAGCAGAGCATATGTCCCTGCCAGTACGCCACTCATGCCAGATAGAGAGATGAATCGGGTAGACTTGCTCATCAGATCTCTTATTTCTTGAATGTCTTGAAGATACTTTTGATTATCCATATTAAAGTACTTTGAAATACAAAGTAAATGTATTCGCTTTATTTTGACAAGGATTATTTTGATTATTTCGCTTTCGCGAAAGCGAGCTCTGCAAACCCATCACAACAAATCAAGTTCCCTTGCGTGTAAATACCAGGTATAAATAATAGTTTTTGAAAAACAGGTATTTTTTGTAAGACTCTTCTGTATCGTGTCATTCATCTTTGTACTGGACTTGTGAAAGAGGCTACAGCATTTATTTGATGTGCTGTACCATTTGTGGAGAGGTGTTTCTGGGGGATTGAACCACCACAATTGCTACTTTTGATCAGGTTTGAAAACCTCAAGTTGCTGAGATACATCTTGGGGTTTTTCATTTTTTTTCAAATCGCGTAATTTTAATTTTTTCTCATGGCTAACTCAAACCAAACTACCGTTAATTTTCAAACAATCTCACAATGGAACAATGAGCGTGGGTCTAAGACCTCACTCAAAAACATTTTGCAAAATGCAGGCAATCATTTTCAGTTTTCCTTTGGCGATGAATCTGTTGCTCAGGTTCATGTGTATTTGAGCTACGATTCAGATAGTCAAGACTTGAGTTTTCAGGTGATCCTAGCCGAACAGGATACTAAGGAGAATACTCAAGCAGTAGCAATTGCAAGTGCTGGTCAAGCTAAACAGCAATTACCTAAACCAGCAAATGAAGTAGGCAGTAATCCTCATTTTATAGATTATGCGACCGCATCGCAAAGAGTCGATGACTACATGAATGATGCTAAGCGTAACAAGTGGATTGATAACTTGTTTGATAATAATCTAGATGTGGTTCAAGCTTTTGTGGTAGATGCGACTGATTTTGAGCCAGGAGATGTTTATGACTGCTATTTAGGACTTAAAGACGCTAATAACTCCCAAGAAATTGATTTAATCATATACAATACCTCTGATTCTGTTCTTGTGGGTGTCAGGGATATGACGCGTCCTATACCTCCCTATAAACCTATAGGAGGTTTGAGTAGAGATAAATTTGGAGCACTGGATAACATTTAATATTCTTTCTTGATACTGGAATACCTAGCTGTTTATATCATACCTATTACACTCGTAATAGGTGTGTTCATGGGTATATCAAATTTCAGAAATAGGGCTGGATATACTATTGTTCTATATTTGGGTCTATGCCTTTTGATAGATATTGCCTCTAGGGTAGTGGGTCAGCTGCAGATTAACAATCTGATTTTATTTTCGTTTCTGAGCTTTTTTGAGATATTGATATTCTCTTATCTGTACTGGAGCAAATTGAAAAAATCTAGATGGCTGCAAATACTCACTGTGCTGGGGCTGACTTATCTCGTATATGAAGGGCTTACTCTTGATCAGTCCGATACTATCAATTATCAAACATATGCCAGAAATGTAAGTTCCCTGATTATAGTCTTGTTAGTTCTCAAATATATCTTCAGTGAACTTAAGGCTGGATCTACTCTTAAGGGTGAAACCTTGCACTTCATACTCTTATCTTATTATTCTCTAGAATTTATGCTTTTGATACCTTTCAACTTTTTGATCAATTCTAGTGTTACGGCAATAATGTATATATGGGACGCTAGGATTTTACTTAATTTTATCTTCTACGCTTACCTTACATTTTACCTATGGAGCAATGGAAAGACCCGGATATAATATTGTTATGGATCCTATTGGGACTAGGATTTTTGACGATGTTGCTGGTCTTTATAATAGTCTTAACCCGTCTGATCATACGCAATGCGGTAGCTGCAAAGACTAAAGAAAATCAATTAAAATTGGCTAATCAGCAACAACTCATACAAGCATCCATCACTGCCCAAGAAAAGGAGCGAGGGCGACTGGCCGCTGACATACATGATGGTCTCATCAGCAAGCTGAATGGCCTTAAGTTACAAGCTGAGATTCAATACGCAGACACCGCCGTAGGTATAGTAGAGGGTCTTGACAGGTGCATAATGACAGCTAGACGCATCTCTCACGATTTGAGCCCACCATTGATAGAACATTCTTCCATGGAAGACGTGATTGAAGAAGTAATAGAGCCTTATCGATCTTCCCTAGCGATTACTACGAGAATAGGAATGTTGAAAAACATTGACTACTCCTCAGAAAAGAAGATTCAAGTGATGAGAATCATGGAGGAAGTAACGATGAATGTTCACAAACATGCAAATGCGTCAGAGCTTTATGTGCGATGGAGAGGCAATCCTACACACAGTCTACTTTATGTAAAGGATGATGGTGATGGCTTTGCAATGGATGAATCAAAAACTGGATTGGGTCTTCAAAATCTGGAATCAAGAACTCAATTTCTGAACGGCCTGATTAAGATACATAGTACCCTTAATCATGGAACATCGATCCTTTTATGTTTTCCAAACAATTAACTATGAATAATCTGACCATAAAACTAGGAATTGTAGATGATGAGACACTTATAGTTTCATTGCTGTCATCATATTTTGAAAAGCTGAATGATTTCAATGTTGTCCTCACGGCAGAGAGTGGTGAGCACCTGCTATCTCAACTAGAATCAGGACAAGAAAAGCCTGAAATTCTCTTGCTTGACATCAATATGGGAGGAATGAGTGGCATAGAGACTCTCAATCACTTGAGAAAAAAATATGATGACATACAGGTTATAGTGATGTCTTCCCATTATAAAAAGAATTTCACGGGATTCATGTTAAAAAACGGAGTGGCGGCCTTCATCCCCAAAGGTATTTCCCCACAAGCCCTTTCAGATATCATAAGGCATGTAAAAAACCACGATTACTATTTTTTGCCGGAACAAATGGAGGTCGTGCGCAAACAAATTTCAAGTAGATCACCTGAACCTATTCTAGATACAAAGAAAAGCTTGAGTGAACGTGAGATTGACGTATTACAACTCATCTGCCAGCAAAAAACCTCACAAGAGATATCTGAAAAACTGCATGTCACAAAGAGTACCGTAGAGGGACATAAACGCAGCATATTTGCTAAAACCAATACTAAGAACATTGCCGGGCTGGTGATCTTTGCGGTTCAGAATGAAATAGTTGATATCAACAACCTCAACGTAGAATTTTGAACTTTCTCCCTAGAAAATATGTTTTTGATGTTTGGTGAGTTGGTAAATTTCTCGCTTTCGCGAAAGCAGAATAGTTCAAAGCTGTATCGTAAACTTTAAGGTTTTAATGTTAAGGGAAATACATCTTGAAATGGCTGTAAAGGTTTAGTCAAAAAGATTATGTCAACACTTATTTTCAATATAATTATATCTCCATAATCCTATTATTTCCAATAGATTACTATGTGTAAAGCGTTGATCCTAAATTTACTTTGACACCGGCAATTGAAGTAGGATATTAGCTAGTTATAAATACCTGTTTTTAAAAAACAGGTATTTTTTTTTGGTCTTCTAGCTGAGATTAACTCTAGTTTTAACCATGCAATTAAATGATGTACAACAAAGTCCTTCTTCGTAATCCAACCAATATGTTGAGGGGCTTTTTTTGTCATCATCAAATGTTTATACGTTCTAGATTCCAAATATTGAACTTTAATCAAAGTACGGCAGTCCTGTAATTACCAGTAAAGCTCAAGTCGACCAAAGAGTAAAGCTAACTACTAATCTATATACTATGTACACTTTAAACCTAACAAACAACTTTCCTGATACGATTACGATGTCGGGCAATGGAAGTATCAACAGCGGCGATTCAGGTTCAGTTGAAAAGCTAGGCAATTTATCAATTACAATTCCTGGGGTGGGAGAGGCTCGACTTTTTGATATGGGAGAGAAAAAACTTCCAGGTTATAGTTTTCCAAAAGAAACTTGGGGGTATTGCTTCGTTATCAAACCATTGAGACTTATTACCGCTATGAGGGTGGTGGAGAATTGACGTTGGTAATTGATCAATTTGGCTCCATAACCGTGAGCACAACAAATGGCAGTATGATAAATGTGAGCTTGCCTGAATTAACCATAGCAACATCAGATGGCTAAAAGTTTAGACATAGGCCTTATGATGCCTTATTCCTCTATTTATCCCATGGGGAAATTATTCAAAAATGGCTTGATTGAGATTTTGGATCACCATAAAGATGAAATAGACTATACGCTTCACCAAGAGTTTGTGGGACCTGCATCAATTGAGGAGGTGAATAAGGCAGATGATAAGCATGCATCGTACAACGATGTGGATATTGTCTCGGGAATCGTGAATTCGCGTACCGTTGCTGAAGCCTCAGCGTCGTTCAAAAAAGGCACCCAATATCATTTCGCAAATTTAGGCGAGCATTTATATGATCAAAAAAGGCTACCTGACCATGTAGCTATTGAAAGCCGTTCCATTTGGAAGGAGGTTTATGCGCTAACTAACTATGCTTACAACAGTATCTCTAAAAATGGAGCATATGCAGCATCCTTCTATGACACGGGATATGCCTATGCGCAAATGGTGGATGTTGCTCTTAAGGATAATGGGAAAAAGGATTTTCTGCCTGTCTTAGTGTCTCAAATCCCACCACCTGGACAGCCTTCAAATGTAGAAGAGGTTGTTGATCGTATTGAACGACTCATGCCTGATTGGATTTTTGCTGCTTTTTGTGGTAGTGAAGCAACTAGGTTTTTGAAAGCTTTCTACAAAAAGGGATTGCACAAAAAAATCAAGCTTTTAGGTCTCTCTTTCTTTTCTGAGAAGCTTCTCGAGCTGGACACAGATGAGGTTGCGGTTTTAAGTGTATTAGAAACTACCGAAGACTCACTCGATATCTCGGAATATAACAAAAACCACTTTTATAATCTGGGTAGAAATTCGGCAAGAAGTATTTTATTGCAAAATGGAATAGAAAGTCAAAACCAGAAAACTGGAATCGGTAAGTCCATATTCTCCTGTAAAATGAAAGATGCTGGTGGCCTTTATCTGGAAAAAGTGCAATCAGCTAAGCAAATCAAAATGAATAACAAGCACATTCAAGAAATTTTGAAACAGCCTGCTTCAGTCTGGCAAAATCCTTACATGTGCATCTAAAATTTTTCTTATTAACTAAATCTAAAAAATATTATTATGAATGATTTTCTTGGTCAAATTATTATGTTCGGTGGCAATTTTGCCATCAGGGATTACGCCATTTGCGGCGGTCAGTTGATGTCCATCAGTTCTAACAGCGCTTTATTTTCGCTTTTGGGCACCACCTTTGGAGGTGATGGTCGTACAACCTTCGGTCTACCTGATTTAAGAGGGCGTTCACCTATCGGTGTAGGTCATGGCCCTGGACTTCAAAATTATGTTTGGGGTGAAAGAGGTGGTCTTGAATATGTTACGTTGAATCAATTGGAAATGCCCATTCACACGCATCAAGTTTTCGGTTCAGGCTCTCAAAGTTCTAACTTAGAGCTAAGCACAGATGATGGGATACGCGATGTTCCAGTTGCAGGCGATGTTCCGGCAGTTGGTAATTACCCTGGAAGTTTAGGCCCTGAAAAAACAAAGAATTTTGGTCCAGCGACTAATGTTGTTGCCGGACAAGCCTTACCTGGGTTCAATCCTTCTAGTGTGCAGTTAGGTACAAGCGGTGGCAGTCAGAGTCATGAGAACCGTTCACCTTTCCTAGCGATTTACTTCTTGATTGCTTTAACAGGAGTTTATCCATCACGTAACTAAAAGTTTATTCAACAATGCGTTTAAGCCCTACTTAAGTTCAAATAGGGCTAATTGCTTATATTTATTACTCTATAATAAAAGCTTTTATTTTAGTTACCTAATCCCGCTTTCGCGAAAGCGGAATGTATAGGATACCGTCCTAATTTAACATATCGTTATCCATCGAAATATTCTTCAATGATTAAACAAAACAATATTTGAAAGTGTTAAAAAATTACTATGAAACAATTAATTACTTTTATTTCGGTAATAAGCATGCTTTTTGTAAGCGTAGATGCAAATTCACAAACCGTCTTTGACCTGAGTCCTGAAACAACTACCGATAATACGCCCACAAATGTTCAAGAAACGGTAGACGGCATTACCATGACAGTAAGTGCTATAACTACAAGTGGCCCTAATACTTTATTTATAGCATCGGCTCCATCTGGTTTTGGGACAGTTGGATTGGCAGTCCATAGCTCGGCTTCTCAGGCAAGTAGAGAGACGATAGTCAGTTTTAGTTCATCGGTAGATGTTGCTTCTATAAATGTAGCTTCGGGTGCATTAGGTAGTAGAACTTGGACTTTTACTCCTACTGGTGGCAGTAATTCTGCGGTGACAGAAACTAGAGCCTTTGACGGGAATCATCTAATCTCATTGAACTTTACAGGAATTACCGCGATCACAATTACTTCAAGTAGAGCTGGAGTTGATGCGGAACAGATTGGAGTTGATAAAGTGACCCTAGCGGCCCCTACCTGCAACCTGTCTGCCAGCATAACTTCACTGACCAATGTAAATTGTAATGGTGACAGCACAGGATCACTGACCGTAACGGCTTCCAGCGGCACGGCAAACTATAATTATTCATGGACTAGAAATGGCTCAAGTTATACTTCGGTTTCTGGTAGCTCTTCTAACTCAAATACAATTTCAAACCTTCCAGCAGGAGTCTATGAGGTTACTGTTGAAGACAGCAATGGATGCACAGATACAACAAGTGCTACGATAACACAGCCTACTGCCCTTTCTGCGACCATTACTTCCCAGTTCAACGTAACCTGCAACGGAGGCAATGACGGTAGGATTACCATTTCACCCAGCGGAGGTACAAGTCCCTATTCTTATGAATGGAATGATAGTCAGACTACGGCAACCGCTTCAGGCCTCGCAGCAGGCGTTTATTCTGTTACGGTAACTGATGCGCTAGGCTGTCAAACAACTGCAAATAATATTACTGTGACCGAACCTATGGCCTTGTCAGCTACAGCAAGCGGAACTAATCCTACGACACCAGGTGGCATAGATGGTACGGTAACTGCGTCTGTGACAGGAGGGACAGGGCCCTTTACCTATTTGTGGAACATAGGTGCCACCACCGAAACAATTACCGGACTGGCTGCCGGCACCTACACAGTGACCGTAAGAGACAGGAATAATTGCCTCGCAGCAGATTCCAGCGTGACATTGACTGATCCCAAAGAATTTTCAATCAACGACTCTTCAATAGCTGAAGGGAATTCAGGAACAAGTCCAATTACTTTTACGGTTAGTCTGAGCAGTCCAGCACCAGCTGGAGGAGCAACCGTAGATTATGCCACCAGCGATGATACTGCAACATCAGGATCTGATTATGTGCCTAGCAGTGGTACATTGAGCTTTTCAGTTGGAGAGACATCTAAAACTATTGATGTAAGCGCACTGGGAGATCTACGAGTTGAAGCAGATGAAACTTTCAATCTCACATTGAGTAATCCTACTGGGACAAACGTGAATATAGGTGATGCAACAGGAACAGGTACGATCACGAACAATGACTCCGCCACGGTAACCATCGCAGATGTCAATGTGAACGAGGGATCAAGGACGGCTACGGTGCGTCTGGTATTGAACAACGCCGTACAGGGCGGCCTCAGTGTAGGTGTAAGCACCTCAGATGCCACGGCAACCGCTGGCCAGGACTATACCGCCGTAACCAGTGCTTCAGAGACCTTTGCGGGAACCGCTGGAGAAGAGGAGACCCTTACCGTCTCGATAACAAACGATGCGATCGTCGAGAATGATGAAACCATAAGTGTCGCCATGAGCAACCTGGTGCCCACCAACTCCGGTATCGACCCTGCAAACATCAATATTACGGATACGGCAACCATTACCGTATTTGACAATGACACGGCCACGGTGACCATTGCAGACGTGAGCGGCAACGAGGATGATGGTGCCATTACCGTTACGGTAACGGTCGACAATGCGGTTGATGGTGGTTTCGACGTGAATGTCAATACTGCTGACGGTACGACCACCACAGCAAACAACGATTATTTTGCCGTGGTAAATCAAACCTTGAACTTTGCCGGCACTGCAGGAGAGAGCGAGACCTTTACCATTACCCCCATTGCAGATAGCAACATTGAGCAGAACGAGACCCTTACGGTAAGCATGTCAAGCCTGGTTCCGGTTACCGTATCCAGTTCTGACATCAACATCACCGATACAGCCACGGTGACCATTCTCAACGATGATTTCGTTAACGGCCTCCAAGTAGCTGCAATGGATACGGTCTACCTGATCGATTTTGACAACACGGTAGCTGGAGTAAACAATGGAGAATTTGAGGGCGGCGGCCTGAGTCCTAGTCCTGCATCTGGACAGCTGGACAGCAACGGTCTCAGGATTGAGGGTCTATCCGATGGGGATACCAGTTTTGGTGGCAGCCATGCCTCTGGAGACTTCACCCGAGGCGGCTCTACAGGTGGCGTCTCAACCGGTGGGCTCTATGCCTTTGACGTTTCCAACGGAGGAACTTCAGACATAGCACTTGGCGTACAGCCAGTTGGTAGCGACTTCACTCCGGGAGCGATCATACTGAAATTTGAGAACCGTACGGGAAGCACGATCACCGACCTGAACATCGCCTACGAGGTGTTGGTAAGAAACAATGAGGCGCGAGGAAACTCCATCACCTTTGAGACCGGTAGCGACTTCAACAACACCACGGCAGTAAACGGACTGGACTATGAGACTCCAGCCGCGACGGACGGAATCTTCAACACGAGCTGGAGACGAAGCCTCTTCCAGACCAATGTGAGCGTCAGCATCGCAGATGGTGCGGAGTACTACCTGAAGTGGAACAGCGACGATGCTACCGGAAGTGGTAACAGAGACGAGTTTGCGATCGATGACATCCAGATCGTTGCCAACTCGAACACTACCGCACCTGTAGTAACTGGAGACTTTGAAGACCTCTTCATCGATGGGACCTATTCCCTGCAGAACACGGTAAACGTGGAGGGAAGGTTGAACGTATCAGGCGGAAGCCTTGTGACCAACGACAACCTCACCATGAAGAGCATCAATTACTCGGGAACGATCAGGACGGCAATACTTGATCCGGTACTCAATGGCGGTAGCATCAACGGAAACGTGACCGTGGAGCAGTTCTACCCGGCAAACAGGGCGTTTAGGTTTGTGAATAGTCCAGTTTTAAATATAAGCTCAACAATTTTTGACAACTGGCAGGAGGGAGGCAGCAATACACCAGGTTTTGGAACACAGATTACTGGTGGGACCGCCAGTGATGGCTTTGACCAGAGTACCAGTAACAACCCCTCGGCATTTTTATATGATCCCACCGGGACCAGTGGTACTACGGGCTGGATAGCGATGGGAAGTACCCCCTCAGGTACATTTGTCCCCAACCAGACCCCTTTGCTGAGCTCGTTTGGGTTCAGGCTCTTGATACGTGGCGATCGTACGGTATCCCTGACCGACCAGAATGCACCGGCTACTTCAACGGTGCTCAGGTCCACCGGTTCACTCGTGACCGGAGACTATACGGTAGATGGAGATATGTTCTCCAGCCAGATAGCCTTCGGCGCCGACGGTAGCTTCTATCTGGCTCCAAACCCGTATCAGGCTCAAGTGGATCTTGCACAGGCACTCAATGGGACAAATAGTGAAGACATCAACCAGGGAACCTACTGGTTCTACCAGCCAGCCACACAAAACTATGTGGCCTACGACCTTGTTACGGGAGGAGTGCAGAATGGCGTGAGTCAATTTATCCAGCCGGGCCAGGCATTCTTCGTGCAGACTGACGAGGCGAGCGGTAGCACCGCAGGTTATGCTCCCAGTTTCACCTATACGGAGTTCATGAAAAGTACTGACGTCACCGCAACGGCGACCTATAGTCAGCCTGCGGGATCGTACACCATCAGAATGTTCACTCCAGAAACCATGGGTGGAGCCATCGCGACGGATATGGTCAGAGGTTTTATCAATCCAGGGTTCGCCAACGGCATCGACACGGGTGACGCGCTCAAGATCACCGGTGAGAGCGAGCAACTGGGAATCCTGAGCAACGGGACGCTGCTGAGCAACGAGCGCAGGGAGGCATTCATGGACGGTGAGGTCGTACCGCTACAGATCAGCCAGATGGATAACGGTAGCTATAGTTTTGAGCTGAACTTCCAGTTGCCAGATCACGAGGTGTATCTTGTGGACAATCACCTAAACACGAGGGTGCTGATCGATCAGAGCCAGATAACGAATTATTCTTTTGATGTGGACTTAAGCGATGCAGGTAGCTTTGCAGCCGATCGATTCCAGCTGGAGTTTGAAACGGTGACCTTGAGTAGTGGAGATCTCGCTTTCGCGAAAGCGGTACAGCTCTACCCAAATCCCGTGACTGGGGATGTGTTGAATATCTCAGGCCTACAGGCCGGAGATGTGGAACTCACCATCACAAACATGCTGGGACAACGCGTGACTCAATTGAAAAAATCTACAACAAATGGATCTGTTGAGGTTCTGGGGAACGATGCATTTGATGCGGGAGTTTACTTAATCACCATAGTGCAAAATGGACAAAGCACGACTAAGCGTTTTATCATCAAATAATCTATTTTGATACTATCTTTAAACCGTGGTTTGATTTAAGCCACGGTTTTTTTATGCATGAAGCGTTACAGTACATAGAAGATCTTCCAGAACCGTTTGTTCAAGTTGCAAGAGAACTACACCTGATGATCATGGAACGTTCTGATTCCATGAAATTAGAATTCAAATGGAGTCTTCCATTTTACAAACTCGATGGCAAGATGTTCTGTTTTATTAATTTCAGGAAGGATTATCTCGATCTAGGATTAATGAATGGTATTCATTTAGAAGACAGTTTTGGCAAGCTGGTGGATGGCGAAAATAGAAAGCGTTTACGCTCGTTGAGATTTACGGATCTTGAAGATATCGCAAACAATCGTACAGAATTTTATCTGGAACAAGCAACAGGATTTCAATCATAAAAAAACCGCTGGTGAAATACCAGCGGTCTATTATTATGTTACACTTTGATTAACTTGTAATTACAACGCCATCAACAGTTTCTTTTCTGTTTTTTGCATCTTTACATACAACGCTGCTATTCTTGGTACGCATGACATTTAGGTTTTCAACTTTCAATTCACCTAAGTCTACAGAACTATTGTCAGAAGTTTGTACTACTAGATCATTTTGAAACTTAAAGCGGCTCAAAGAAACTTCTGTATCTCCCTTCACGGCAAGAGCAGAAACTCTATTTGTATAAATACGGATTCTCAAGTCTTCAAATTTTTTATCATTTAATTGTTTGATGATAAGTGCGCCGTTCTTCACATCGACATTAAGATTTGTGAGCTGATTTTCCGGAAGATTCATCATTACCTGGCTTTTCGGTGAGTAAATGACTTCCACTTGAGCATCAGTATCGATCATGATACGGTGAAAATCCTCTACTTCTTGAACGGATTGCGCTTTCGCGAAAGCGACAATTAAAAGGGCGAATACTAAAACTACATTTTTCATATCTGTTTGTTTTTTAGAAAGGTTATTTATCTAAAAGACGGTTTAGAAATGAGAATGTTACCTGCGTTAACTTTGTTTAACCTTCAGATAAAGCTATGGTAATAAATATTAATCAAAATAATAGGCGAGAACTACTGATATCAAAAGCTCAACGCGATTTGTTAATATTTACTTAAAACCAGTCACCGTTTTTCTTATAGCGGTTAATCGACCAAGAAGTCCCTCGAGAAGAGACAAATCAAGCATGTTAGCGCCATCACTCTTGGCATTTTTAGGATCAAAGTGGGTTTCTATGAACAACCCATCCACATTGTTTACAATACCGGCACGGGCAATGGTTTCGATCATCTCAGGTCTTCCTCCCGTTACACCACTGCTTTGGTTAGGCTGTTGCAGACTGTGAGTAACATCCAGCACAGTGGGAGCAAATTTTCTCATGGTGGGAATACCTCTGAAATCGACAATCATATCTTGATACCCAAACATAGTTCCACGATCTGTGATCATGGCCATGTCGTTTCCAGCATCAGTGACTTTTGTTACGGCATGTTGCATGGATTCAGGCGACATAAATTGTCCCTTTTTCAAATTTACCGTTTTACCAGTTTCAGCGGCTGCCACGACTAAATCTGTTTGACGCACAAGGAAAGCCGGGATCTGCAAAATATCCACATATTCTGCCGCCATGGCAGCATCACTCACCTCGTGAATATCAGTAACCGTAGGAATATCAAAAGTCTCAGAAACCTTTCTCAATATTTTAAGTGCTTTCTCATCACCTATTCCTGTAAAGCTATCGAGTCTACTTCTATTGGCTTTTTTGAAGCTACCTTTAAATACGTAAGGGATTTTGAAAGCATCCGTAATTGCGACTACCTTTTCTGCGATGCGTAGAGCCATTTCTTCACCTTCAATGGCACAGGGCCCTGAGAGTAGGAAGAAATTATTTGAATCGGTGTGCTTGAGTTTATTGATCTTTTTGAGATCCATAATTTTGGTATTTGGTGAAAAGTAGATGGTTGATTTTTGAATTAATAGTTTTAAGCCTTGTGGGTTACCTCTCCGTCCCACTGACTGAATCCTGTCTGGAGGTTGTAAGTGTTTTTAAAACCCATTTGCTCCATGATTTGACATGCCTGAGAGCTTCTACTCCCTGCACGACAATAAACATAGTAATTCCCTTCTTTGTCCAGCTTATTAACTCCGTCCATGAATTCTTGCGGTTTGTGGATGTCCAGGTGCAGAGCGTTTCCGATCATACCTTCTGCTACTTCTTCATCTGTGCGCACATCGATGATCTGCGCATTTTCATCTGCTGCAAGGGCTTGTTGGAACTCGTAATTATTTAAATCTTTCATGTTTATTCTTTTATTATGTCAATCTGCGAGAGCTCTGCTTTTTTAATAGCTCCAAAGCCCCCCAGGACATTTTGTAAATTTTTAATTCCATTTGCTTTTAAAATACTGGCATAAATCACTGATCGATAGCCTCCAGCGCAATGGATGCTAAATGTTTTTTCAGGATCATACTTCTGTATATCCACATGAATATTGCTCAGCGGGAAGTGATGTACATTCTCCAGGTGAGCGTTTTTAAATTCACCTGGTTTTCTTACATCTGCGGCATATTTGATGGCTCCGTTTTCAAGGCCATCCACAAATTCTTGAGCGGTGATATCTTCAATTGTTTCCAGCTCGTAACCTGCATTCTTCCAAGCTTCTATACCCCCTTTTAAGTATCCTTGAGCGTTGTCATAACCTACGCGAGCTAATCGCGTAACAGCCTCTTCTTCACGACCGTCAGGAACAACTAGTATGATTTTCTGATCTATATTTTCTATGAGTGCACCTACCCAAGGAGCAAACTGGCCATCCAGTCCTATAAACCAAGAGCCAGGTATACTACCTGCGGTATATTCTTGAGGCGACCGTACGTCCAAAACTAAAAAGTCAGCATCATCTGCAAGTGCCTTGAATGATTTTGCGTTAATTGGGGAGGTTCCTCGCGAGATGATCTCATCGATACTGGAATTTACTCCCTTGTTCATCCACACGTTTTTAGGAAAATAGGCGGGTGGGGGAGCGATGCCGGTCGTTACTTCTTTGATGAAATCTTCCTTGGACAGATCAGTCGCCAGTGCGTAATTAGTTTTCTTTTGATTTCCCAACGTGTCGCTGGTCTCACTGCTCATATTTTTACCACATGCACTTCCCGCTCCATGCGCTGGGTAAATGGTGATATCATCGGGTAGCGGCATAACAATATTACGCAGTGAGTCATATAAATGCCCTGCTAGATCTTCTTTGCTTAAGTCAGATTTTACAGCGAGGTCGGGCCGGCCGACATCGCCAATAAAAAGAGTATCTCCAGTAAATAACGCTTCTTCCTTGCCATCTTCGTTTCTTAATAGATAGCAAGACGATTCCATGGTATGACCTGGAGTGTGTAGTAATTGCAAAGTGATATTGCCTAGATTGAAAGTTTGAAGGTGTTCCGCTTTCGCGAAAGCGTAACTAGTCACAGCCTCTGGTCCGATAACTATAGTAGCGCCAGTTTTATCTGCTAGATCAACGTGGCCTGAGACAAAATCTGCATGGAAATGGGTTAGAAAAATATATTTGAACTTCACGCCATCTTCATTTGCGCGATCGATGTATGGCTGCACTTCACGCAATGGGTCTATGATAGCTGCCTCACCTTCTGAGGCTATGTAATAGGTTCCCTGTGCAAGACATTTAGTGTAATACTGCTCTAGGATCATGCTTAAATTTTAAACAAAAATAAGCAATCAAGAAGTCTCGATTGCTTATAAGCATTAATGCGTTATGATGGGGAAAATTTATTTCTTGATACTACAACCTATGGCTACGGTGGTTTTGGTTTTGATTTCTTCACCAGCAAGTAAAGCATCTACGGCTTCTTCTACAAAGTGGTTTTTTACCTTATCAGAATTTTTATAATTATCATCAATTGCGCCGATGTATTTGACGATATGGTCAGCCTCTTTTTTTTCTAGTAGAAAAACGTGTGGTGTTTTTGTGGCTCCATATTTAGGATACACCACTTGACCTTTATCAAATAAGTAAGGGAATGTGAAACCTTTCTCCTTTGCCCTTATTTTCATGTTCTCAAAACTATCCTCTGGATAAGCCTGTGGATTATTAGGGTTAATAGCTATTACGGGAAATCCCTGACTTGCATATTTTTTGTCCAGGTTGTTGATGCGATCTTCATAAGCAACGCTATACGGACAGTGGTTAGTGGTAAAGATTACGATGAAGCCTTTGGCATCTGGGTAGTCTGATAAAGACACATATTCATCATCAACGTTCTGAAGTCTGAAATTTGCAGCTTTGTCACCAATTGAATAGCCAAAGTCTGATTCAACCTCTGGATCTGAGGATTCTAATACCTCGTTAACTTTCGGTGGGGCTTGCTTTTCACTTTGATCATCAGAATATTCTCTATCCTGTTTAGGGTCATCAGCATAAAAATTTTCTCGGTCTTCGCCAAATTCTATGGAGCCTGTAGCAAATACAATTATAAGTGCTACTATTACCACTCCAGTAAGTATTTTAAGGGTCTTCATAAGAAGGATTGTATTTCTTTTTCTAATTCATTTTCAGTAAAAGTGCGGTTATAAAACCTACTCTTACTATTATTCTTTATTAAAGTAACGGGAATGGCACCATCCCAATGCGGATCTACCATAGGAATCCACTCAGATGAGTAGGGGTCGTCCAATAGTAAAACCGTGGCGGTAATCTCATTCTCCCTTAAAAATGGATTCACCTTTTTATCAATTAAGTCTGCGTCGTCTAATGAAATGAGCGTCATATCTAATTCATCATCATACTTTTTACTCATTTCTTCAAAAGCTGGTAATTCTTCTACGCAAGGCGCACACCATGTAGCCCAAAAGTTAATTACCTGGACTTTTTCACTTTCCTTTTTGAGAACTTTTTTGAATTCATCTCTATCGATTTTTTGAGCCTGTGCTATAGTTAATTGCTTCTCGCAAGAGATTAAGCTCAAAATCAAGAAAAGAAAAAACATTTTTTTCATGAGATTAAAAATACACCGTGATTGAAGAATTATGATGTGTTTTAACTATGATTAGCTATAATCAAGGTTCTGTAACAAAATAATTGTAAGAATTCTTAAAAAAATTATGTAAGATTAGGAGAATTTTACTTCATTCTCTCTTTGATACGCTCGACGATTTCAAGAGCTGCTGGACAGATGTGGGTGTTTTTTACAGAAAGATTCCCTATCTGATACAATTTACGTCTGTCAGTATGTGGGTATTCACGGCAGGCTTTGGGCCGTACCTCATAAATAGAACAATAGTTATCAGAACCTAGAAAGTGACAAGGAGTGGACTGCAAAATGTAATCACCTTCTTCATCTACCTTGAGGTATTGATCAACAAAATCGGCTGGTCGCATTTTAAAATGCTTTGCAATGCGATTGATGTCGTTATCAGTAAATAAGGGTCCAGTAGTTTTACAGCAATTAGCACATTCTAAACAGTCGATTTCATCAAAAACCGAATCGTGCTCTTCTCGTGCTATAAGATCAAGATCTTTAGGCTTCTTTTTTTTGAGGCGCTTAAAAAAGGCTCGGTTTTCAGATTCCTTCTGCCGAGCCTTGTTTTCAAGATTTTCTAATAGAGACACTTTAAACTATTCTGATTCTCTGTGACGTTCTCTCGCCAATAAAGTATTCTTTAGTAACATGGCAATCGTCATAGGACCTACGCCACCTGGAACTGGAGTGATAAAACTTGCTTTTTCTTTCACCGCCTCAAAATCTACGTCACCCGTAATATAATAGCCTCGTTCTCTAGTCTCATCGGGAACACGGGTGATACCCACATCTATAATGACCGCATCGTCTTTGACCATTTCAGCTTTCAAGAAACCAGGGACTCCCAGCGCGGTGATGATGATATCTGCCTGTGAGGTGATTTGAGTGATGTTTTTGGTATGGCTGTGGGTTAAGGTTACCGTAGAATTCCCGGGAAAGCCTTTACGTCCCATTAAGATACTCATGGGTCGCCCTACAATATGAGACCTACCGATAACCACAGTGTGTTTTCCTTTAGTTTCAACATTGTAACGCTCCAGCAGTTCCAGAATCCCAAATGGCGTTGCAGGAATAAACGTACTCATGTCCAGTGCCATCCTACCAAAATTAGTAGGGTGGAAGCCATCCACATCCTTATCCGGATTCACCGCCATCAGGATTTTTTGTGTATCGATTTGTTTGGGTAGTGGTAGTTGAACGATAAAACCATCTATATCAGGATTCTCGTTCAATTTTTTGATCTCTCGAAGCAATTCGGTCTCGCTGGTAGTGTTAGGCATGCGCACCATAGTACTTTCAAAACCCACTTGTTCACACGCGCGAACCTTAGAACCTACATAAGTAAGACTCGCACCATCATTTCCCACTATAACTGCGGCTAGATGCGGTACTTTCTCACCTTTATTTTTCATTTCCTGAACGATCTCCGTAATCTCGTTCTTGATGTCGTTACTGGTTATTTTACCGTCGAGAATTATCATGAGTTTGCATTTTGCAGTTGCAGTAGGCAGTATACTTATTTAGCCCCAAACTTTTCAGGGTTTTGAATCATAAAGTTAATCAGCTTACCTATTTCTATACTTTTATTTTCGAGATCTTTTTCTAAATCTTTTGAAATGTATCCACAAGCTTGAGCAAAACTAAGCCATGTTTGCGTTTCAGAATTCTCAGCATCTGAATCTACGAGGCTAGATATGTAGCTCTTTGTATAACGGCGTCTCCTGTATGCTTCCGTAATATTTGCGCATACAGATCTCGACGATCTTCTTATTTTGTCAGTTAGCGAGTAGATTTCTTCTCTAGGAAAGTTTTTTGAAACTTCAAAAATTTCCATAGCTAGACCAAAAGCCTTTTGGTATGCAAGAAGTGTCTTAAAACTCAAAATGTTTTATTGAAATATTTTTTTACCCCTACTGCAAACTGCTACCGCCTACTGCAACTATTCAAACTATTTCATACGACTCATCGCCTGCATCATCGCCTTTCCTTTACCGCCTTGCATCATCTTCATCATCTTGCTCATCTGGTCAAATTGCTTTAGTAGCTGATTCACTTCAGTAACAGTGGTTCCGCTACCTTTTGCGATACGTTTTTTACGAGAGCCGTTGATGACTTCAGGGTTGGTGCGTTCTTTTGGAGTCATGGAGTGGATAATGGACTCGATACCTTTGAAAGCATCATCGTCGATATCTACATTTTTAAGCATTTTACCAGCACCAGGGATCATACCCATCAAGTCCTTCATGCTACCCATTTTCTTGATCTGCTGAATCTGAGAAAGAAAGTCATCAAAACCAAACTGATTCTTTGCAATCTTCTTGCTCAGTTTGCGAGCTTCTTCTTCGTCGTATTGTTCCTGGGCGCGCTCCACGAGGGAAACCACGTCACCCATTCCCAGAATACGATCAGCCATACGTTCTGGATAGAAAACGTCCAGCGCGTCCATTTTCTCACCCGTTCCTATAAATTTGATAGGTTTATCCACCACAGATTTGATGGATAGTGCTGCACCACCGCGAGTATCACCATCAAGTTTTGTAAGGACTACTCCGTCAAAGTCAAGGCGGTCGTTAAAAGCCTTGGCTGTGTTCACAGCGTCCTGACCCGTCATGGAATCAACTACGAAAAGAGTCTCCTGTGGTTGCACCGCTGCGTGAACATTAGCAATCTCGGTCATCATTTGCTCATCTACAGCAAGTCGACCGGCCGTATCTATGATTACTGCGTTGAATCCGTTTTGTTTTGCGTGGGCTATCGCCGCTTGAGAGATCTTTACCGGATCTTTTTCATCGCGGTTTGAGAAAACTTCTACACCTACACTTTCACCCACCACGTGCAACTGGTCGATCGCCGCAGGTCTGTAGATATCACAGGCTACGAGAAGGGGTTGCTTACTCTTTTTAGTTTTTAGAAACTTAGCGAGTTTCCCAGAAAATGTTGTCTTACCAGAACCTTGAAGACCAGACATCAAGATCACGGTAGGATTACCACTCAAATTCAGTCCCACAGCATCTCCACCCATTAGTTCGGTGAGCTCGTCCTTAACGATTTTGGTGAGCAGCTGTCCAGGTTTTAAGGTAGTAAGTACTCCTTGACCCAGCGCTTTTTCTTTCGCCTTGGCAGTAAAAGATTTAGCAATTTTATAGTTGACGTCGGCATCTACGAGCGCGCGTCTTATTTCTTTTAAGGTATCGGCTACGTTGACTTCTGTAATGCTTCCGTGTCCTTTGAGCACGTGCATCGCCTTGTCCAGCTTGTCCGTAAGATTATCAAACATTTGGGTACTTTTTTCGTAATGGGCAAAGGTAAATAAACAGCCCTTTAACCTCAAGGTTTTAAGGGAGTAGTTCTGTTGAATAGTGATTGTGGGGATTACGCTTTCGCGAAAGCGTAAAAATCAAAAATCCTTTCTACTATTTTGAAGTTTATAAACTAAAAACGGAAACCGAAGTTTACGCCAAACCGTGGCTCTACCACACCAAGTCCTCCCCAAGGATCTTCAGGCTCATCACCCAAGGCACGGAAAAGCTCACCAGTTACGCTCAAGGAAAATTTATCAGCAAACAGCCATTTGTGACCGAGACCGAATCCAGCTAGAAATCCGCCGATATCATAGGAATAGCCTTCATCATAATATTGATCATCAAAGCCATAATATTCATCTTCCACAGTGACCTCACCGGTCCTGATTTTCAAAGCAGGGTAGAAGTAGAAACCGTAATGCTGTTTTTTGCTGGAAAAATAAATATTGTAGGCTGCGCGCAGGCTCACAGCGTTGCTCTCATCCAGGTAGCCAGCGTCATAGTACCCGTAGGTGTCAAAACCCGTTACAGCAATATGTAAAGATTGATTGCTAGGAAAAAGCCGCTCGTAGCTCACGTTGAAAGAACCCGCGACCACGAGGTCTAGAAGGTTTGAGGTGATCTCGTTTTTCTTCTCGATAACCGAGTCTGTCGCATCATGATTTTGTGCGGAAGCAAGTACTCCTAAGGCTAGGAATAGGACTAGAACTTTAGATTTCATAGTTGATTGTTTTATCCAAATGTAATACAAGTTTCAACAGATTACGCAAATTATTTTCAGGTGAAAATCATCTAAATAATAGAGGGTGTTCAACACCATCATCAATTGAATATCGCATTATATCTTTACCTGCATGAAAAATGCTACTCTTTTCTTATTACTGATTTTATCAATTGCGTGTAAGGATGCGCGAGAAGAAACTCCTAAAACTGCCGATTTGCTCATAAAAAACGCCACGATTTACACGGTAGACGAGGCATTTTCCAGAGCGCAATCTATGGTAGTAACTGACGGTAAGATCGTCGCGATAGGTTCCAATGAAGAAATCGCAGAAATGGGATATGAAGTAGAAGAGGAGCTGGATTATAAAAACCAATATATCTATCCGGGTCTAATTGATGCTCATTGTCACTTTTACGGTTTAGGACAGCAATTACAACGTGTAGACCTGATGGGAACCAAAAGCTTTGAAGAGGTTTTGGACAAGGTGGTGAAATTTCAAAAAGAGAAGAACAAACCCTTCATCATAGGTCGTGGTTGGGATCAAAACGATTGGGAAAATAAAATCTTCCCAACTAAAAAAGAGCTGGACAGCCTTTTTCCAGAAACTCCGGTTGCGCTCACTCGCATCGACGGTCATGCCATGCTGGTAAATCAGGCAGCTCTAGACCTAGCAGGGATTACAGCCGAGACGAAAGCTGAGGGCGGTGAGATCACTCTTGAAAATGGTGTGCCTTCAGGTATTCTTGTAGATAACCCCATGGAGCTGGTAGAAAAAACCTTCCCAGCAAAAACCCGTGAGGAAACGATTAATTCACTGCTACAGGCTCAGAAAATTAATCTTGCTTATGGACTCACTACGGTAGATGACGCAGGTTTGTACCGAGAAACCATTGAAATCATAGACAGCTTGCATCAATCTGGTGATTTAAAAATCAAGATGTATGCGATGATCAGCAACTCTCCTGAAAATCTAGATTATTATTTGACAAACGGAATCGTAAAAACAGATCGTTTAAATGTGCGATCCGTGAAGTTTTATGCTGATGGAGCGTTGGGAAGTCGTGGTGCGGCAATGAAAGAACCCTACAGCGATCAACACAATCACTACGGTGCACTATTGAGTTCTATCGAAGATTTTCAAGCCACCGCTGAGCGCATCGCAGCTACCGATTTTCAGATGAATACCCACGCGATAGGAGATAGTGCTAATTATGTGGTTTTGGACAGTTACAAAAAGATTTTAAAGGGTATGGAAGATCGCCGCTGGAGAGTGGAGCATGCCCAGATCGTGAGCATGGATGACTTCGATTATTTCAACAAGAATAATATCATTCCGTCTGTACAGCCTACACATGCGACCAGCGACATGTATTGGGCAGAAGATCGGGTAGGAGCTGAGCGACTTAAAGGTGCTTATGCTTATAAAACGCTTTTGAAAAAATCGGGTATTGTAGCTCTGGGAACCGATTACCCTGTAGAGCAGGTGAATCCTTTTTTAACTTTTTACGCTGCAGTCGCAAGAAAAGATACCAGCGGTTTCCCAGACAATGGCTACCTGTCAGACGAAGCATTGACAAGAGAAGAAGCACTACGAGGCATGACCATCTGGGCGGCTTTCTCCAATTTTGAAGAAAAAGAGAAAGGAAGCCTCGAAGTAGGCAAGGCAGCAGATTTTATGGTGATGGATATTGACTTAATGCAAGTGGATATCTCAAAAGTCCCACAGCTTGAGGTGAATGAGACTTTTATCAATGGGGAGCGGGTGTATAGGAAATAATTCGGATTTTCTCTCACGATATTTTTAGTAGTCGAGGGTCAGGTTGAATTAGCTGGACAGCATAGTTTACAACTTGTAACGCACAGAAAAATGCGGAAATTGAATAAAGTTACTGAGAAATGGGCCAATTGTGAAGTCATCTTCACGCTCAAAGTTTCTAGAAGCTGAATGATAGGTTGCAAAATCCTTGAACAGCAAGGACACAGCAAATGATTCACTTGCTCTAACCCTCAAGCCAATATCCATGTATGACTTCCAATAGTCGACGGTCTGGTTATCGCTCGCAATTGCACTGTTTGAGGTCTGGTAAATATTATAGTTTGCTCCTATCTCGATATAGGGTCTCAAACCATAGATGTTGAATTTCTCATATTGCGCATGCCCGCCTACCTTATACAGGTTGCGATGAACAACTTCGTTATTTTGTTCAGCAATTTTAAATCTCTCATATCCAAAACCTACGTGAGGGCCTACAACTAATTTTGAGTTGTTGATTGGAAAGTTGACCTTAGGAATGATTTGAAACCTAAAATAATCCTCAGGTTGAAATTCTTCTGGCAGCACTACATCTTGAGAAATGATAGCTAAATCCTCATTGTAGAAACTGAGACCTGCTACAACCTCAAGATAATTGTTATGGGATTGAGCGCTCACTAAATGCATTCCGACAAAACAAATCAATAGAACAAAAAATTTTCTCACTGTTACGATTTTAAGAAATGTAATCCTAAGGCAATAAAATAGGTCCCAATACATCCATCCAGAGGACAAATCCTACTATTCCGCCTACTAAACCACTCACAATAAAAGTGAATCTCTTTGGAGATGGTACAACCTTAAAAATTACATAAAGGCTTAAAGTTAAACCGATCATTCCTAATAGTACAGAAAAAGTCCCATCCCATAAACCAAGTTCTGTAGAGATCAGTTCCTCATCTCCACCGAACCATTCGCCATTTGGTGAAATTAATTCTCTCGTAGTAGACATCACTAAATTAAAAACTTCACGTAACCAGAACAGCGATAGAAAAACGCCCAGCCAATCCACTAATTTAAAACCTTGCATTGCTCGCAGCTTTCTTCTAAAGAACAAAATGAGTAATCCGCATATGCCAGTAAGCATGGTCTGTGCAGGTCCACCCATGGTAATGTATAAACCATCGTTTGAATTATCACTCCAATACCACTCGTACAAAATGTCATGATGCTCTTGATGCAACTTTCTGACATTTTCAGGCAAATCCAGATATGGTGTATCGGGATATTTATTGAAAAGTGAGTCTAAAGCGATATAGCTAGGATCATCTTTATATCCAGGAGGATTAAAGCTGACCATTCCATAATGCAGCTGGGTCTCGTAACCATATACCTTTGCTATCAAAATATGTCCATACTCATGCGATACGGTTCCTATAGCGGTAAACAGAACAAAACCTAGCGTGAGGAGAAAAAAGAGTTGAGGTTGGAATTTAAATCTCATGCTTTTTATTTTCAACAGATCTTTAAATGAGCGGTAGTGTGTTCATAAAGGTTTTATATGAACGTAAAAACTTATTTTTCAAACCAGTCAAGGAGTTCTTGTAGTGTAAAAAGGGCAATGTACAAATCCATAACCTTCTGTATAAAAAAAGCATGATCGTTGTGTTCATGCTTAAATTTACAAATAATCATAGAGTATCTGGAAGGTCACTCATCGTGAGCCTGATCCTCATGACCTAGTTTCCAGTCCAGGTACTTATGTAGATCAGTATCGATCCAGCCAGTGACTATGGTAAGAAAAGTCATATCATCCAAATAGCCTAAACCTGGTATAAAATCTGGAATAAGATCAAAGGGGCTTACCACATAAATAAATGTAGCTGCAATTGCAGAAATGGTAAACCATGGCACTTGCCTGTATACGCCAGCTCGATAGTCTTTTACCATCATGACCATGATCTCATAGAGTTTTGTGTAGCGTTTTAAGGTCTTTATGCCTCTAAAGAGACGAGATAGCTTTGATTCTTGTTTCATGACGCGATCCACGTCTTCTACGGTGGTGTTTTGCGTAGCTTCCATCGCATAATCCTCATCGGGATTTAAAAATTCTTTCCAACTCATTTTGCAAATATTTGTTTGAAATCCCGAAACGATTTAAACTCGAGTGCGTTTCCGCTAGGATCTTTGAAAAACATCGTAGCTTGCTCTCCAGTCTGACCTTCAAAACGGGTATAGGGCTCGATGATGAACTCAACGCCTTTGGATTGTATCGCTTTCGCGAAAGCGTGAAAATCTTCCCACTCCAGTACTACACCAAAATGCGGCACCGGCACAGACTTGCCATCCACGCCATTGTAATCTGGTTCAGGAGTATTTTCTGCAACATGTATGACCAGCTGGTGACCAAAAAAGTCAAAGTCCACCCAGTGGTCAGAACTGCGCCCTTCCTTCAAACCCAGCGTGTCGCGATAAAAGTCGCGAGTAGTCGTGATTTCCTTTACGGGAATGGCAAGATGGAAGGGCGTCAATTTCATATTTGCGTATTATATAACATTATCCACGATCCCGTAGGTGAGAGCCTCTTCAGCATCCATCCAGTAGTCACGATTGAAGTCTTTCATCACTTTTTCAAACGGCTGACCGCAATTCTTTTCGTACAATCTAGCAAGAATTTCACGGGTCTTGACGATTTCCTGAGCTGATATCTCAATGTCAGTCGATACTCCGCGAGCACCGCCACTAGGCTGGTGAATCATCACACGACCGTGTTTCTGTATATGTCTGTGTCCCTTCTCACCTCCAGAAAGTAGGAGCGAACCCATAGAAGCTGCAAGACCGCTACACACGGTGCTTACTGGACTGGCAATTTCTTGCATGGTGTCATAGATACTAAAACCAGCCGTCACATAACCTCCAGGACTGTTGATTACAAAAGTGATCTTTTCATTACTCAAGGAATCGAGGTATAGCAGGCGATCCACACAATGTCTTGCAGTTTTATCATCCACCATTCCCCATATAAAGAGCTTGCGCTGCTCTATGAAGCTTTCGTCTATTTTATCTTGTAATTTAAAGGTCTTGCTCATTCAATAATATTTGAGGATAAAAATAAGAAATAGCCTTTAGTTCGGTCTTGCTGTTTTCTTAAATTAAGACGGTTATTTAATTGGTAAAATTGACCTTCAATAGTGCGGGTCAGAGTAAATCCTTCGGGACAGGTCCATAGTTCATGATTTCAGTCTATTGACTATGGGCTACCTGATTTGACTTCGGCTTTCAATCGTTCATTATTTTCATGTTCATGAACACCGTATTCAGCTTTATAAATTTTGACAAGTAATAAAAACGAACTCACTAACAGGGGGCCAAAAACAAGCCCTATGAACCCAAACAACGGCACCCCCACTAGAACTCCAAACAACGTAATCAGCGGGTGTATATCGGCAAGTTTGCGTTGTACCACCAGCCTAAATACATTATCAGTGGCACCCACGACCGCAGTACCGTAAATCAACATCCCTATTGCGTTCCCGGTTTCTCCTTGAGACAACAAAATCAAACACACGGGAACTATTCCCAGCGCCGTTCCCACAAAAGGAATCATGCTACCTATAGTGGTAATTACAAACCAAAACAACGGATTCTCCACCCCAAATATGTAGTAACCTGCCAGCGCAATCACACCCTGAAGAACCGCTACCAATGGAATACCTATGGCGTTTGACTTAACCAGTTCGAGACTCTTTGTTCCTAAGGTTTCTATATTGTCTCGCTTTAGCGGCAAATATTCCAGAGCCGCTTTCTGCCACGTTTTTCTAAAGACTAGTAAGTAGTAGAGTATAAACAGCATCAAGCCTATGGCAATAAATACGGTGAGACCACTGCTGACAAGATCCTTTAAGGAGCTGGACACAACACCGCCTATTTTACTGAAATCGATTTGTGAAGAAAGGTCATATCCAACATAATCTTCTATACTATTTACTTGACTTTTGATCTGGCTCTCGATAGCATCACGATTATTCATCAATGATTTAACTCGAGAAGTGAACAGCAAGCCTATTCCTATTATAGGTGCTAAAATTGTGATGGAAGAGATTAGTATGAGTAGACCCGCCGCAATGGAAGGTCGCCAATTCATTTCTTCTAATTTTTTCTGAAATCGTGCGAGTAAAACGTAAAGTGTTATCGCTCCAAGGATGCCACCTAGGTAGGGCACCATCTCTTTGGCAATTACAAAAAAGAATAAAATAATGATCAGCAGGGTAAAAAGCTGCCTGATTATGCTTGATGGAATTGTTTTTCTCATCAGTTGTTCCTCAAGGCTTGTATAAGTTCCTCTTTATCCATTTTAGATCTGCCCTCGATGCCTATTTCCTTGGCTTGCTCATAAAGTTCCTCCTTGGTGCGTTCTTCATATTTGGAAGCCTTGCCGCCTTTCTTTCCTGAATTATCACTATTGGCTATGCGAGCCGCCTTTTCCTTACTATAACCTTGATCTCGCAAAGCCTCATATTGATCTTCATTCATGATACTGGGTCTGCCCATAATTTTTATTTTCAAAATACTCCTTTTGAAAATTATTGAGCGTTAAGAATGTAAGAAAATTAACATGAATTGAATCGATTTGATCGTTGTGGGCTATTTATAGTACGCTTTCGCGAAAGCGTAACAAATACTAACCTGATAGAAAATTCCGGCTTATGATCTTTCCAAAAACTCTATCACCCTATCCACAACCTCTGGAGTGTGTAGACTGTGACCGCCAGTAGGAGAAACAAATGACTCGGCGTGGGGCATTTTTTCCTTGATCTGATAAAAAGCCTCAATAGGTACGACCTGATCATCTGGATTATGAACCAAGAGCGTAGGGACTTTAATCTTTGAAGCAAAATCAGCCGAATTGAATTCTTCGATCTTAAAATCGTAGGTCTCTTTAAGCAAATCATTTAGGGAACCGTAGACTCGCTGATTGAATCCCGTCATTTTTTGATAGCTCCTCATAATTACCTCAAGAGAGTTGGGGCCGCCTAATAGTACTAGCTTCTTTAAGAACTCATGCTGCGCTGTAGCTTCTTGATAAATGGTTGCCATAGCGCCTACACTGTGCGCCATCACAATGGGAGGCTCATAAAGTTCCATGACCTGGGTAATGACCTTGCTATACTTAACTGCTGTGAAGTACTTCCCGTCACTGGCTCCGTGTGCAGGTGCGTCGATCGCAATAAGGTTGAAGTTCTTTTTCTTGAGCGGCTCGATCAAGTGTTTCCATCGCCATGCATTTGATTCCCAGCCGTGAAGCAAAAGAATAAATGGGCCATTGCCTTCCCAATGGTAAAGCTTGATCAAACCATCTTCAAAGGCAATGCGTTGCTGGCGAGCCTGAGATAAATAAGCCTCCTGATCTGGGTTCAAGCGTCCTTTTCTAGGATAACTGAAAACCTGAAGGGCTTTATCTGCTGCCTTAGAGCTGGAAAATAAATGGGTCAGGTTAAAATACGAACCGTATAACCTGGGTATCAATTTTTGAAGAAATTGCTTCATTTGACAAGCTTACCAAGCTACAAAAACTCGCTCAGGCTGAGTATTGTCAGGAATCATGGTTTTTTCAATAGTCTCGGTCATGTCGTATTTGACCTCGCTGGGCAAATCTTCTTTGCTGATCGCAAAATAAAAATTCTGACCGTCTACCCAGATAATAGCATCTTCAATCATGTTATCGATACCACTTACTTTATAAGCTTTAGAAATCTCAGCAAAAGTGGAGTTGATGGAAATACCTTCAGCAGTAATGTAACGATCGTCTCTTACGATGATGTTCTCAATAGTTGCTGTACTGTCCAGTGCCATGCTAGGCGTAAGGGTCAACAAGTGTTTACCGCCTTTTTCAAAGATCTCTATTTCACTCGCACCAGTACCAAATTCATCTCCTTTAACAGGATTCACAATACTGTCGTTTGCGTATAAACTATCTAGTTGGTATACCTGAGTTTCTTTGGTGATATAACCTATTTTATCCTTGTTCCACTCAAACGGATTCTGCTCTTCTTTTGAACAACTTGCAAATGCAACAACAGCGATAAATAGTACAGCTAATTTTTTCATGACTTCAATTATGGTACAAAACTACAATTGCAAAAGTGATTGTAAAGTAAAAGGAATGAAAAAGTGTCTAGGACTATTAACTTGCAAAGATCGACAACCGACTGGATGACGACTGATAATTGACCATTTTTCTGTCAAACTATGCAAGCGGAGTGACTCCCGTACAGCTGTCAGGACAGCATCTCATTGTTTGGGGGTTTCAGACTCAAGTTAAATCGAGATCAAAAAATGATGAGACTATATATCTTGTTTTTTAAACCTCTCTTCTTAGATATAAATACTGCTCTCGATCTGATTGTGAAATCACGTCTCTTAAATATCGAGGGTCGCTAACTTTAAACTTTTTGAAGTTAGTACGACCCTCTCTAAGCGTAATGTGATTAGGTCCAGAATTTTTATCCAACTCTTTTAAATCCTGTCCGTCATCTTCCCAAAAACAGACAGGACATATTTCAAATCCAGCCATTTCTGCAATCGTAAAATAATCGCAGCAAGGACATTGGTTATAGTTTTTGTCGGGATTAAGTTCCATAGTGTTCTGTTAATCCGAAGTTTAGAATTAGTCGGTTGTCAGTCTTCAACAAATCTTTCGTTACCTATTTCAATGCCTTCCCTAAAATTCCCATTATGCCACGTATAAATGACGCACTGGTCAAAACTTTGATCAATGGATGTTGTCTCGTGCTGGTTCTAGTGCTTCTGGCTCGAGACTTAGTAGCTTCTTTTTTACTTTTTGCCTTAATTTCTTCCTCGTGAGCTAGCTCGATTTTTTCTTGAAGCATTTCTTCGGCACTATGACGATTGATGTCTTCATTGTATTTATAGAGCAGCTGCGATTGATCAAGTATGTTTTTGAGCTCTGACTTAGTGAGCACATCCATTCTACTTTCAGGTGCGCGTAAAAGTGTTGCGGCAAGAGCACTAGGCCTTCCTTTCTCGTCAAGAGCGCTAATAAAAGCTTCTCCTATCCCAAGCGAAGTCAGAACTTCAGCAGTATCATAATATTCAGAAATAGGATAATTCTCAGCGGTAAGCTTGATCGCTCTACGATCTTTAGCGGTAAAAGCTCTTAAAGCGTGCTGTATTTTTAGACCCAGTTGACTCAAAACCGCATCTGGAATATCGGTGGGATTTTGAGTGACAAAATAGATTCCGACACCTTTAGAACGTATCAGTTTGACGATGCTTTCTATTTGCTCCAGTAAAACTTTACTAGCGTTGTCAAAAATCAAGTGTGCTTCGTCAATAAAAAGGACGAGTTCCGGTTTGTCACTGTCGCCTTGCTCAGGAAAAGTGCTGTAGATTTCTGCCAGCAACGAGAGCATAAAAGTAGAAAACAGCTTGGGACGGTGCTGGATATCGGTCAGTCTTAAAATGTTGACATAACCATCGCCATTGCCATCTTTGCGCAGCAAATCTGCCACATCAAAACTGCGTTCACCAAAAAACTTATCGGCTCCCTGTTGTTCCAGTGCGATGAGTTTGCGCATAATAGCTCCAGTAGAAGCGGTGGAAATGCGACCGTATTCGCTCTGAAATTCTTCTTTTCCTTCTTCGGTAGCATATCTCAAGATTTTCTTCAGATCGGCTAGGTCCAGAAGAGGTAATTTATTGTCGTCGCAATATTTGAAAACCACAGCGATGATCCCTGCTTGGGTTTCGGTCACATCCAGAATACGAGACAATAAAACAGGGCCGAATTCACTCACGGTTGCCCGCATTCTAATACCCGCATCTTTTGAGATAGTCATGAGCTCAACGGGAGATGATCTTTTCTTGAATGGAATGCCTATTTGGGCATGACGTTCATCAATCTTTACATGCCCCTCGCTCGCCGCCGCGATACCTGAAAGATCACCTTTAATATCCATAAGCAGAGAAGGGACACCATGTTGCGACAGTTGCTCTGCAATGATCTGCAGGGTTTTGGTTTTTCCCGTTCCCGTGGCACCAGCGATAAGTCCGTGCCGGTTCATGGTTTTGAGGGGGATTTTGACCAAAGCATCTGTTACGGCAGTTCCATCCAGCATGGCGGCTCCCATGGTAATACTGGCGCCTTTGGGCTGGTAGGCGGTGGTAATGTGATTGAAAAAGTCTTGTTTCTGGCTCATAAAATGACATTATCGCGTAAAAATAGAGTTTTACACGGATAATAAGTAGGTAAATATGTGGTGTGTTGCGGTAAGCTTATCTTTGCACCATGCTTGAAAAAGAGATCAAAACAGCCGTAGATCGTGGGGATATGTTACCGCTCATGGAAGAGTTCTACACCATACAAGGAGAAGGTTATCATACCGGGCGAGCGGCCTATTTTATAAGAGTGGGAGGTTGCGACGTGGGTTGCCACTGGTGTGATGTAAAGGAGAGCTGGGATCCAGCTAAGCACCCACCTACAGAGACGAGTAAAATTGTTGAAAACGCTGCCAAATACAGCAAAACCATCGTCGTTACAGGTGGCGAGCCGCTCACTTGGGATATGAATCCGTTGACGAGTCAGCTCAAGGCAAAAGACTTGCAGGTTCACATTGAAACCAGCGGAGCTTATCCACTTACGGGAACTTGGGACTGGATTTGTCTAAGTCCCAAAAAAGTAAAAATGCCACTTCCCGAAGCTTATGAGGCGGCACACGAGCTTAAAGTGATTGTATATAACCGTCATGATCTCGCTTTCGCGAAAGCGGAATCCCAAAAAGTAAATCCAGACTGCAAATTATTTCTTCAACCAGAATGGTCTGTACGTGAAAAGATAATACCACTCATCACCGATTTTGTGATGCAAAATCCTGAATGGCAAGTCTCTTTGCAAACACATAAATACTTAAATATTCCGTAAGTGTTGAGCAGAGGTTTTTATGATAACTAGTCCGCCAGTTCAATAGGCACTTGGGCGATTACGTCGTCCCAACCCATAAAAAGCACCATTTCATCAGCCATTTCGGCAAAACTGATGGAGAATGATTCAATGGTGGAGGGAGGGGGAAGCGTATCAATCTCAGTCTCAAGGACATTTTTAGAAGCGTCGTACTTTGTTCCCCACTGCGTGGTTTGTGAATTGAGTATAAAAGTCCAGCCATCTTTCTTAGGAATGGTATAGATGCTATAGGCACCCGCCGGAACTTTTTGCTCGGCGATGATCACGTCTCGATAAAAAGCAATCTCGGTAGCTTCATTTGCTCCGGTACGCCATACTTCTCCAAAGGGGACCAATTCTCCAAAAATCACCCGATCCTTTTTTGAAGGGCGGCTGTAAATTACTCTCGCGATGGCGTTATTGTCATCATCGCGTGCCATGACGACATCAAGTGGGCTGGCGTCAAGATTTGCAAATAAAGTTGCGTCTTGAGCGTTGATTTGGGTTAAAGTAATTATAACAAGGGCAATAGAATTAATCCATTTCATAAGTGCAGATTTTATTTAAAAATAACGAGCTGTTAGAGCATATGTGTATTAATAATCTGTTAATAACTTAAATCGTGCCAAACCTTTGTACGCCCTATAAACATGAGGGTTTTAGTATATTTGTTTAATACGCATTTAGAGTAAAATATCATAGGTTTTTATGAGCGAAGAAAATAAGAAAAACTACGGTGCAGATTCGATTCAGGCACTGGAGGGAATGGAGCATGTGCGCATGCGTCCGTCCATGTATATTGGAGATGTAGGGGTACGTGGTTTACACCATCTAGTTTATGAGGTGGTAGATAACTCTATTGATGAGGCTCTTGCAGGTCACTGTGACCACATCAAAGTGATGATCAATGAAGGAGATAGCATTACTGTAGAGGATAACGGTCGAGGAATTCCTGTCGATATTCACAAGAAAGAAGGCGTGAGCGCTCTTGAGGTTGTGATGACTAAAATAGGTGCCGGTGGGAAATTTGATAAAGATTCTTATAAAGTGTCTGGTGGTCTTCACGGTGTAGGTGTGAGCTGTGTAAATGCCTTGTCAGACCATCTCAAAGCGACTGTTTTCAGAGAAGGTAAGGTCTATGAACAGGAATATGAGCGCGGTAAGACGTTGTATCCTGTAAAACAAGTAGGTGAGACAGATCGTAGAGGAACTGTGGTCACATTTCATCCCGACCCAACTATATTTCAACAGGTTTCCCAATATAATTACGACACGCTAGCCAATCGATTAAGAGAGCTTGCTTTCCTAAATAAAGGAATTAAGATTGAATTGATTGACGAGCGCAGAAAAGATGAAGAAGGCAACTTTATTCATGACGTTTTTCAATCTGAGGAAGGATTGAAAGAATTTATACGCTTTCTCGATGACACGCGTCAACCCATCATTGAAGATGTGATCTCCATGGAGGGTGAAAAGAATGATATACCTGTGGAAGTGGCGATGATCTACAATGATAGTTTTGGAGAAAATCTACACTCTTACGTAAATAATATTAATACGCACGAGGGAGGTACGCACCTAGCAGGTTTCCGTCGTGGGTTGACTACTACACTTAAAAAGTATGCCGATAATTCTGGTATGCTGGACAAGCTAAAGTTTGATATTGCTGGTGACGACTTTAGAGAAGGTCTTACAGCGATTGTTTCGGTAAAAGTGGCTGAACCTCAATTTGAAGGGCAGACTAAAACCAAATTAGGTAACCGAGAGGTGACCAGTGCGGTAAGTCAAGCGGTATCTCAAATGCTTGAAGATTATCTGGAAGAACATCCTAACGATGCCAAAACCATCGTGCAAAAAGTGATCTTAGCAGCTCAAGCACGTCACGCAGCTCGCAAGGCACGAGAAATGGTGCAGCGTAAGACCGTTATGAGCGGTGGAGGACTACCCGGTAAATTAAGTGATTGCTCTGAAACAGATCCTACGAGATGTGAAGTGTTTCTAGTTGAGGGAGATTCTGCAGGTGGAACGGCAAAACAAGGCCGTGACCGTGAGTTTCAAGCGATACTGCCGTTAAGAGGTAAGATTCTTAACGTTGAGAAAGCTATGCAACACAAGGTTTTTGAAAACGAAGAGATCCGCAACATTTATACGGCTCTGGGTGTTACCATAGGAACTGAAGAAGATTCCAAGGCATTGAACCTTGAAAAACTGCGCTACCACAAAATTGTAATCATGTGTGATGCAGATATCGATGGTTCTCATATCGCGACCTTGATTCTTACTTTCTTCTTTCGTTATATGAAGGAACTAGTAGAAAATGGTTACGTTTATATCGCAACACCGCCATTGTATCTAGTTAAGAAAGGAGCTAAAAAGCGTTATGCGTGGTCTGATAAAGAGCGCGATGAGATTGCGGAGGGTTTTGGAGGTGGAGCAAGCATCCAGCGATACAAAGGTCTCGGAGAGATGAATGCAGATCAATTGTGGGATACCACCATGAATCCAGAGTTCAGAACGTTACGTCAAGTAGGAATCGATAACCTCGCAGAAGCTGATCGTATTTTCAGTATGTTGATGGGAGATGAGGTACCTCCACGACGAGAGTTCATAGAGAAAAATGCGATCTATGCTAACATAGATGCTTGATCATATTTATCAGTAAATTTAAGCCGCAACAAAATTTTTGTTGCGGCTTTCTTATTTAAAACCTTTTAAATGAAAAGATTTATTCCTCTATACTTAGTGCTGACATTGTCTTATGCCTTAAATGCACAGAACAATATATCTGAGATTTTGGCTGCTGGTTTAGTAGCTGCCCAAGAGTATTCAGACTCTTACACTACTCCTGCAGGAGAATCCTTTGTCACAAATCTTTCAACAGGTTGGTATGATGACGCAAAATCCTTAAACAAATGGCAATTTGAGCTATCACTCAAAGGGCAGGCCACATTCTCTCCTGATGATCAACGGAATTTTGTTTTAGATCCACAGCGATATGCGCAGATTATCCAAGATGAATATGACAGTTCAGGAAATCCACCTGCACGGATTGAGGTTTCATTTGCAGATGGGTCCACGAACCCAAGAAATATAGCTACCGCATTGGGAGTCAATAATCCGTCTGAGTTCTTGATAATAAGAGCAGTGGATCAGACAACTGGATTATTAATTGAAGACACTCCTATCGAATTGGGACAAGGTCTTGAGAATGAAAATGTAGATTTTATACCTACCGTTTTTTTACAAGCCGGTCTAGGATTAGGTGGTGGACTTGAAATTAAAGCTCGATTTGTTCCAAAAATTCAAGTTGACGAAGCAAAAACATCGCTCTACGGTGGTGCCGTACAGTGGGAGATCACAAAGCTCTTTGAAGATGAATCAGGGAACTCTGCGTTCCCACTAAGGCTGGCAGCGTTGGGTGGTTTGACCAAGGTAGATGCTGAATACGATTTTAGAGATGGCGTGATGGTTGATGGAGTCAATCAAACTATAGAAGTACAGTCTACTAGTTTCACATTTGCAGCGATAACCAGTACGCGATGGAATGTTTTTAATCTGTTTGCTGGGGTGAATTACGTAACGGGCAGTACAGAAAGTGATTTATTAGGCACCTACACGGTAAGCAGTGAATCAATTCTTTTTCCTGGGAGTGCCACTTTTGAAGATCCTTTAAGCGTACGAGCAGATGTGGATATGATTATGACTACCGTAGGTGCTAAGCTTAATTTAGGACCAGCTTCCTTAGTGACCAGTTATACGTTTTCTGAATACAGTACGGCAAATGCAGGACTAGCATTTAGATTCTAGTTTGAAATGCGGGTGGGGCTTGTTTTGATCCCGCTTTCGCGAAAGCGTGAGCATTAAAAGTTGAATCACAATCATTAAATAGATTTTTGAATCAAACTTTGCTCATTGCATCTTAACTTTTAGCAAAGGTTTACTATGGTTTAGACGTTTAAGGATTATTTTTGAAAGCAATAATTTCAAACGTAAAAATTAGAATACATGAAAGTTACAGTAGTAGGTGCAGGTGCCGTAGGTGCCAGCTGTGCAGAATACATCGCGATCAAAGACTTTGCTAGCGAGGTAGTTTTATTAGACATTAAAGAAGGATTTGCCGAGGGTAAAGCCATGGACTTGATGCAAACTGCTTCTCTCAATGGTTTTGACACAAAAATCACTGGAGTTACAAACGATTATTCAAAAACTGCTGATAGTCACATCGCTGTTATAACATCAGGTATTCCACGTAAGCCAGGAATGACTCGTGAGGAACTTATCGGAATCAACGCTGGTATCGTGAAGTCGGTTTCGGAGAGTCTGGTAAAGGAATCGCCTAATGTGATTTTAATCGTAGTATCTAACCCAATGGATACGATGACTTACCTGGCTCACCAAGTTACTGGCTTGCCAAAAAACAGAATCATAGGTATGGGTGGTGCTTTAGACAGTGCCCGTTTCAAATACAGACTTGCCGAAGCCCTTGAAGCTCCTATCTCAGACGTAGATGGAATGGTGATAGGTGGACATTCTGACAAAGGAATGGTGCCACTTACAAGATTGGCAACCCGTAATTCCGTTCCTGCAAGTGAATTCTTGAGTGATGACCGTTTAGAGCAAGTACTTCAAGACACCAAAGTAGGTGGAGCAACACTTACCAAATTATTGGGTACTAGCGCATGGTACGCACCAGGAGCAGCAGTTTCTGGACTTGTTCAAGCTATCGCATGTGACCAAAAGAAAATTTTCCCATGTAGTGCGTTACTTGACGGTGAATACGGTTTGAGCGACCTGTGTATAGGTGTGCCAGTCGTTCTTGGAAAAGACGGTATCGAGAAAATCGTAGAGATCAATCTTAACGATAAGGAAAAAGCAGCGCTTCAAGAAAGTGCTGAAGGTGTTAAGAAAACTAATGAGTTGATTTAATCAGCATCAGAATTGAGAATATTAAAAAAGCCGTCGCGAGACGGCTTTTTTATTTGGGTTAATTTGAAGAGTTAGTCAGCTTTTTGAATATATTCTTCTACTTTTTCCACCATTTCTTTATTGCCACAAAAGAAGGGTACGCGTTCATGCAGTTCAGAAGGCTTAAGATTCATGATACGCTCATAGCCATTACTGGCAGCACCACCAGCTTGTTCTGCTATAAATGCCATAGGATTACATTCATAAAGCAAGCGTAGTTTACCATTATTTGCAACCGAACTTTTGGGATACATATAAATACCACCTTTGATGATATTTCTATGTATGTCACTCACTAGACTTCCTATATAACGACTGGTGTAAGGTCGATCTTCTTCCTCCTTCTGGCAATATTTGATGTAATCCTTCACACCTTGTGGGAAGTGGTTGTAATTTCCTTCATTCACACTATAAATGCGTCCCGTTTCGGGAAAGGTCATGTTAGGATGCGAGAGATAATATGTTCCCAGCGCTGGATTCAATGTAAAGCCATTCACGCCGTGACCGGTGGTATAAACCAGCATGGTTGAGGTTCCATAAATAATGTAGCCGGCTGCCACTTGCATATTACCGGGTTGTAAAAAATCTTCCATCTGAACGGGCGTTCCCACGGGAGTAACACGCCTATAAATGGAGAAAATAGTACCTACAGATACATTGACATCGATATTAGAACTACCGTCAAGTGGATCGATAAGGACCACATATTTATTTTTATTATCACATCGCTGACCCTCGATAATGATATAATCATCATTTTCCTCACTCGCGATACCACAAACGATCTCCCGATTGGTTAAGGTTTTGATGAACGTGTTATTAGCAAAAACATCAAGTTTTTGCTGGTCTTCACCCTGAGTATTTACATTTCCAGCACTCCCAGTAATATCTACAAGACCAGCCTTGTTGACCTCGTGGTTCACCATTTTGGCAGCTAGTCTAATGGAATTGATCAGGCGAGAGAGTTCACCGCTACTGTATTGAAATTCTGCTTGATTCTCGATGATGAATTCACCGAGTGTTTGATTTTTGGTAGCCATAGTGTCTGTTGATAATGCAAATATGCTATATAAATGACACTTTCTACAACGTTGTAGTGGGTAAATTTCAATGCAATGTTCATTTGTTGAGAATCTGTGGTTATCACTTAATAATCCTCAAAATTTACTTCTTAACTTGCCGTTTTTATCAAATAGCTCTGGATTTGAGCGGGAGTTTGTTAGTAATCAAAATATACAATAGGGTATTATGTCTTTATTGAAAAATTTATTTTCTCGCTTTCGCGCGGTCGCTGAGCGTAGTCGAAGTGAAAGTGAGAACTCCACAAAAATCCTTGATGAAGATGATACCATGAAAAAATTTTTAATTGTAGGCTTAGGAAACATAGGTCCTAAGTATGCCGAAACTCGTCATAATATAGGCTTCAAGATTGTAGATGAGATCGCATCAATGAAGGAGGCGGCATTTGAAACCAAAAAGCTGGGGGATATTGTGGCAATTAAGCATAAAGGGAAAAGTGTATTACTTCTCAAGCCTAGTACTTACATGAATCTGAGCGGAAAAGCAATAAAATACTATATGCAGCAAGAAGGCATTGCCATCGATCAGATCTTGGTAATTACTGATGATCTTAATTTACCTTTTGGGACGTTGCGCATGAAGGGAAAAGGAACTGATGGTGGTCATAATGGTTTGAAAGACACTCAAATAACGCTTAATACACCAAAATACCCGCGTTTGAGATTTGGGATTTCAGATGACTTCAGCAAAGGTCGTCAAGTAAATTATGTGCTGGGAGAGTGGAGCGATGAAGAGCGCAAGTCTCTTCCAGAACGACTGGATACTGCTGCAAAAATGGCTTTGACCTTCACCCACGCCGGTCTTGCAAATACCATGAATGAATATAACGGGAAGTAAGATTTCCCTAAACAAGACCAGCTATTTCTTATAGATAATCATTTACTTTGTTGCAGGAAAAGCAAATCGATTGAATACTTTCAATAATATAAAAGATTACAGACCCAGCAAAGGAGCTGTAGTTACCATAGGTACTTTTGATGGTTTACATCAAGGCCATCAGAAGATTCTGGACCGTGTACTTGCACGGTCAGAAGGTGATGGACTTACCAGCCTGGTGCTTACTTTTTTTCCGCATCCCAGGATGGTGTTGCAGCCTGATCATGATCTTAAATTGATCAATACTATTGAAGAACGTAAACAATTACTTGCTGAGTACGGTATTGAAAACATCGTAATTCATCCGTTTTCCAAGGAATTCTCTAGAACTACAGCTCAAGAATATGTAGAGGAGATCTTGGTAAAGAAATTCAATGCCAAGGTTGTTGTCATAGGATATGATCATAGGTTTGGGAGGAATCGCTCTGCCAGTATTAAGGAGCTAAGAGAATATGCTCAAGAATTCAATTTTGAGATTGTTGAGATTACTAAGGAAGAAGTAGAAGAAGTTGCTGTAAGCAGCACCAAAATACGCAACGCTTTGAACGAGGGCGATGTAGAAACTGCCACCCGCTACTTGAACCGACCCTTCAGTATACGTGGAACCATTGAGAAAGGAAAGCAGCTGGGAAGAACGATCAATTATCCTACAGCCAACTTAAAAATTGAGGAAAAATATAAAATCATTCCAGCAAACGGCGTTTATGTCACCAGTTCAATTATAAATGGTTGCAAGGTCTACGGTATGACTAACGTAGGTGTCAACCCCACAGTTACTGACGAGGGGATCAGAAAGATTGAAACCTATTACTTGGATTTTGATCAAGACCTTTACGATTCAGAAATGGAACTGTTTTTCCATCACCGATTAAGAAATGAGGCTCGATTCAAAGATCTGGAACTTTTGAAAAAAGCGATGCTAAAAGACGAAAATGACACACGCGACTACATCCAGCAAATGGGATAGATTGCTGTTTACTCAGGTAGATAATTCTGCACTGGTATTGTTCAGGATAATCTATGGTTTGCTGCTCGCAGCAGAGGCTTTTGGGTCCATTGCGCTAGGTGCTGTAGATCGACTTTTTATCGAGCCACAATTCACTTTCACGTTTATAGGATTTGACTTTCTGCAGCCTTTGCCTGGTTTTGGAATGTACACTTTGTACAGTTTGATGGGAATAGCTGGTCTTATGATCATGGTGGGCTGGAAGTATAGAACAGCGATCATTTTTTATTCCATAGCTTGGGCTTATGTCTATCTACTGCAAAAATCCAGCTACAACAACCACTGCTACCTGATCATGCTGCTCAACTTCTTGATGGTGTATCTGCCAGCGCACCGGTCGGCGTCGATAGATGCGTGGCGCAATCCAGAGATACGCAAAGAATTTATGTCGCGCTGGATCTACTTTTTTATCATAGGTTTTCTATTCATTATTTATTCTTATGCCAGCGTTGCTAAGTTTTATCCTGACTGGCTGGACGGCTCGTTTCCTAAATACTTGATGTCCACCAGAGGAAAGAATTTTGATATTCTGCAAAATGAATGGGCGCACATTTCCATATTGTATTTTGGGTTATTTTTTGACTTATTGATTATTCCCTTTCTATTATGGAAACGCACCCGATGGATAGCGGTGGTGGCCTCTTTATTCTTTCACTTGTTTAACAGTGTGGTTTTTCAGATCGGTATATTTCCATACCTCGCATTGTCATTTTTATTGTTTTTCTTCACGACAGAAACCATTCACAAAAGATTGATCTGGAAGAAGACCTATTACAAGGCCCGCGAGATTATTGTCCCCAAAAGCAAGAACATTATTATTTTCTGCTCCACTGGATTTTTGCTCGTCATGCTGTTATTACCCTTGAGACACTGGATCATAGAAGATGATGTGCTATGGACAGAAGAAGGTCACCGCTTGAGTTGGCGCATGATGTTGCGCAGTCGTAGTGGCAGAACAACTTATTATGTGGTGGATAAGGCCACCCAAGAACGTACGAGAATTAAGTTAAGCGATTATCTTACCGAGAAACAAAGCCGATCGGCTCAGAGCAAGCCTGATTTTATCTGGCAATTTGCTCAAAAGCTTGAAGAAATCTACGCTGCAAAAGGTCAGGATATTGAGGTCTACGTGAAAAGCCGAGTCTCTATTAATGGAAGACGCTACAGTCCATTTATCGATCCCGAGGTAGACCTTGCTGCCGAAGAATGGGATCATTTCAAGCACCACGACTGGATTCTTCCCTCTCCACTCTATGTTGAGGAAGAGTCGGTGCTATCCATGCAATGAAAGATTTTACAAGAGCTTCGAGAACCTCGTACCTTATAAATTATCTTTTATCTAATTTTCCTTATTAGCATTCGGACTTCGAGAGCCTCAGACCTCGCGTTGAACTTCTTATTTCTGATCTCTTATTTCTGATCTGTTATTTTCCGAGTTCGGGCTTCGAGAACCGCAGCCCTCGCAGTATCTCACCAATCTCTAATTTGTAATTTCTCACTATCTCTAAAGCATTCTTTCAATTTGCCATGGCAGCATTGGCATATCGTTGCTGATATTCCTAATTTTACCCACTTATTCTAGAACAGACTCCATGTTACAAATTGCCGAGATACGTGAGCATAAAGACGCTTTCGCGAAAGCGTTACAAAAAAGAAACATAGACGCCAAATTAATGCTGGAAAGTGCCATAACCATTGATGAGAAACGTCGTGGTTTGCAGGCAGAACTTGATGAAACCCTTGCCCAAAGCAACAAGATTTCAAAGCAGATAGGCGAGTTGTTCAAATCTGGGAAACCTCAAGAAGCTAACGAGCTGAAGGCCCAAACCGGCGAGTTGAAGGAGCGTTCAAAGGTTTTGAGCGAGGAACTCAACAAAGCAGTAGAAGAATTACAGGTGGTTCTTTATAACATTCCCAATATTCCTCAAGAATCAGTCCCTGCTGGGAATAGCGATGAGGATAATGAGGTGGTTTCTGAACACGGCGAGGTGCCTGAGCTCCATGCGGGCGCACAACCTCATTGGGAGCTGGTCAAAAAATACGACATCATCGATTTTGAATTGGGGAACAAGATAACCGGAGCTGGCTTTCCCGTCTACAAAAATAAGGGAGCGCGATTGCAACGTGCGTTGATCAATTATTTTCTAGATAAAAACACCGAAGCAGGTTACCAAGAAATGCAGGTGCCTCATTTAGTGAATGAAGCAAGTGGTTATGGTACGGGTCAGCTTCCAGATAAAGAAGGGCAAATGTATCATGTAGGGAATGAAGATCTCTATTTAATCCCAACGGCTGAGGTGCCTATAACAAATTTATACAGAGGAGACTTGTTAGAAGAGGCAGATCTACCTATTGCAATGACGGGTTACACACCTTGTTTCAGACGTGAGGCTGGAAGTTATGGGAGCGATGTGCGAGGCTTGAATAGATTGCACCAGTTTGATAAAGTAGAAATTTTGCGCATCGAGCATCCCGATAAAAGTGATGGAGCGCTAGATGCCATGGTGGTGCATGTGAAAGGGATTCTAGATGAATTAAAGCTGCCCTATAGAATCTTGAGATTATGCGGCGGTGATTTAGGATTTACATCTACATTAACTTATGATTTTGAAATCTACAGCACGGCACAACAAAAATGGCTAGAAGTGAGTAGCGTGTCCAATTTTAAAACCTTTCAGGCTAACAGACTTAAACTAAGATTCAGAAATGGAAAAAAGGGCACGGAACTCGCGCATACGCTTAACGGTAGTGCCTTAGCTTTGCCACGTATCCTCGCTGGAATTTTAGAGAATTATCAGCGTGAGGACGGTATTGAAATCCCTGAAGTTTTAAGGCCCTATTGTGGTTTTGACAAGATTTCTTGATCACTCTCACAAGTTATTAATTATTTCCATTACCTCTTTTCTGATTTCAGGGAAGAGGTTTTTGATTTTACGTATTAAGATCCGTAGAAAATCTTCCTCTCAATTAAACTATCTTTCCGTTTATCAGTCTTAGTTAATGTATGTCGTCCATCGCAGAGCAAGATCTTCTTGATAAATTGCGTGATCCTGATCAATTTGAGTCGGGATTTTCCTTGCTGGTAAAAAAATACAGCGAGCAGATGTACTGGCAAATCAGGAAGATTGTAATAACCCACGAAGATGCAGATGATGTCCTGCAACAAGTATTCATCAAAGTTTTCAAGGGCTTCAAAAACTTTAAGGGTGACAGTAAGTTAAGCACCTGGCTTTACCGTATCTGCTATAATGAAAGCATGACGCATCTCAAGAAGAAGTCGCGACAGCTACAACTTTCTGACGGCGAGATGTTGCAGCGACTCACGGAGAATCTAGAGGCAGACGTCTATTTCACTGGAGATAAAATTCAAATTGAACTTCAGAAAGCACTCGCTCAGCTTCCAGATCGACAGCGTGAGGTTTTTAACATGAGATATTTTGACGATCTTAAGTTTCAAGAAATTGCGGAGATTCTAAATCTCACTGAGGGTGCAGTAAAAAGTAGCTATCACCACGCAGCAAACAAAGTCAAAGAATTTATAACCAGCGATTAAACCTTTTGAACAAACTACAGTCATAATAGTATGTCAACCAGAGATAAGCATAATAAGATAGGTTTTGAAACGCCAGAGGGTTATTTTGATCGCCTTGCAGATCGCATGATTAAAAAATCATGGAAGGCGGCTGATCAGATAGACTCTGCTGGATTTCAAGTGCCTGATGGTTATTTTGAGAAGCTGAACGATCGAGTGATGCAAAATGTTCAGTCGAGCGGTTT
The DNA here is from genome assembly GCF_002117125.1 of Nonlabens spongiae. Taxonomy (NCBI): domain Bacteria; kingdom Pseudomonadati; phylum Bacteroidota; class Flavobacteriia; order Flavobacteriales; family Flavobacteriaceae; genus Nonlabens; species Nonlabens spongiae. The sequence goes on from NZ_CP019344.1 coordinate 3,335,405, forward strand.
GGATCAGGACAAACTTCCAGCAGAAAAAGACGCTAAAGTCGTTCAACTGATTACGATCGATCATAGTAGATCTTCAGAACAATCTGAGAAAGTCGGGAAGAAGTCGATTGGAAATTTATTATATGAATACGCCTTACCTATTATAGGTACTGCAGCCGCCATAGTGGCCCTAATTACAATAAATGGGGGAGAAGGCTCTCCACAAGATGCTAGCCTAGATTCCGATGCACTTTCAACTTATGTCTACAACCTTGATGATTATCTAGATCCAGAAACTGTCGATATTTTATATGATGATGCGATCGTTCTGGACGATATAGACGCAAGTTTGGATATAGATGATGCGGCCTTGATGGATTATCTAGTTAGTGAAATGGACATGAATCAAATACTTTCAGAATGAAAACATATTTTTTTAAATCAGTCATATTCTTTTGCTTTTTAAGCTCAGTTTCATTCATGTTCTCTCAAAATCCTAAGCTTATTAAACAAGTGGAGCGTGATGTGAAAGAAATTCATGAAAAGATAAAAACTTTACATGTAGCTCACATTACTGCGGAGCTGGAACTCACAGAGAGTGAAGCACAGGAATTCTGGCCGGTTTATAACAAGATGCGAGAAGAAGACCGGCAGATTGATCATGAGAAACGTGACCTCATGAGAGAAATAGATCGTAATTATAGTTCCATGACTAATGCGCAGGCTAAGTCATACCTAGAGAAATATAAAGCGCTGGAACGACGAGAAGCTGCTGCTGAATTCTCAGAATATCATGAACGCATCATCGATATAGTAGGAATAAAGCGTTTCTTTAAGCTTAAGAAGGCCGATTATGATTTCAGGCGTAAAATGTTGAGAAAATTCAAGAGCAAACGGGATAAAAGAACCGGCTTTATCAACGACCGAATCCAAGAGCATAAGCTCGAAGCTCAAAAGCGCCGTGATCTCTTGATGGAAAAGCGAGATAGTCTCAAGGTAGTTCGGGAGAGCTAACTCAAAAACCGATTTCTGAAGGGGCAGTCCTAATTATCTTTTAGCGCTCAGAAGGTCAAATTTTCCATCTTCTTTTTATTTTTGATCTTAAAATGATAACGGTTATGCGCATATTTTTGATTTCAGTATTTTGTTTGAGTCTCTTCTCATGCAATCAGCAGGAGGCTGAGAAGAAAGAAGATGTAGTCTTGGATAAAGTGGCATCTAGTGATACATATGAGAAGTATGTAGCTGCTTATAACGATTATAAATCTTGTAAGGAAGAGCGCCCACAGCTCACTCAAGATTACATGGATAAGAAGATCACGGCAGAGGAGTTCCGTGAGCGATTAAAAGTAAATGGCAAAGCTTGCAACATCAAGCGTGACATCTACAATCGATACTACCGTTTGCTTCAGGCCGAGTTTGATAAAGAGGCCGAAGCTTATAAAATCAACGAGGAGTAAATTAATCCAAGAACGATTTTAATTCTTTTGTGCTGTTGATGTTCTCACCATTATAAACGAGCCTCCAGCCCATAGATTTTGATAGGACATAAATATTGCTCAGTTCAGACAATAGTCGGTTCTGGGCATTATTCATTTCTGGATCAGCGAGTACTTCCATTCTGATTTTTTCTGTTATTCCCTTTTTTACCTTATTGTAATCCTGAGCGCTGAATTTATTAAGCGGATAATCCTTCACATCGTAGAATCTGATATCTGGATTGATACTTATTTCAGGTGGTGGTAATTGCGTAAGGTGGATCGTTTTGTTCTCGGGATCCAATTCGTATTTGAGTTGCCTGAGGTCGTAAGAAATCTGCGCTTTTGCCTCTGATATGATGAGTGCTCTTTTTGGCACGCCAAAGACATCCCAGTAATCCCACCCAAACTGTCTGGTATTTTCATAAGAAAAAACTTTAGCGTACTGAATCTCGGTCACAACAAGTTTGCTTGTGTGCTCGATTTGCTTTTGTAACAGACTCGTTTGTTCTATCAGGCGACCCTCATCCTGTCGACTTTTTAACCAGCTGGAGACACCATAAAATGCTACTGCGACTAATACGACAAACAGTATAAACTTCAGCTTTCTACTCATAATAAGGACAGGTTTGGGTATTTCTCCAGCAAATCTCTTCTCGCGACTTCTACGTTTTCTCTGTGCAGATCAGGATTTTTAGGCCGGTGGGCCGCAAGTCTTTGATATTTTTCTACGACGTTCATCGTGTCGTAGTTGTTTTTGTTGATTCCGCTTTCGCGAAAGCATAACCACACATAATCCGTGCCCGTTTCATTTAAATGGATCATATCTGGTTTGTAGAAACGGTAGTCCCGCAGCTCGTCCATAACAATCTCATAGGCAGGAAAATATTGCAGACCTTGATCAACTTGATGCTGAATGGCATCATGCAAGCGTGATTTGCTACGCATATTCTCAACATGTCCATCTTTGAGGTGTCGCACTGGTGAAAGTGTGATACAAATCGTGCAGTCTGGATTGAGTTTCTCAACCTGTTCTACAATAGATTCAAGATGCAAATTGATCTGATTTGCCGTGAGCAACTGTTTGCTGAAGGCTGACTGGGGCTGTTTGTGGCAATTGGCCACAAACATATCCCGATCTAAATGTCTGTAAACCCAAGCAGTGCCCAGTGTGATGAAAATATGACTTGAGTTTTTGATCCTTTCACGCATCAACGGTAATGCCTTATTCAGATTACTGACGGTTTCTTCTTCATTGGAACCATTGAGATCACTATGCGCAAAATAGCTGAAGGTGCTTTCAACGTCTTCCTCAGTAAACTTCTCATCATTGACACTTCGTTCTAACAAAGTTGCCAGACTCGCTGGATTGAAAATGATCCCAAACGGATTAATCAGTGTGTCAAAACCGTAGTACTGCAATTTCTTACCAATGTTTTCAGCAAAACAGCTTCCTAAACACAAAATTTTAGACTCATAATCTATTTGTGGCACAAGCGGCTGGATGGGTACTATGGTAGAGAGTTTCATATTGCAGTAATCAACTCAAATATAGAACACATGCAATAAGAGCTGTGTTGGAATTAGATTAAAAAACTAGATTGAATTATGCACTCAAGAAAACAATTAAAACGTAAAAGAAAAAAATGGTAAGCAAAATAGTCAGAATCCAAGTCAGAAGCGTACGCCTTTTTTCAGCAGAGACTTCTTTACGGAACGATTTACGAAATGCTTCAACTTCTTCTGGACTGTGCTTTTTACGTTTTTTGGAAATAACAAATTTGTTTTTAAACAACAGTCCATGGCGCTTGTCCGCAAAGATATTTTTCTTGCGTGCTGCCATGTCCACGAGTCGTTGCCTTACAAATTGGTCCCTATTCATACTTTATGAGTACAAAGAATTACTGATTTGTTACAAGTTATTGTATTTCCAGCATCACGAGCGTTCAAACCTTTTTTGCTTTTCAGCAAGCTGCCAAACATCTTTTGGCACATTCCTCTCGCTCCGCTCGTCGGATGTGAGGTCTAAAGGGAAAAGCTTGCCTTCGCGGGTTAGTTTTTCAATTCGAGGTTCGAAGCCTCTCCCTTCGTTGAAGGGAGACCGGTCGCTTATAAGGTCGACGAAGTCGGCTTGGCGACCAGAGGGTTTTACGGTTGATCCGGAAGTAATCGGAACACCCTATTATCTTATGAATTTATTACTCAGCTTTCACCACAACCGTTTTAGCAATACGATCATGAAGACTGCGGTGCATGGGATCCATATTCATAAAAAGAACTTCGGCCAATAGGATGAAAAATAAGGCGTTAGATATATATCCCACACCAGCATAGGCGTCAAGAAATTCAGTCTGAAAATCAGCATATCCTTCAGTGTCAAGAAGTATCGGATCATGAAAAGCTGCGTAGTAAAAAAATACGCTCAGTAAAAATTGCGAAATTCTAAAGATGTGCCTCAGCCATGCTTGAGCCGCATTTATAGAATTACCATCATAATCAACCACCTTTAAATTGATCAACATCTTACCGAGCGTAGCTCCAAAGAAAGTCTCCATTAATGGTTTGTAAGATAGAGCGATAATATTTGAAATGAGATAAACAGAGAAGTCGCGATGAAACGATAGATTGATAAAAGACACCGCGGTGAGGAATAGCCCCACAATGATATTATCAATTAAGAACGATTTCCATCTACTGCTAAATCCTTGATAATGCAGTTCTTTGAGTTCCATAAAATCTTAAACGATATAACCACGAGCCGCATCAAGAGCCGCAGTAATTCCAGACGGATTTTTACCTCCAGCAGTAGCAAAATGCGGAGCGCCACCGCCACCACCTTGAATGAACTTGCCCAGCTCTCTTACTATTTGACCGGCATTGAGATCTTTTTCTTTGACAAGATTCTTGCTTAGAATGACGCTTAGTGTCGCTTTTCCATCATTTTCTGCACCTAGAATCATGAATAGGTTTTCCATTTCACGATCTATTTCAAATGCGAGATCCTTGATGCTTTTAGGATCAAGATCAATTTTTTGAGCGATGAAATTGATGCCATTAATATTCTGAGCTGAGTTGACCAATTCAGATTTGAAGCTCTTGGCTTTCTCTCTTTTTAAGGATTCAATCTCTTTTTTAAGCGCACTGTTTTCTTCCATCATTTGTTGGATGGATTCTTCTGAAGATTTGTTGGGAGCATTAAGCAGTTTTTTGATATCCTCCAGGCGTTTTGATTGTTCTGTGAAGAAATCTTTTACCGCATCGCTGGTTATAGCTTCTATCCTGCGTATTCCAGATGCTACTGCGGTTTCATTTGTGATTTTAAAATGCCAAATGTCGCTGGTGTTTGCTACATGCGTACCACCGCACAATTCATGACTTCGACCAAATTTGATCGTACGCACCACATCCCCATACTTTTCACCAAAAAGCGCTATGGCACCATCCTTCACCGCATTTTCATACGTATTGCTTCTATTTTCCTCAAGCGGAATCTGTTCCTGAATACGTGCATTAACAAAATTTTCCACTTCCTTGAGCTCTGAATCTGACACTTTTGAGAAATGAGAGAAATCAAATCTCAAATAACCGCTGCGTACCATGGAACCTTTTTGTTCAACGTGAGTTCCCAATACCGCTCGTAAACCTTGGTGGAGCAGGTGAGTGGCAGTGTGATTTGCCGAGGTTTTGGCGCGATAGCCTTTATCCACAATCAGCTTATGGAAACCTTCTATCTGCTTGGGAAGGTTTTTAGTAATGTGGAGGTTCTCACCATTTTCCTTTTTCGTGTCAACGATATATACCGTATCACCATCGGGACTTTCTAAATAGCCTTTATCGCCTGTCTGACCACCACTTTCTCCATAAAACGGCGTCATATTGAAAACCAGCTGATATTGATCTCCGTCCTTTTGAGTTTGAACTTTACGATACTTGGTAATCTTCACTTCTGCTTCTAGCTGATCATAGCCTATGAATTCTTGTGTTTCATCTTCTTGAACAATGGTCCAGTCGCTAGTTTCCTGAGAGCTGGCCCTGCGAGAAGTGTCCTGTTGTTTTTTAAGAGCTTTGTTGAAGCCCTCTTCATCCATTTTGAAACCTTGCTCACTCAAGATGAGTCGAGTCAACTCCTTTGGAAAACCATACGTATCATTGAGTTCAAAGGCTTTTGCACCATCTAGGATGTCTTTCTTTTTACTCTTCAGCTGGTCGATCATTCTGTCTAGAAGCGTCAATCCATTTTCCAGCGTTTTGAGAAAAGAGCTTTCCTCTTCTTTGATAACGTTTGTAATCAAGTTTTTCTGGCTTTTCAATTCTGGAAATGCTGTTCCCATTTGAGACGCAAGCGTTTCAACTAATTGATAGATAAATGGTTCTTTTTTATCAAGATACGTGAAACCATAACGAACAGCTCTCCTCAAAATCATTCGGATGACATAGCCGGCACCGTTATTTGACGGTAACTGGCCATCTGCAATACTGAAGGACACCGCTCGCACGTGATCTGCGATTACGCGTATCGCCACATCAGTTTCTGTTGTCTTTCCGTATTTGGTCTGAGTGATGGTTTCGATTTCTCTGATGAGCGGTTTAAAAACATCAGTATCATAGTTTGAGGTCACGCCTTGTAAAACCATGGCAAGACGCTCAAATCCCATTCCCGTATCCACATGTTGTTGCGGGAGGTTTTTCAAGCTGCCGTCTGCCATACGGTTGAACTGCATAAAAACCAGATTCCAGATCTCAACTACCTGTGGATGGTCTTGATTTACGAGACTGGCTCCGGGAGTCAGTGCTTTTTCTTTAGCACTCCTTATGTCTACGTGAATTTCAGAACACGGTCCACACGGGCCTTGCGCTCCCATTTCCCAGAAATTATCTTTTTTTGATCCGTTGAGAATCCGATCTTCTGCAATATGTTGCTTCCAAAAGTCATAAGCCTCTGTATCCCGATCTAGACCATCCTGCTCGTCTCCTTCAAAGATGGTCACGTAGATGATATCCTTATCAATTTTATAGACTTCTGTGAGTAATTCCCAGGCCCAAGCGATCGCTTCCTTTTTGAAATAATCGCCAAAACTCCAATTCCCAAGCATCTCAAAAAGCGTGTGGTGATAGGTATCTACGCCCACTTCCTCAAGGTCGTTGTGCTTACCGCTTACGCGCAGACATTTCTGACTATCTGCAATTCTCGCATTTTTGGGAGTGCTGTTGCCTAGAAAATATTCCTTAAACGGATTCATCCCGGCATTGACAAACATGAGGGTAGGGTCGTTTTTCAGGACAAGTGGTGCGCTGGGTACGATCTCATGTTTTTTGCTTTCAAAAAAATCAAGAAATTGCTGGCGTATCTGCTGGGACTTCATAAAAAGAGGGTTTTTCCTATTTTCTTACTTTTGCTTTTTGTCTGGAGTTGATGTGGTGGTTCCGCTTTCGCGAAAGCGAGATAATAAAAATCTCCATTACACCGTTTACAACTCCCGTAAAACGGGCAAAAATAGTACTTTATAACGTATGTCTAAGGTTAAGTATTACTACGATTCTGAAACGCTTTCCTACCGAAGGGTAGAGCGGCGCAAGCGGTATTATTTCTTTAAGACGCTGTTATTCATGGTCTCCTCTGCCGCGGTGGGAATAGCCTGTTATTTTTTTGCCGATCAGTTTTATGATTCCCCACAGTACAAACGTGCGGTCAATCAGAATGCGTATCTAGAAAATCAGTTGGAAAACGCTCAAAAAGAAATCGATCAACTCGCTGCCGTCATTGTAGACGTGGAGCAGCGCGACAATACGATCTATCGCATCTACTTTGATGCCAACCCCATAAGCGATGAGCAGCGTAATGCTGGTTTTGGAGGGGTGAACAGATACCGAGAGTTTGAAGGATACGATAGTTCTAAGAAGGTCATTACATTACGTAAATCTCTGGATAAACTAAAGAAACGAGTCGCGATTCAATCTAAATCGCTGGATGAGATTGCCGCTTTAGCTGAAACCAAAGAAGAATTACTCGCGAGTATACCAGCTATTCAACCTGTTAGAAATCAGGATTTGACAAGGATGGCAAGTGGCTATGGTTACCGAACGGATCCTTTTAATAAAACCAGAAAATTCCACTACGGAATGGACTTCACGGCTCCGCGTGGTACTCCAGTATTTGCAACTGGAGATGGCGTTGTGACACGAGCAGATGCCAATAGCTCTGGTTATGGAAATCACATACGTATCGATCATGGATTTGGTTATGTATCGTTGTATGCCCATTTGAGACGTAGAAAGCCCTACAATGTAAGGAAAGGTCAGCGAGTAAAACGTGGCGATATCATTGGATACGTGGGAAGTACGGGAAGATCACAAGCACCTCATCTACATTATGAAGTTTTCAAAGATGGTGAGCGTATTAATCCTATAAATTTCTATTACGGTAATTTATCGCCCGAAGAATTTAATGAGTTACTCAAAAAATCCCAACAAGAAAATATCTCCCTAGACTAATGCATGTAGACCTACCAGAAAAACTGTATTATTCCATGGGGGAAGTCACTAAGGCGTTCAAAGTAAATGCATCATTGATACGCTTTTGGGAAAAGGAATTTGATGTTCTTCAACCCAAGAAAAACACTAGGGGAAACAGGAAGTTTAGAAAAGAAGATATCAAAAATATCCAGACAATCTATCATCTTACCAAAGAGAAGGGCTTCACCCTGGAAGGGGCTAAAGAATACATGAAATCGCACAAGAATGAGCTGGATACCTTTGATATCATTGAAAAGCTAGAATTTGTAAAGGCAGAATTACTCAAGATCAAGAAAAACCTTTAAGTAAGGATTTGATCTGAATGTTAATTTCTACATTTTGTGCTCAAGTCTACAGTTAGAGTATATTTGCGATTCAATTGAACACACTTGGCCACCTCTATACATTTTGAGATCTCAGAACGTAAGATATTCTTGCGCATTATAGATGTGTTTGTCGTACTTGCAGGTCTTCATTGCACGGGTCTTCTTTTTAATTTTGATTATTTTCTTATCAACGAGCAACACTGGCTGTGGTCATTGATCTTGGCATTTTACCTTCTATTGTTCGCTACCATCTTTGAGTTATATAACTTGAATAGAGCGAGTAGGATTAATGCTACCTTACGATCTATTTTTTCAACAACGGCCATGACCTCTCTGGTGTATCTTCTTACACCTTTCTTTACACCTCAATTACCACAGAATAGGCTACAAATATTATACTTTACCATTACGATAGCCATTGCATTAATTATCTGGAGAGCGCTTTACATTAAGCTATTTGCAAGTTCTAGGTTTAATAAGAATATTCTTTTAGTCGGTAACAGAGTAGAGGCAGAACGTATGACTGCTAGCTTGAAGCAGGTTGATCCACACTTTAATGTTATAGGTTTTATTAATACAGATCTTAAAGTTCGGATTCCAAATGAAAAAGGGCTAAGAGAGTTACATCCTAAAATGGCTCAAAGAATCCTTGTTCGCAATGGGATAAAAGAAATCATCGTAGGAGCTGATACTGACGACTTCAATAAAGATCTGTACGACTGGCTCCTCAGCTGCATGGAAAAGGGTTACCACGTTCGTGACTATATCATGGTTTATGAGGATATGACTGATAGTGTACCCTTAGAGGTCATTGGTCGCGATTTCTACCGTCACTTTCCTTTCTCACGTAGTAATCAAAATCAACTATATCGACTCTATCATCGTGTCTTTGATATTATCGCGTCACTCATAGGACTCACAATCGGTCTTGTATTCCTACCCTTGATATTGATAGGTAATTTAATAGGTAATAGAGGGCCATTATTTTATTTTCAAGAACGTCTCGGTAAGAACAGAAAGCCTTTCAAAATTATTAAGTATCGCAGCATGGTCACTAATGCTGAGGCACAAGGTGCACAGTTTGCCCAAAAAAATGATGCTCGGATTACAGCTTTCGGTAAGTTTCTAAGAAAATCACGGCTCGATGAGTTCCCTCAATTCATCAACATTCTTAAAGGAGAAATGAGTATCATAGGACCTCGTCCTGAGCGTCCCATGTTCACGCAACAACTCGCTGAAAAAATCCCTTATTACGAGACCAGAACCATGGTAAAACCTGGACTTACAGGCTGGGCTCAAGTAAGAGGTAAGTACGGTGAAACAGACGACGATCACCGTGAAAAACTGCGTTATGACCTTTATTATATCAAAAAGCGAAGTGTCTCCCTAGATCTCAGGATCATTGTTAAAACGCTGAGCACTATTGTCTTTTTCAAAGGACAGTAGTTGAGAGTTAGATTTTAAATCTCAAGTTCCAATCTCGATAGCCATCGGGACTAAATTCCAAAAGATCAAATTATTATTTCCTATCCGTAAGGGAGTTAGATGTTGTTATGCATATCGCCCATAGCACATAGCGCCCAGCGCTCAGTTCACTTCCGCTTCATAGTGCCGCGTTTGAACACGCTAAATAGAAAGGTGAAGATGGCTATAAACCCAGCAATACGCACGATATAATCGCCGTGCTTAGTGTAAAAAGTTGTTTCGTCGTTTAATAATACCGAGCCGTTGAGTGTTCCTTTTTTCTCGTAGCCTAACTGTTGCTTGATCTCGCCACGATGGTCAATGATCGCGCTGATTCCGGTATTGGCACTTCTAGCAACATAGCGTCTATTTTCTACAGCCCGGAGTCGTGCCAGACTCAAATGTTGTTTGTGCCCTTGAGTATTTCCCCACCAGCCGTCGTTTGTAATGATGGCGAGCATGTTTGCGCCATTGTTCACATAATCGGTGACATATTCCCCATAAACACTTTCATAGCAAATAATGGGAGCTGCGGCGATGGAATCTTGAATTTTAAAAATAGAACGCTCCTTCTGCGTAGTTTTAGTAGCTACCGTACCGCCCATATCCAGCATCACGTCACCCAATATGGGTTCAAGAATGGATTTATAGGGAAAGTTCTCTACGCCTACCACAAGTTTCGATTTGTGATAGAGTTCAACCGGCTGATTTTGTGTGACCAGCATTGCGCTGTTGTACACATCATAAAATGTTGTGCCGTCAGGAGCAGTATTGCTTTGAGAGGTTTTCCTAGCGGAATCGTAAAAAATATCAAACAAAGAAACTCCACCTATAAATCCAGCTTTGCCGTGGTCATTGACCAAGGTTTTTAGCTTGATGACGGCATTATCGCGTTCCACTTGAGAAATTCTAAGATCTTCTGCTAGAACAGTTTCTGGAGCGATAATCGCGTCCGTATCGGGTTGCAGTCCGGATTTGATGAGCGTGATCAGAGAATCCGTTATCGCTGCGTTTTCAGTTTCAAACTTCTCTGAGTATGGATCAACATTAGGCTGTATGATCAATACATTAGCTACTGATTTTGAGGAAAGGTTATTTTCTTTAGGTTTTATTATAAAGGAAGTAACTATAGGGATCAGAACGATCCCAATTGCTAGTATAAGCCCGATGTTTTTCTTAGTAAAATTCTCTTTCCCGCTTTCGCGAAAGCGTAACCACCATAAAAAAACAGCAATATTCACCAGCCAAACCCACAAAGAGCCACCAAATGTTCCTGTAAACTCATACCACTGGATCCAGTCTACGTATTCACTGAATCCATTGCCTAAATTGAGCCAAGGCCAAGAAAAATCCCAGTGCAAGTGTAGGTACTCAAATAAAATCCACAGACTGGCAAGAAAGGAAAGTGCCGCGCCTTGAGTAGTTCTTCTTGCGACAAGATGATAAAACAGAAACACCAGCGACATGAGCAATGCGTTTACTAAAACGGCAAAAAACATCCCAAATGGCGTTGAAAAATACAACCATGAAGTGGTCGCAAAATTCCAAATAACAAAACTGAGATAGGCGAGCAGCCATACTTTTCTGCCAGGTTTCTTTGAATCGCCTAGTCTTATATTTCTTTCCACGAGAAGAAGTGGGACAAACGCAACAAATAGTAAACCTGCAAAGCCATAAGTGGGCCACGCCAGCCATAAAAGCAAACCGCTCGCGACAGAAAGGAGGAGATTTTTCAAACGAATTCTTTGAAGGGCTAAATTAAGGGTATCAGAACGTTTGCCCTAATTTCAGCATTTGGTTTATCTTGAAAAGACAGAAAGATCTACATTCAGCGAAAACACATTTGAATACAGCGCCTCGCTGCTGTCGCCTATGTCCGTAAGTGCATAATCCACGGCAATGCCCTTGTATTTGAAGCCTACCCCTATATTGGGCTGCATGGTGAGGCTCTCGCTACCATCTAGCTGATCGATGTTTTGGAAATTCCCCACACCAGCTCTCACAAATACCAGATCTAGAAATCCATATTGCAATCCCACCGCCGGCGTCGCACTAAAAGAGCTGCTCGAGATCACATCGTTAGTCTGTATAAAACGCATGTTGAGGTCGACTTCTGCCGTGAGGACATGATCGTAACGTATGGTAAACGTGCGCGCAATCCCTGCTTGCAGCTTGGGCAGAGTGATTTCTGTCGTTTCTGGTAGTTCTTGATTTTGACCTTCTACCGCGCCGCTTATAGTTGCATACTCGTCATCATCGATCGTCCATGAATTATAGGTGGTCGTAATATCACGCGCCATAAAACCGATCTCGTAACCACCTCTACGGAACTGCAATCCCGCATCAAAACCAAATCCCCATGATGAAGCAAAATCTCCTATCACCCTCCGGATCACCTTGACATTCCCTCCATAAGAGAAACCGTCCAGTTTTGCGCGACGGGCATATGAAAAGGCAAAGGCCCAATCTGCATTTGAGAACGTAGAGATGCGATCGTAGTTGATGTTACCCTGATCGTCTATTAGTTGGGTAGTATTGAGAATATCATCTACTGAAAACCGGATCACTGAAATCCCAAAAGCACTATCGTCATCGATGGGTTTTGCGTAGCTGCCGTAATTATATTGAGCGATATTGGCAAAATAACTGGCGTGCATGAGCGAGACTTCCTGTTGTTCCAGTTGCATGAGTCCAGCGGGATTCCAGTAGGTGCTGTTTGCATTGCCACTGCTCGCAACTACCGCATTGCTCATACCCAGCGCCGCAGCGTCGACTCCTATGTTTAGGAATTCGTTTGAGTAGGCTCTTGAGGTTTGCGCTTTTCCTCCTAGGCTTATTCCGATAAACAGGACTAAAAGTAGGTACGCTTTCGCGAAAGCGGAATCATAACAGCTATTGTGCAAGCTCTGGCGGACAGGCGCAATCGCGAGACCCACAACAATAAAAAGAAACGACAAATATTTTTTCAATACGCTACGCAATGCAGATGCAAAGATCATGGTTTACGAGATAATAACAGCGTAAATGGCGACATATTGTACGGTGGCGCGGGCGAGCGTAGTATTTTTCTGCATATTTGTAGGATGAAGAAATGGATCCCTAATCTCATCACGCTGCTCAATCTTTTGATGGGTTGCGTTGCAGCGCTCTACGCTTTTAATCAAGATTTGCTTACTGCTGGCTTTTTTGTGGGACTGGGCATTTTCTTTGACTTCTTTGATGGTCTTGCTGCCCGATTGCTAAAAGTATCCAGTGACCTGGGAACGCAACTCGATTCACTGGCCGATATGGTGACCAGTGGCCTAGTGCCTGGAATTGCGATGTATGTCATGATCTATAACTCGGTAGGTCTGGATGCTTATGATGACCAATTTCGCACGATTACAGAGGTGGATAAGCAATGGCTGTGGCATCACTTGCTTCCGTTTTTTGGATTTATAATCACTCTAGGAAGTTGTTACCGACTGGCTAAGTTCAACATCGACACCCGCCAGACCGATTCATTTATAGGCCTGCCCACACCCGCCAATGCAACTTTGATCATCTCCATAGGCGTATTGTTCCAGCAAGGCATGCTGGGCGACTTGGAGTCTATCGTCGGTAATGTTTACTTTCTGATTGGTTTATGTATACTCAGTTGTTATTTGCTGAATGCAGAGTTACCTCTTTTTGCGCTCAAGTTCAAGAGTTTTGGCTGGAAAGGCAACGAGGTACGTTGGATCTTTTTGCTTTCATGCTTGTTGATGCTTATTTTCTTAAAACTGATTGCTATTCCATTGATTATCGTGTTGTATGTGTTGATGAGTGTGGGGTGAATGTATTGAGAAGAAGTTGAGCGTCTTTAATGAGCGATTCATGATAGAAAGAGTTTTTTCAATACAAATAGGAATTTGTTCTACAACGATAAAATTGATAATGATATTGATCTTGTTGGCGTTCTCCATCTGTTCTTGTAGGAATAACATTAAAAACCATTTGAATAGATCGGAATTAGAACTTTACACAACTAAAGAACTTCTTCCATTTGATAATGGAATTCCTATAATACAAGTTGGAAATTTTGAAGATCGTGACTCGCTATTCAAGTCAAGGGCTAAATTTGATACCATAAATAATCAAATCATTTATGCTGGAGCTTTTCAGTCCAATTTTCGTGACTTAGAAAAGGTTCCAATTCTAAATGACAGTGATATTCTAGGTTTCGATTTCGAAAGTAATGAATTGTTGGTCTCTAGTGCATCAATTCATAAGCTGAATGGATTAGATATACATGGACTATGGAAAAAACAGTTTGTCTTAACAGCTAACAAGGAAAAAATCTTGTCTGGCTATTTATGCGATTCAATGGGAGCTTGCTTAGTGAATGATAATTATATCTATACTTTTCAAAGTAGACGAGTTATGTCAAATGATACTGTGCGATTGAGAGTAGACTCTGTTTCAACGCAAGATTATCGTAAAGATTATTCAAAAAACAGTAAGTTCTTTAACGCCTTTAAAGAAAGATAATACTCTATGCTTGCTCCACGTCGCGCGCGTCTTTGACGCGAGTGGTTAGTCTGGAGCGTTTGCAACGCGTCTTTAAAGCATCAGTACGGTTTTAATAATTTACTAATTTTAGACTATGTCAGAAAGGTACAAAGTTCGAGATCAAGAAGAAAATTACTTCATTACTTTGACTATTTTACAATGGATTGATTTATTTACAAGAGATCGTTATGTACATATAGTTGAAGAATCTCTTAACTATTGTATTGAAGAGAAAGGTCTAGTGGTTTTCGCATATGTTATTATGCCAAGTCATATCCACATGATTGTAGGCTCTAAGGGTATGCTATTAAATGATATCGTGAGAGACTTCAAAAAACATACTAGCAAAACTTTTATCGAAGCGATTAGTGAAGCTGGAGAAAGCAGAACCCAATGGCTGCTCAACACATTCTCTTTTCATGCCCAAAGGTCCAGGCGGCATTCTAAGTATAGAGTTTGGAAAGATGGTTTTCACCCTAAAATAATGGATCGAATGGAAAAGCTGGAAGCAACGTTCAACTATATTCATTACAATCCTGTTGCTGCAGGTTATGTTAGAAACGAACAAGACTGGATACATAGTAGTGCTAGTGCTTATATGGATGATGGTTCATGTCCAATTAATTTAACAAAATGGTATTAATATTGAGCATTGCAAATGCGCAGCTTGGTTACACGCGTTGCAAACGCGCGCTACATCAGAGAATGATCCTAATTGTCATTCTATACAAATCGATAATCGATTCATTTCAAATGATGAATCTTTTGCTGAGCACGGCGTGTGTTTTGTTGATTTTGTAACAGAAAATGAAGTCCAGAGCGAAATGGTTATTAAGTCTGAAAGGGAAATACTGGCAAGGCTTTAGTTTTATTGAAATTTCAGTTTCCCATGCTGGCACCAAGTTGCACTCGGTGACCCAAAAAGTGCAAATAATCGTTAACTCAATTCAAATCTCACTCAAAAATCTTCTTCTTCCTCAATTCAAAATTCTGACCTAAATACACTCTACGTACTACTTCGTCTTCGGCGAGTTCCTCGGGTTGTCCCTGTCTCAAGATGTTCCCTTCAAACATAAGGTAGGTGCGGTCGGTGATGGCTAGTGTTTCTTGAACGTTGTGGTCAGTGATCAAGATTCCAATGTTTTTCTTAGTGAGTTGTGCTACGATACGCTGAATATCTTCTACCGCCACGGGATCGACACCCGCAAAAGGTTCGTCGAGAAGAATGAATGTAGGATCAGTCGCTAATGCGCGAGCGATTTCAGTACGGCGGCGTTCTCCACCGCTCAATAGATCTCCATTTCTATTGCGGCGGTCTGTTAAACTAAATTCTTCCAGCAATTGCTCACAGCGCTCTTTTTGTTCTTTTTTTGGAAGATCGGTAAGTTGTAAAACTCCTAAGATATTTTCCTCGACGGTCAGTTTTCTGAAAATAGAAGCTTCTTGTGCAAGATACCCTATACCGTTTTGCGCACGTTTGTACATGGGGTACTTGGTGATTTTTTTGCCTTCCAACCATACATCACCATCTGTAGGCTTGATGAGACCTACCATCATATAAAACGTGGTGGTTTTTCCAGCACCGTTAGGTCCCAGCAATCCCACGATCTCACCTTGATGAACTTCAAGTGAAACGCCTTTTACCACCGGTCTTCCTTTATAGGACTTTTTGAGCTCTTCGGCCCTTAGCTTCTTTTTCTGCATGAGACAAAGTTAGGTTTTAGCAATAACAAATTCACAATATCCTACTTTTGAAGATTGTAAAGAATTGACAAATCATGAGCAATACTGCCATTGAAAGCTTGCGGGAAGCGTTAAAAGTTTCTCCAGATAACATACCCCTGAGATTACACCTTGCCAAAACCCTGCAACAACACCAACTGCTGGAAGAGGCGCAGGAAGAATATGAAATAGTTCTCCAGTACAATCAGAGCCTAGAAGCGCGACAGGGTCTTGCCATCATTGCGTATAAACTTACCAATTACTCAAAAGCCATCGTGATTCTTGAAAATCTGCTCGATGAAGGAAATAACGATCTAGACACCCATTTATTCTACACGCGATCCCTCTTAAAAAGCGGTGACGATGCACAGGCGATGGAAGCTTATAAGACTTTGTTGGAACATCATCCGGATTTTAGCGAGAAAGAGCTGGACGAGAAATTTAGAATGGCCGCGCCAGATGGTAATGCAGACTTTCTCTTTGACGATGATGATGAGGAGTACTTTGATGACTATGAGGAAACCGATGTCTTTATTGAGAAACCCGAGATGGATTTCTCACACGTAGGTGGAATGGATGAGGTCAAGAAAGAGATTGATCTCAAGATTGTCCAGCCGTTACTTCATCCAGAAATCTACAAAGCCTACGGTAAGAAGATAGGTGGTGGCATCTTGCTTTACGGCCCGCCGGGCTGTGGAAAAACCTACATCGCTCGAGCAACAGCTGGGCAGATCAATGCAAAATTTATCTCAGTCTCTCTAAATGACATACTCGATATGTGGATCGGGAGTTCTGAGAAAAATCTGCACCATATTTTTGAGACTGCTCGCGACAACACGCCTTGTGTTCTTTTTATCGACGAGATTGATGCTCTGGGAGCCAGCCGCAGCGATATGAAACAGAGTGCGGGAAAGAATATCATCAATCAGTTTTTGCAAGAGCTGGACGGCATCAATCAGAACAATGAAGGTTTGTTGATTCTGGGTGCGACTAATATGCCATGGCATCTCGATACCGCATTCAGAAGACCGGGAAGATTTGACCGCATCTTATTTGTCCCACCGCCCGATACAGCCGCTAGAGAAGCTATTTTTGATCTGAAACTCAAAGAAAAACCTACCGACGCTATCGACAGTAAGCAACTGGCCAAAAAATCCCCTGAATACTCAGGAGCAGATATTGAGGCAGCTATCGACATAGCCGTGGAGTCAAAACTTGAAGAAGCGATCAACTCAGGCGTGCCGCAATCGCTTAAAACAAAAGATATTCTCAAAGCGATTAAGAAACACAAGCCCAGCACCAAGGAGTGGTTTGTCACAGCAAAGAACTTCGCGCTTTATGCTAATGAATCTGGACTTTACGACAACATTTTGGAGTATTTGAAAATCAAGAAATAAAAATCATAAATTCCCAAGATGTCTTCAATTGATGTGTTTTACGATCGAGCGTTGTTGCTTTACCAGCAAGATAGGTACGAGCAATCCTTAGAGCATTTGGGTCAAGCCTTGAGTCAAGATCCCAATAGTATTGCTTGCCTGCACCTCATGGCAGAAGTCCAACTCGCCATGGACCGACCCAAGGATGCTAATCAGTCCATCGACAGCGCGATAGGACTTGCACCTGATATCGATGTGTTGTATAGCACTAAGGCTAAAATCATGATCGATGTGAATCGTTATGACGAGGCAGAATCCTTGTTAAAACAAGCGATTGAACTCAATCCCGCAAATCCCTATAATATCTCGTTGCTGGCTCAGATCTCGCTTTCGCGAAAGCGGTATAAAGAAGCAGAAGAACTCTCTGATCGAGCACTTGCCCTGGATCCCGAAAATCTGCTTGCGCTTAATACCAAAAGTACGGCTCAGCTTAAACAAAACAAGAGACAAGAGGCGGAGGAAACCATGCGTGGGGCGCTGGGGGAGAACCCTGAGAATTCATACACCCACGCGACTTACGGCTGGAACAGGCTGGAGAGTGGGGATCACAAAACGGCTTTGTCGCATTTTAGAGAGGCGTTGCGCTACAATCCTAACAATGAGTATGCGCAGGCGGGAATGATGCAAGCTTTGCAGGCGCGGTATTTTGTCTATCGCTGGTTTTTGAGGTATCAATTCTGGATCGGGAATATGGCGGCAAAATACCAATGGGGATTCATCATAGGTTTTTACTTGCTGACCCGAGTGATCGATTGGGTGTCGCAGCATGTCCCTTTTTTAGAACCCATTTTGACTCCGTTGGTGATTTTAATGGGACTCGTTGCTTTGAGTACTTGGCTCATAGGGCCGGTTTCTCAATTGCTCTTCAGGTTCAATCCTTTTGCTGAACATTTACTGTCGCCCGAGGAAAAGCGTTCGGTTTGGTTTACGGGTGTCTTGTTGCTGTTGATGGTAATGAGTTTTGTAGCCTTTTTTGTGACGGCCTCCTATTTATTTATAGCTATTGCTGGTTATTGCTTGATATTGATCATCCCATGGAGTCATTTTTACCTCCCGACCAAGCCAAAATATATGATGCCCTTAGCGAGTTTTTTGATGACGGCTGTGGCGATTCTGGCCATTTATGAAACGATTCAGAGCAGGGAATTGCTTAATACTTTTGCTACCTCGTTTTTAATTGCGTTTGTAGGTTTTCAGTTTCTGGTTAATGCGGTGATGATAAAGCGGGATAATATTTAAGCGGAGTTGACAGTTGCTGATTAGTAAGACGATTATCCATAGAAAACTTAGATATGTTCGGATTATTCAAAAAGAAAAGTCAGTTGGAGAAGTTACAGGCTCAATATGCAAAGGTAATGGCTGACTATCATAGACTTTCAACAACTGATCGTACCGCAAGTGATGCGGCCTATGCAAAAGCAGAAAAGCTAGGCAACGAGATTGACGCCCTAGCAGCTGCTAAGTAGTTTATTTCTCGTCTTTACGCTCCTGCTTTTTGCGCTCCACCGCGTCTCTAAACCTGCGTCTGGATCTGTTCTTCAGACTGGTGTTTCTGCTTTTGTTCCAGAATATGAAAAATACAAATGCAGCGATGACACCACCTATGTAAAGCCAGTCCCAAGTTACTGATTCCATATCTAGTAAGTTGCTGCCATTTCAGGTTTATTGCGCGTGTCACTTTCTATAATCCCATCTCGCAGTCTTATCACACGGTGGGCATGTTCTGCGATGTCCTCTTCGTGCGTTACCAGAATCACGGTATTTCCAGCCGCATGAATTTTATCAAATAGCGCCATAATTTCAACGCCTGTTTTTGAGTCTAGGTTACCCGTAGGTTCGTCGGCGAGAATGATGGATGGTTCATTTACAAGGGCTCGACCTACCGCTACACGTTGCCGCTGACCACCTGAGAGCTGGTTGGGCTGGTGGTCCATACGGTCTTCCAGTCCCACGCTCTTTAAAACTTCAGAAGCTCTAGCTACGCGATCTTTTTTGGATTTTCCAGCATAGACCATCGGTAGAGCCACATTATCCAAAGCAGTCGTTCTCGGCAATAGGTTGAAAGTCTGAAATACAAAACCTATTTCTTTATTACGTATTTCGGCAAGTTCATCGTCGCTCAAACTGGAGACATCGATACCGTTCAATTTGTAGCTACCTGAAGTAGGAGTATCCAGACAACCCAATAAGTTCATGAAGGTAGATTTACCACTCCCTGATGGTCCCATGAATGCTACGTAGTCCCCTTTTTTAATGTCCAAGTCGATGCCCTTGAGCACCTTTACCGTTTCCTGACCTAGTTTAAAATTACGCACGATATTGCGTACCTCGATGACATTCTCCTGATTCATGGCACTAATTTAAGGATAAGTTGATTGTAGGACGAGCGATGCACTCATAAGTTACACCAGTACATGAAATAACTGCTGGCGTTGCTCTTTCCTAAAAAACAAAAATCCTAGATCATAAATATCAATTGCCGCCGTGACGCGATCGTGTTTAGTTAATTTGCGCCAAGCAACATACATGTCACGCGACCAGTAAATATCATCTAGAATAACAACGGTGTCGAGATGGGTGTAGGGTAGGAGTTTATTGAAGTATTTGAGCGTTGCATCGCCATCATGATGCCCATCCATATAAATCAAATCGTATGTGCCGTGAGGTTTGCTTTTAAGTTTAACATCTAAAAAATTACTGAAAGTACCTTGAATGATATCAACGTTATTAATGCTGTGCGACAACAAATTGTTCCTAGTGAAATCAGCAACTTCTTTTGAAGCCTCGACGCTGCTGACTTGAACTACCTCGTTAGCTAGTGAAAATGCATGTGTTGCCATCCCCAGACTCGTACCCAATTCCAGAACGCGCTTGACTTCAAAGTTACGCGCCACTCGGTAGAGGAGTTTAGACATTTTTGCGCTGGAACTGTTGTGCTGCAAGATTTTCCGTACCTCTCGATCGTTGGATTTAAATACCCTACTTCCCGCACCGTGATCTTCAATGTGGAGAAGGGTGTTGTTGTTTTTTACGCTTTCGCGAAAGCGGGACATCAACTCATAATCTTCATAGTATGTGCTGTCTCTCAGGCATTTTTTCTCAAATTGGAATACAAAAGGAGAGTGGATTCCATGCAAATGGAACGATTTAAAAAGGTGCTGAACGTATTTTGAAGCCTGAAAAATCACGACTTTTAAACGCCTATGGTTTCACTAAGTTCCAACCACTCCATCTCAACCTCTTCAAGCGACTCCTTCACTTTTTCCAGCTTGACGGAGTTCTCTGTCATTTGCTGCGTGCTGATCTCTGGATCGAGAAAACTCTTCTGAAGTGCATCCTTTTCCTCTTCCAGCTTCTTCATCTTGTTCTCTAGTCGGGAGAGTTGCTTCTGCTGATCTCGAGTGGGACCGGTAGCGGTTTTTTGTGAAATAGATTTTGGCGGCTCAAATTCTTTTTTTGCAGGAATTGATTTCTCATCTTTCTCAAGAGAAATATCGGTGGAGCCTACGTAAGCCCTGAAATCGCTGTAATTGCCAGGGAAATCTGTAATGGTACCCGAAGTGTTGAATATAAACAGGTGGTCCACGATTTTATCCATAAAGTACCGGTCGTGGCTCACAACGATGATACAGCCTGGGAAATCCATCAAAAAATTCTCCAGCACATTGAGTGTGGGAATATCTAGATCATTAGTAGGCTCATCGAGTATCAGGAAATTAGGATTCTGGATGAGTATGGTACATAGATAAAGTCGTTTGCGCTCGCCACCGCTCAATTTCTCTACATAATCGTGTTTCTTTTTGTTGTCGAAGAGAAAACGCTCTAGAAGCTGGCTGGCACTTATGATCTTTCCTTTGTTTAAAGGAATGTATTCTCCAGAAGCCTTGATCACATCAATGACTTTCTGTCCTGGCTGAATATCAATTCCCTGCTGGGTATAATACCCTATGCTTACGGTTTCACCTACGACTACTTTACCATTATCAGGCGGCAGGTTGCCAGTCAGTAGATTCAGAAATGTGGATTTTCCAGTCCCGTTCTTACCTATAATTCCTACTCGTTCTCCCCTTAAAAAATTATAGGAGAAGTTCTCGAAGAGCTTTTTAACACCAAAGGACTTACTGATCTTGTGCAGCTCTACGACCTTTGTGCCTAAACGCTCCATGTTGATTTCCAGCTCAACCTTGTGATCTTTGCGGCGGTTCATGGCTGCCTCCTTAATTTGATAAAAATCGTCTATACGGGATTTGGATTTAGTGGTTCGCGCTTTAGGTTGTCTGCGCATCCATGAAAGCTCCTTTTTGTAAAGTTGTTGGGCTTTCTCTTGAGTTGTCTGTTCAAGGAGCAAGCGTTCCTCTTTTTTCTCTACGTAGTAAGAGTAATTTCCTTTATAGCTGTATAGATTCCCGTTGTCCAACTCAATAATTTCATTACAGACCCGATCTAGGAAGTAGCGATCGTGCGTTACCATAAGAATGGTGTAATCTTCTTGCTTGAAATAGCTTTCCAGCCACTCGATCATTTCAAGGTCTAGGTGGTTAGTAGGCTCATCCATGATGAGCAACTGAGGATCAGATAGCAGTGCGATTGCCATTGCGACTCTTTTCTTTTGACCACCGCTTAGTTTTTTGATTTTTACGCTGAGGTCATCAATCCTAAGTTTGGAAAGTATTTGTTTGTATTTGGTCTCAAAATCCCATGCGTTTGCAGCATCCATTTTATCTAAGGCTGCTTGAAGCGCTTCTGAATCATCTGGATTTTTGATCGCCTTCTCGTACTCATTAATAAGAAGAAGTGTGGGGATATCGCTTTCCAGAATAGCTTGTTCAACAGTTAATTCTGGACCTAGATCTGGTTCTTGACTCAAATAAGCCATGCGCAGATCATTACGGTAGCTCACCTTACCGTCGTCGGGTTGTTCTTTTCCAGTTATTATGTGCAATAAAGAAGTCTTCCCAGAACCATTTTTAGCCACAAAACCGATTTTCTGGCCTTGATTGATTCCGAGGGATATATTTTGAAAAAGATATTTTTCTCCGAAACTGCGCGAGACGTTTTCGACGGTGAGGTAGTTCATGCTTTATTTCTAAGTTACAAAAATAGGACATGCCGCAAGCTTTCCACGTTAATAGCATTGTCAAAACTTAATGAAACTAATTCCTTAAAGCACAGGACAGAATGTTTAGTTTTGCACAAATTTTAGAATATGATCTCTGATTTCAAGCCTTTGGTACTAGAAACAGCCATAAAAGCTGGAGCAGAAATAATGGCTATCTACGATAAGAACGAGCCTATTATAGATAAAAAAGCAGATGATTCGCCACTCACTCAAGCTGATTTAAATTCCAATGCGGTAATTGTACAGGCTTTAGAGCAAACGGCAATTCCAGTAATCAGTGAAGAGATCAAAAACTCTGATTATAAAGCCAGAAAGGACTGGTCTAAGTGTTGGATCGTAGATCCTATGGATGGTACTAAGGAGTTTGTTAATAGAAACGGAGAGTTTACCGTGAACATCGCTCTCCTAGAAAACGGTGTATTGACCATGGGAGTGATTTATGCTCCAGTCCTTGAAGTTCTTTATTTCACAGGGGAAGGAATGAATCAAGCTTATAAATGCAAAGTTGATCACAAAAACCCTTTTGATTATCAAGACATAAGAAGTCGCTCCGAAAAGTTAGTGCCCAAAAAAGATGAGAATCGTTTAAAGGTGGTTGCCAGTAAGTCACATCTTAATCAAGAAACCAAAGATTATATAGCAGAGCTTTCTCAAAATGACAAGCGTGAGCTAGAAACAGTGTCTGTGGGGAGCTCGCTTAAGTTTTGTCTTGTTGCAGAAGGTACTGCAGAAGTGTACTCTAGGTTTGGTCCAACCATGGAGTGGGACACAGCAGCTGGGCAAGCGATTTGTGAAGCAGCAGGACTGAAAGTTGTTTCCCATGAAAAAAATCTACCTTTGCGCTACAATAAGGAGGATTTATACAATCCGTTTTTCATCGTTCACTAATTATGGGAGTAGCAAGAAAGAGGCATATTGCCAAAACCATAACTTGGCGCATTATCGCCAGTGTTACCACATTTTTATTAGCCTATTTCTTTTTCAATGAAGATCCTGATGCTATTTCAAAAGCTTCAGGGGTTGCGATAGCAGAATCTCTGATAAAAATGTTACTGTATTATTATCATGAGCGATTTTGGTACAAATCAAATTTTGGTTTAGATAAAGAAGATAGAGATTCGGTAAATGATTAATAAAGAAAATCTTCACGCAACAGATTATTCTGAGCAAGAACAGCTTCGGGCCGTTTTAAAAAATCAAAAACCTATAGTGTTTTGGTTTACCGGCTTCTCTGGATCTGGGAAGTCGACTATTGCAAAAGCTGCTGAAAGCAAGCTGCAATCACAAGGTTATCACACGTTTGTATTGGATGGTGATAATGTTAGGATGGGACTTAATAAAGGACTGGGTTTTGATCAGGAAGGGCGTCGGGAAAACTTAAGAAGAGTTGCTGAGGTTGCTAAACTGATGACAGAAGCGGGACTTGTCGTTTTGGCTACATTTGTATCTCCCATGATTGAGCAGAGAAATATGGTGAAGGAAATTGTAGGAGCGTCTCGCTTTCGCGAAATTTTCATTAATACGCCACTTGAGGAATGTGAAAGTAGGGATGTCAAGGGTTTGTATAAAAAAGCAAGAGCAGGAGAAATACCTAATTTTACTGGAATAGGTTCTGAATATCAAGCGCCTTCTAATCCCGAAATTGAAATAAAGACCAAAGATCAGACTGTGGAAGAATCAGTCGATGAATTAATCGAAAAATTAATACCATTGATAAGTAATGGATAAGTACTATTTAGATTATTTAAGCGAGCTTGAAGCCGAGGCGATTTACGTGATACGTGAAGTCTGGGCTCAATTTAATAAACCTGTTATTTTATTTAGCGGAGGTAAGGATAGCATCCTTGTTACTCATTTGGCTAAAAAAGCATTCTACCCTGCTAAGATACCATTTGCCTTAATGCACGTGGACACAGGGCATAACTTCCCTGAAACAATAGCATTTAGAGATGAAATCGCTAAAAAACTTGAGGTAGAACTAATTGTTGCAAAGGTTCAAGACAGTATTGATAAAGGTCGTGTAGCTGAGGAGAAAGGTAAAAATGCGACACGTAATGCCCTACAAATTACTACTCTGCTGGATGCCATTGAAGAACATAAGATCGATTGTGCATTAGGAGGTGCACGACGTGATGAGGAAAAAGCAAGAGCTAAAGAAAGATTTTTTTCTCACAGGGATGATTTTGGTCAGTGGGATCCAAAAAATCAAAGACCTGAGTTGTGGAACTTGTTAAATGGTAATCACTTTGAGGGGGAGCATTTCAGAGCTTTTCCTATTAGTAACTGGACTGAACTCGATGTGTGGAACTACATATGTCGTGAGAATATTGAAATACCTAGCCTATATCTAGCCCATGAACGTAAAATGGTCTGGCGTAACGATACTTGGTTGCCGTACTCTGAATACCTGCAAGACGTTAATGATGAGGATATAGTGACTAAACGAGTTCGTTTTAGAACTTTAGGAGATATTACTATTACTGGTGCGATAGAATCTGATTGTGATACTACGGAGAAAATCGCTATGGAGGTCGCGTCTATGAAAATGACTGAGCGTGGTAATAGAAGTGATGACAAGCGTTCAGAAAGTGCAATGGAGGATAGAAAAAAACAAGGTTACTTTTAAGAGATAAAAATGAATTTAGATAAAAACCAGTTACTTAGATTCACCACAGCTGGAAGTGTTGATGATGGAAAAAGTACCTTGATAGGTCGATTGCTTTACGATTCAAAATCCATTTTTGAGGATCAAATTGATTCCATCAAGAATACTAGCTCTCAGAAGGGTCTGGATGATATAGATCTCGCATTATTCACTGATGGATTAAGGGATGAGCGTGAGCAAGGTATCACTATAGACGTTGCTTATAGATACTTCACAACGCCTAAACGAAAGTTTATAATAGCGGATACTCCTGGACATATTCAGTACACGAGAAATATGGTTACCGGAGCGTCAACTGCAAATGCCGCCTTAATATTGATCGATGCTAGGCACGGTGTGATTGAGCAGACTAAGAGGCACGCTTTTATTGCGAGCTTGTTGAATATCCCGCACATCATTGTGTGTATTAATAAAATGGATTTAGTAAGCTTTCGCGAAAGCGTGTATGATCAAATTGTTGCAGATTTCAATGATTTTGCTTCAAAAATGCTAACCCGAGACGTGAAGTTTATCCCTATGAGTGCCTTGATGGGTGACAATGTGGTAAACAGATCAGAAAATATGCCTTGGTATCAAGCCGCACCTTTACTTTACACATTGGAGCATCTGCATATAAGCAGTGATGTCAATAAGATAGATGTACGTTTTCCTATTCAAACTGTGATAAGACCGCAACGTGAAGGTTTTGTGGATTACAGGGGTTATGCAGGCCGTTTAGCAAGCGGTGTGTTACGAGTTGGAGATGAGGTGACTGCCTTGCCTTCAGGATTTAATAGTAAGGTTAAATCCATTAATTCAGGTACGGAGGAGGTGACTGAAGCTTTTGCTCCTATGTCAATTGCTGTTACACTTGAAGACGATATAGACATAAGTCGCGGTGGGATGATTGTGCGCAGCAATAATAAACCTGAAGTGCTCCAGCAGTTTGATGTCATGATATGCTGGTTAAACGAGAAGAAATCTCAGATTAGGAAGAAGTACAAAGTGTTGCACGCTAATAATGAGCAACAAGCCATGATCTCTAATTGTGTCTATAAAATCGACATTGAGACCTTGAAGCGTGATAGTGAAGCAACTGACTTTACGATGAATGAGATAGGTCGAGTGACTATTAAAACGAGTAAATCCATGCTCATTGATGGCTATAGGGAAAACCGCACTACAGGTAGCTTGATTCTCATAGATCCAGACACCAATGAGACGGTCGCAGCAGGAATGATTGTTTAAAAGAAGAGTTCAGTTTTTAAGCTATATTTGCGAGCTTATTTTGATCATGCAAAAGTTAATTGTTTTCTTATTACTAGCGCTTTTAATGGGGTCTTGCATTCCAACTAAGCGAATTACTTACCTTCAGAGTGACGGCAATTCTGAAAACGATTCGTTAATTACGATTGAAAAAGTGCAAAGCCCTTACCGTTTACAAATAGGTGATGTACTCTCCATTCAAATACAGGCACCCTATGACCAAGATCTTATTGCAGATTTTACAAAAAAAACTGCAGGTGGTGGTGGTGGTGCGCAGCAAGTACTCCAGGGGGGACTTTATTTTACTGGTTATATCATAGACAGAAGAGGGTATATTGAAATGCCACAATTGGGTGAAATTTTAGCAGTTGGCGAGACTGAAGAAATTTTACGTGACCGAATCAAAAATTTGTTGTACCAAAAAGGTGGCTTTAAAAAATCCTCCGATTTATTCGTAAGTGTTAAGCTTGAAGGCTTAAGGTATACAATGGTAGGTGAGGTTAATTCACCAGGTCAAAATACCATTCTAAGAGATCGTGTTAGTATTGTAGAAGCAGTAGCTGACGCAGGCGGTGTGCCTATAACAGGTGATCTCAAGAATGTGAGAATTATACGTCAATATGAGGGTGGAATAAAGGTTCATGCTATTGATCTGACTACCATAAACGCAATGAACTCTCCCTATTATTTTTTGAAGCCGAATGATGTTTTAGTTTTTAACCCTTTGCCACAGAAAACTTTAGGAACTGGTACTAATGGCCTACAGTCGTTCACCACTATTATTTCTGTTTTGACTACACTGATCACAACCTACTTATTGATCGATAATTTGACAAGTAATTAAATGAGCGAGGAAGAACAAGTAAATTCTCTATCGGGAATTTTTGATGTCAGACAATTTTTATCAAAAATCCTGAAATATTGGTGGTTGTATTTGATAACTTTTGCGATCAGTCTTTCATATGCTTATTATAAGAACCAATTTATTCAGACATTTTATGAAGTTGACGCACTCATTAGCATTAAAGATAATTCAAACCCTTATTCTGCCAGTAATACCAGTTTAACTTTCAATTGGGGAGGGGTTACTGATAAGGTGACGACTGCTATTACACAGTTTAAGTCCAGAACGCATACAGAACGAGTAGTCGATGATCTGCAGTTCTTTGTAAACTATATTAAAGAAGGAGAATATTATAATTTAGATGCTTATAAAAAAACGCCATTTCAGGTGGTCGTTGATACTTCCAAATCTCAAATTATAGGTAAGAGTTTTACTATTCAAGTCATTGATGAGTACCGGTTCCGAATGACCGCTGAATTTGATTCATCGATCGCCCCAGCTTTTGATTTTAACACTAAAAAGAAAAGTAGAGTTAACACGCCTAAGGGTATGTGGTCTCGTGAGTATTTATTTGGTGAATCTCTGGAAAATTCTTTTCTCAACATAACCGTTAATAAGGTAACTGATAATTTTAGAAAAGGTGAATGGAAATTTAATCTGGAAAATTATTGGAAGGTAGTCAATAAATATAAAAAAATTCAAATTGAGCAAACCCCTCAGGGCTCGTCTATTTTAACCCTTTCCCTTACGGGTACTAATAAGGATAGGCTAATCGATTACATCAATAGAAGTTCTGTTGTCTTAGAAAAAGCTGAGTTAGAACGGAAAAACACCTATGCTACAAGTACTATTGAATATATAGATAGTGTTATGAACGCTAGAATATTGCCTCTAACACAAATTAAAAAAGAACGAGAAGAGTTCTTAAACCAACAAGGTGCCATCAATATCCCTTCAGAAATTTCTAGCCTAAACGCTGAGCTCACCAAAAGAGAGATTGAGAAACAACAATTGGAAAAACAACTTTCTTATTATGATAATTTGCAGGCTTATTTGATCACTAATAACTATGATCAGATTCAGGCACCTACCGTTGTAGGAATAAATGAAGGTAGTATTGTAAATTTTGTTTCCAGATTAATTCAGCTAGCGGAAAGAAGAAAAAGACGATTGGAGTTTCTGGAGCCCGATAATGACAATCCAGAATTCAAAAAGATAAAGCGCGATATAGATGCAGTCAAAGAGTTGATTTTAAGTAATATTACTAGCTCTAAAAAGTTATTGCTTGATGACTTAGACTTTTCTAGAGAACAAATTAGGGAAGCGGAAAGGGAGTTAAGCAGATTGCCAAAGGAACAGCAAGAGTTATTGCGAATTACAAAGGAGTATGATCTTGCTCAAGCTGAATTCAAGGATTTGCAGGCGAGAAAGGCGAACGCCGAGATCGTAAAAGCTGCAAATGTGTCAGATATTTTTATAATTGATAAAGCTAAGGACACCAATCAATCAGGAAGATCAAAAGATAGCAATATAAATTATTTATTAGCGCTTCTGGTTGGATTGGCAATACCCTCAGTAATTGCTTTTGTGTCTACTATTTTTGATAATTACATTTATACCCCTAAACAGATTGAAAAGCTTACTTCAATACCTCTGATAGGTGTCGTGGGTAAAAAGAAGCATGCTTCAAATTTGGTTGTTTTCGATAAGCCAAAGTCGGCTGTTGCAGAAGCTTTTAGGGGGATAAGATCTAGTTTGTACTTCCTTTTTGATCCAGAAGTTGAGTCGGATTGTAGAACTATTATGGTTACGAGTAGCGTTAGTGGTGAGGGTAAAACCTTTTCAAGCATCAATATGGCTACTGTTTTCGCCTTAAGCGGGAAGAAAACTTGTCTGATAGGTCTTGATTTGAGGAAACCTAAGATTTTTGATGATTTTGACATTAACAACGAAATAGGCGTTTCAAATTATCTGGTCAAAAATGCTACGTTAGATCAGATCATTACTGATACAAAAATTCTAAACCTTGATATAATTTTATCCGGGCCGGTACCTCCAAATCCTAGTGAATTACTTCTTTCAAAGAGGACTGAAAATATGATTAAAGAACTAAAAAAACGTTATGATTATATTATTCTTGATACTCCGCCACTTGGTCTTGTAGCAGATTCACTGGAAATAGCAAAATACGCAGATGCCACCTTATATGTTATTAGACAGAAGTACACCAAAAAGGCAATGTTGGACGTAATCAATGAACGTTATTCACGAAAAGAGATCGAACGTGTAAGTTTAGTTTTCAACTATTTCAAAGAGAAAGCAGGTTATGGCTATGGCTATGGCTATGGCTACGGCTATGGTTATGGTTATGGAGTTTATAACAATGGTTATCACGAAAATGATAAAATTTTTTCTATAAAATACACCATCAAAAAGCTATTGAAAAGGTTTATCAAAATATGATTTACTATTTGAATTTCACTTATTATTAAGACTAATCTTTTGATTACTCCAACCTCTAACTTGAACCTATTTAATTATACTAATTCAAATGAAAGAACAAGTCTATCAGAAGGAGGTCAACCGCAATATTCCAAGGCTGATAACTGATTGTATTAAAGATCTGAATAGTTCCCGATTCTTGGCATACCAGCTTGCTAAAAGAGACATCTCTGCGCAATACCGACAGAGTTATCTTGGACTAGTGTGGGCATTTTTAACCCCTATAGCCACCGCGGCTATATGGATCTTATTGAATAACACTGGTACTGTGAATGTAACTGATACTGGTATACCCTATCCAGCTTTTGCGTTCATTGGTACTCTACTCTGGTCTATTATCGTTGATTCTATAAATGCACCCCTCCAAAACACCAATAGTTCAAGATCTATTTTAACAAAAATAAATTTCCCAAAAGAAGGCATAATTTTATCGGGAGTTTTTAAACTGTGGTTCAATACGCTGGTTAAAATAGTCATTATGGTTGCGTTTATATTAATTTTTGAAATAGATTTAGGCTTGGGATTATTGTTATTCCCAGTAGCAATTCTGGCAGGGACGATTATTGGTACAACAATAGGATTGTTCATAACCCCTATAGGAATGTTGTATAAAGATGTAGGTCGATTGATAACATTTGGACTGCGATTCTTGATGTTTGCTACTCCAGTTGTTTATGCAGTGCCGCAACAAAGTGGTTTATTAAAAACCATAATGGAATTGAATCCGCTTACTCCTATTATTTCTACTGGTAGGAATTTAGCCGTCGGATTGCCGCTTGATTATTTATTATATTTTATAATTCTTTTGATTGTTAGTATTCCATTGTTTTTAATTGGTTTGATATTTTACCGTATTTCCATTCCGATTTTTGTAGAACGACTAAGTTCTTAATTATGATTAAGGTTAAAAGTCATATGAGTGTAATTGAAAAAAACAATCCTACTGATGAAGATGTTCTCGTAGAAGTCTCAGGCTTATCCAAAAAATTCTGTAAGGATTTAAAGACGAGTTTGTGGTACGGAATAATGGATTTATTCGCAGGGTATTCTGGTAATAAGAAGAATCGTGAATTAAGGTCCAAGGAATTTTGGGCGGTTAAAGATATCAATTTTACACTTAGACGAGGGGAATGTATAGGCCTGATAGGTCATAATGGAGCTGGTAAATCAACGCTTCTCAAAATTCTCAACGGCCTTATCAATCCTGATGAGGGTAGGGTCATTATGAGAGGTAAAGTAAGTGCTCTTATAGAACTTGGAGCAGGTTTCAATCCTATCTTAACAGGTCGTGAGAATATTTATAATAATGGAGCTGTGCTAGGCTTTTCAAGAAGTGAAATTGAGCGAAAGCTCCAAAAAATTATCGAATTCTCAGAGTTGGAGGAATTTTTAGATATGCCTGTTCAGAATTATTCGAGCGGCATGAAGGTACGACTAGGCTTTGCTGTTGCTGCTCAGATGGAGCCTGATGTATTAATAATTGATGAGGTGCTGGCTGTAGGGGATCTAGGTTTCAAATTAAAATGCTTTAAAATTATAGATGAGATTTTGCCTAAAACTGCAATCATATTTGTTTCACACAGTATGCCTCACATCTCAAGAATTTGCAATCAAATTATTTTACTAGATAGAGGAAAGACAAAGTTTCAAGGTGAGGATACCGCTAAAGCGATTGATTTATATTATGCGAAATTTTCTGAGAATGATTCTAATGTTATTTTTGACGATGGCTCTACTGAAATTAAGAAACTACAAATCTTAGACAAACCTATTTTAGATAATTTGCCTCAGGTAAATTGGGGTGATAATATCGATATTTCTTTATATGTCAATACGAAATTTAAAACGCTCCCTAAAGCTTACATAACGATATTTGATAAAGAACAGCGACCGGTGGCAGCTCTTGTTCAATCTGAAAATATAATTGAGATTAATAGTAATGAACTTATATTTAAGTTCCACATTGAGAAAATACAGCTTTCTAAGGGGCTTTATAATATTAATGTGGCTTTTTTCAACCCTTTAAATAATGCTCCTATTATTAGAGTTAATTCCGTTTTAGCTTTTCAAGTACTATATTTTCAAGACACGTGGCCCCCTATGCTTCTTGACGCCGAAATGGCTTTTGAAGAAGTGTGAAGCTGAATTTTAAGCCTAAATTATTATAAATTAAATATTTTAGATGTTTTTAAAATTTAAACAAAAATTTTTTAAGAGACGGGTTTTTAAAAATGCATCAGCTAAAAATTTCTATTTCATTGTCAGTACTGGCAGGACTGGTACTAACTTTATGGAAGCTTTTATAAATAAAGCTTCTCACGACGTATTTTGTGTTCATGAACCTCATCCTGATTTGTTCAACTTATCGATAGAAAAATATCGAGAAAAAAAATCTTCTAATTATATTTATGAGAAACTTCAAGAATCTCGTTACGAGGTCTTACACAGTTTTTTGAACAGTAGGAAATCGATTTATATCGAGAGCAATCCATTCGCAGCTTTCTTGGTTGATAATCTTAAAGAAACGTTTAAAAATGCTAAATTTATTTTTATCTATCGAGATATAGATACCTACTTGCTTTCAGCTTTAAATAAATCTCCGCTAGGAAACAATGTTAATAACTTTTATGCTAAAGATGATGGCCGCAAGAGACTTTCGCCTATTGATTTTGATAATAATGAACTTGCTAAGGTGTGGTCGGATTTATCTCGTGCACAAAAGATCACATGGTATTGGACTAAATGTAATACATATTTAAGGAATTATGCCAAAGATAATTCAGGTCATGTTTTAGAGTTAAAGTTTGAAGATTTATTTTCCCTCGAAAATAAAAAGAAACACACTTCTTTTTCTAAGCTTTTTTCATATCTCAATATTGAATTAGAATCTAAACATTTGAATGAGTTACTAAAGAATTCTTTTGATAAAAGGAATAGCACTGAAGAAAAGTTTTATAAATCGTTGACTGAATTAAGTCAGCACGAAACGGAATGGATACAGTCTCAATCCGCTAATCTGAGCAGAGAGCTTCATGACAAGGTCTCTCTAAATGACCTAGGATGAAAATTGGAATTATAGGAGGAGGATTAATCGGTTTAGCGCTTGGAAGATTAATTTCAGCTAAGGGTGTGAAAGTAATTGTTTTTGATAAGGATAATATTGCAAGCCATCAATCCGGAAACAATAGTGGTGTGCTGCATTGCGGCTTGCATTATAAACCTGGATCACTCAAGGCAAGATTAGCTGTACAGGGTATAAGAGAGATGACCAACTACTGTATAAAAAATTCTATTACCCACGAATCTTGTGGAAAAATTGTGGTTGCGAATTCTCAACAAGAGATTGATAGGCTCAAAACATTAGCCGGCAGGGGAAAATTAAATGGGTTAAAAGGGCTAAAGTATTTAAATCAAAAAGAACTCAAAGAGCGAGAGCCGCATGTATGCGCAGCTGCTGCATTACTAGTTCCCGAGGAAGGTATTGTTGACTTCAAACAAGTTGCCACTAGTTTGAAAAAAGATATTCAAAATCAAGATGGATTTGTCAAAGAAAACTGCAAGGTAGTCTCATCTAAAATTAATCCTCAGGGAAAAACAATGCTAACTACCGCTTGTGGTGAATATGAGTTTGATTTAATATTCAATTGTGCAGGCTTGTACTCTGATAAGATATTTGCCGATTTCTCTTCAACAAAACCAGACTTGAAGGTTGTACCTTTTAGAGGCGAATACTGGAGTTTAAAGCCTGAATTCTCACATCTCGTAAAACACTTGATCTACCCTACACCTAATCCTGCATTCCCTTTCTTGGGAGTTCACTTCACTAGAATGACTTCAGGGGTCAGAGAAGTAGGTCCCAACGCGGTTCTAGCGCTTAAGCGAGAGGGTTACACGAATAAAGATTTCAATTTAAGTGAAGCTCTAGAAAGTGTAACCTATCCTGGTTTTATTAAATTTTTGACAAAAAACTTCAGATTCAGTTTGGAGGAGTTCATTAGTTCGCTCACTATTGAGGGATTTGTGAAAAAATCTAAAAAACTCATTCCAGATATCGACGCTAGTATGCTGGATCAAAAAACTGCTGGAGTGAGGGCTCAGTCAATGTCACGTTCAGGAAAGTTACATATGGATTTTGAAGTTAAGAGGTTCAACAATCAGGTTCATGTGCTGAATGCCCCATCACCAGGAGCGACCGCTTCATTAGCAATTGCAAGGTATATTGTTGAAGAGTATACTACACTGTGAATATGCATGAACCGTCCATTGTAGAAGACTATATAGTAACCCGTTGTGCTAGTAGTTCCATGCATGCCTGATCCTATTTATTGGTCTGTTGTTTTCCCTATTGAACATCTGCAGCATGGCAACTGCGGCCAGTTTGCTTGAGACCCTTGTCAGGAAGCCCTTGAAGCTCTTTGCCAGGTTGATCTTGATGGAGAACTGGGAGCATAACTGTGAAAACCTTGTCTCTATAAACTTACGGTTCTTTCTCCTCTCGGGCGAGAATGCGCTTTTGACCAGCTGGTTTTTCCTGGGTGGGGTGAGAAGTTCTATACCGTAGCTTGTGAACAGATCTGCCTGGAGCTCCCTGGATATATAGCCTCGATCGCCGATGATCTGCCTCTCCTCGCTACCGTCGTACTGCCTTTCCTTCAGGAACTTTATGTCGTGTACGTTTGCTGGGGTCACTGCCATGTCATGGAAGATGCCCTGCGTACTCATGAGCAGGTGGAGCTTGTATCCAATGTAGTAGAGGCGGTCAACCGCCGAGTAGCCCTTTCTCGGAGCCGTGCCCAGATCTTCCATACAGATCTTCATGCGGTGCTCCCTGGCGTTGTGCACGATGGGACAGGGCATCGAGTCCACCAGAAGGGCAGATCTGCCATCATCCATACGGTCGCCCAAGAGTCCCGCGGACTCCTTGAAGCGTGGCTCGAGCGAGCGCCTGCGCCGGTTGAACCTGGTGCGGTCGACCAGCATGGGAAAGTCCTCGCGAAAGTGCTTCTTTATCTCGGCAAACAATAGGTTCTCGCTGGGGATCGAGGCCGCCTCTCCGGTAATGGCGAGTGCCATGACCTCCAGGTCATTCATTTTCGTGTTGACCGGTCGCTTGATGAAGTTTCCGTCCACCGTGACGGTTTGGTAGAGATCAATGAGGTAGGAAAGGTGTTTTTTGTACATTGCAGGTAGATCGTGCATGGTATCAGAATTACAGATTAGGAACCATTAATATACTGAATATCAACAAAATGCACGGTCTTTTTTTAATCTGTTTTTTAATTTTAACTAGCACAACGGGTTATATAGTATTATATCTTAATGACTGGTCAGCGATAACTTCAAAATCCAAAGCATTGCGTGTTGATAACGATACACATATATTTGCGAGCAACGTATTCTAAAGAGGGATAGTGTTTTTTTGCATTGACTTAGTGTTGGAATAAGTTGTATAATCTAGAAAAATTAAAATTGTAGTGAACATACTTAATCTAATAGGACGAAACAAAAAACTGTTTGAGAAGGATGTACAGGCCTACTCAGACAAGATCAAAAGTCTTGTTGAAAGTTCAAAATTCCTTGTTCTAGGTGGAGCAGGTTCGATAGGTCAGGCAGTTACTAAAGAGATATTTAAACGCAACCCTCTGAAGCTTCATGTGGTGGATATTTCTGAAAATAATCTTGTTGAATTGGTTAGGGACTTAAGGAGTTCCCATGGATATATTGATGGTGATTTCAGGACATTTGCTATAGATATAGGTTCTTTGGAGTATCATGTATACTTTGAGAATGAGGGTGATTTTGACTATGTTCTGAATTTATCGGCTTTGAAACATGTGCGCAGTGAGAAAGATCCTTATACTTTGATGCGCATGATTGAAACTAACATCTTCAATACTGAGAAAACAATTGATCAAGCGGTAAGCCTTGGTGCCCAAAAATATTTTTGCGTTTCCACTGACAAGGCCGCAAATCCCGTGAATCTAATGGGCGCATCTAAACGCATCATGGAAATGTTTTTGATGCAGAGGAGCCAGCAAATCCAGATTTCCACAGCTCGATTTGCAAATGTAGCATTCTCTGATGGTTCATTGCTGCACGGGTTTAATCAGCGTATCGCTAAAAAACAACCTATAGTAGCGCCACGAGACGTTAAAAGATATTTTGTAACTTCACAGGAGTCTGGAGAATTGTGTCTCATGTCTTGCCTATTTGGAGAAAATGGAGACATCTATTTTCCTAAACTCAGTGAAAACCTGCATTTGATCTCATTTGCTGAAATCGCAAAGAAATATTTAATAGTGATGGGTTATGCACCTTTTGAATGCAGTTCTGAAGATGAGGCGCGGGAACTCATTGGAACGCTTCCGGAACAAGGAAAGTGGCCGTGCCTATTTACGCTCAGCGACACCACGGGAGAGAAAGATTTTGAAGAATTTTATACTGATGCTGAGGTGCTGGACCTTAATACCTATTCAGATCTCGGAGTAATTAAGAATAATCTTGATGTTGAGAAAGAAAAGCTAGAAAAGTTCAAAAATAGAATTGAACATTTCAAAGAAAAGAAGTCATGGACAAAAAAAGACCTTATAGAACTATTTAACCAAATGTTGCCTGAACTTGATCATCAAGAGAAAGGGAAATTTTTAGACTCAAAAATGTAATGAATGAGGTAGTAAGATTTATAAGGGAGGTACACAAACAGAAAGATGGATTTATCCCCTTACATGCTCCTGTTTTTGAAGGTAATGAGAAACAGTACCTTCTGGATTGCATAGATTCTACTTTTGTCTCTTCGGTAGGAGAATATGTCACAAGATTTGAGGAGCAATTAGCACTCTATACATCGGTTAAAAAAGCAGTTTCTGTGGTGAATGGTACAGCTGCTTTGCAAGTAGGAATGAGAATAGTAGGCGTCGAAAAAAGTACCGAAGTTATAACGCAAGCATTAACTTTTATAGCGACAGCAAATGCCATATCTTATTTAGGAGCAGAGCCTATATTTCTAGACGTAGATGTAGATACCATGGGATTATCCCCTAAGGCTGTTGGAAGTTTTTTGGAAGAACATGCAGAATTAAGAGAAGAAGCTTGCTACAATAAAACAACGGGAAAAAGAATCAGCGCTTGTGTTCCTATGCATACTTTTGGTTTTCCGGTACACCTTGATGAATTGTTTAAGATATGTGCTAAATGGAATATACCCATTGTAGAAGATGCTGCTGAGTCATTAGGTAGTTTTTATAAGGGACAGCATACGGGTTCATATGGTAAGGTAGGTGCCTTTTCATTTAATGGGAATAAAATTGTGACCAGTGGTGGGGGCGGTGCTTTAGTGAGCAACGATGAAGCTTTAATGGTTCGTGCCAAACACCTAACTACCACAGCAAAAGTACCGCACTCGTGGGAATATGTGCACGATGAAGTAGGCTATAACTATAGAATGCCAAACCTTAATGCGGCACTAGCTTGCGCGCAATTAGAACGCTTAGATGCTTATCTGGCAAATAAGCGCAAACTGGCCCGAGAATACCAAGCATTTTTTGCCGAGCAGTCTATAAAATTTAGAACAGAAACGCCCAATACCAAAGCCAATTATTGGCTAATGTGTGTAGAACTAGAAGATAAAGCCGAACGTGATGCCTTTTTAAAAACAACCAATGATGCCGGCGTAATGACGCGCCCCATTTGGCAATTGATGCATCGCTTGCCCATGTTTGCAAACTGCATGACTGACGGTCTTAAAAACTCAGAGTTTTTTGAAGATAGAATTGTTAATGTACCAAGTAGTTTTAGAGTTTGATCGAGAAAAACCCCATATTGTTAGTTGGTGGTGGGGGCATTGTGCCTCTGTTATTGATGTAATTGAATCACAAGGGGCATACCAGATTATTGGTATTGTTGACAAAGAGGAATTTAAAGGTCAACAGCTTTTAGGATATAATTACATAGGAGAAGATAAAGACTTACCTGATTTAATATCAAAGTTTAAAAATGTTGTTATCACCTTAGGTATGATCAAGAGCAACACCTTAAGGGTGAAATTATTTAATTTAACTAAAAGTTTAGGAGCAAATTTTCCTGTAATAAAATCCCCCAGCGCCCATGTTTCAAGGTATTCAAAAATTTCACCAGGAACTGTGGTGATGCATCATGCTATAGTTAACTCACATAGCAAAATTGGCGAGAATTGTATAATCAATACAAAAGCATTGATAGAACATGATTGTATAATTGGGAATCACTGTCATATGTCTACCGCCGCAACCGTAAATGGCTCTTGCACTATTGGGGATAACGTAATGATAGGAAGTAATTCTGTTTTGTTAAATGGTGTCAAGGTTATAAGTAACACGATAATAGGTGCCGGCGGTGTAGTGGTTAAAAATGTTGATGTGGCTGGAACATTAGTTGGTAACCCAGCTAAAACTCTATAAAAATGCAAGGTAATATATCAAAAATTTCCATTGACTCAAATGCTTCTTTACTGGAGGCAATTAAACAGATGGATGTCTTGGATGGCAAGTTGCTCATGGTTACTGACAATGAGAACGACTATGTTTCCATCATTAGTATAGGCGATATTCAGCGGTACCTTATCACGCATCAAAATATTGAGGCTAAAGTTACTGATGCATTACGTCAAAACGTACGTGTCGCTTCAATCGACGATTCACCCGAACAGATCAAGAATATCATGCTCGAATTTAGAACGGAGTTTATGCCTGTGCTGGATGAAAAAGGTGATTTAGACCGTGTTATTTTCTGGAAAGACATTTTTGAAGAAAAGCAAACCTTTAATAAGGAAAAAATCAATGTACCTGTAGTTATTATGGCGGGAGGCAAAGGGACACGTTTGAAGCCTATAACAAATATCATCCCTAAACCATTGGTACCTGTTGGTGAAAGACCAATAGTTCAAATAATTATGGATCAGTTTTCTGAAATGGGCACAGAAAATTTTTATATGTCTGTCAACTATAAAGCAGATATGATCCAACAATATTTTGATAAAATAGAGAAACCCTACGCTGTTAATTATTTTGAGGAGGACAAGCCTTTGGGAACTGCTGGAAGCTTATCTCTGATAAAAAATCAAATTACGGAAACCTTTTTTGTAAGTAATTGTGATATTTTAATTGATCAAGATTATGAAGAAGTGTACAAATGGCATAAGAAGAACAAAAACGAGATCACGTCAATAGCGGCTATCAAGAATTATCATATACCCTACGGAACTCTTGAAATAGGTAGAGATGGATTGCTGGAAAATATGAAGGAAAAGCCTGACCTGACTTTTTTTGTGAACGCTGGAGTTTATATAGTAGAGCCACATTTATTGCATGATATTCCCAATAATGAATTTTATCACATCACTTATCTTATGGAAAAAGTCAAGCAGCGTGGTGGTAGAGTGGGTGTGTTTCCTGTAAGTGAAGGAAGCTGGATGGATATTGGTAACTGGGTTGAATACAATAAAACTCAAGAAATGTTTAAAAAGCGCTTTTCATGAGAATTCTCTATGTAGGACACTGCAATGACCTATATATTGGGTATTTGAATAGAATAGTCAAGAGTAATATTCGTGAAGCCATAACAGGTGTTGTAGATTTAAACTATTCTGGACCTAAGGAGGAGCTGTACGCGAGAAAAAAGAATTATGATTACTCTTTTTCGCTCAAGCGAAAACATAAAAAGTCAATTTCATCTCCATCTATAAAGGGGTTACTACAATTGCCGAATCGATTTCTAGTCTCAAACATTTTAAGAGCTCGGTTCAAAGCCATTGTGAAAGAAATAGAGAAGCGTCAAAATCAGCAAGTGATTAGCGCTAGTTATTCTAATATAATTAGAGAATTCAGGCCAACTCACATTCATGTGCACTACCTAGATAAGAACCGTTTGAAATGGGTCGATTTTGCTCCAGAGGACTGTAAGATAATATTATCGTTTTGGGGCTCTGACTTGATGACCGTTCCTCGTGGTGTGGGAGAGTATAACGTGCAATATCATGCTTTGAGAAAGGCAAATGTTATAACAACTCAAACACTAGACTTAAGAACTATACTGCTGAGTAAATATGGTCAGGATCTACAGCCAAGAATTCAGACGCAAACGTTTGACCCATTATTAAACAATAGAGAGATTATATCTCAATTGTCAACTGGGGAAAGTCGCAAAAAGTTCAAGCTAAAATATAATATTGATCCAGAGAAACGCTGTATTCAAGTAGGCTACAGCGCTGCTGCTGGTCAAAATCACATAGCCATTCTTGAGCAAATCAATCAACTACCCGCGGTTCATAAAAATACTATAGCTATTTTAATTCCCTTAAGCTATAATAACACGAATGACTATGTATCACTATTGTTGAAAAGAATAGCTACTTATGACTTTCAGATCATTCCTGTTTTAGAATTTCTTCCAGTCGAAGATATGCTTCAAATTGTTTCTGGATGCGATATTTTTATCTCAATGCGTCAAAATGATGCTCTCAATGCCGCTATGTTGGAATCACTCTATGCTGAAAACCTAGTTATTACCGGAGCATGGTTGCCTTATGGTATTTATAGACGTAACTCGATAGGATTTACAGCAGTTGACCGATATGAGGATTTGAAAGGTGAATTGTTGAAAATATTATCTAATTTCGCGAAAGCGAAAAATGTTACAATAAAAAACAGGCAAAAGCTAGCAAAGCTGTTTGATTCAGAGCAAATTGCGAGCAACTGGTTAAATGTCTATACTTGAAAAAAATGAAAGAAATAACTGTTGCTATAATAGGCTGTGGCCGAATTGCCCAGCGCCACGCTCAACACATTAATAATACAGAAGGGCTAAATCTAGTAGCTGTTTGCGATATTGACGAAAATAAAGCAAAAGAACTAGGAGCGGAATATTCAGTACCTCACATAAAAAACGCCGGTGATTTATTCAAAATCGAGGATATTGATGTCGTAGCGATTTGCACGCCTAATGGACATCACGCTGAGCATTCAATAAGTGCTTTAAA
The DNA here is from genome assembly GCF_002117125.1 of Nonlabens spongiae. Taxonomy (NCBI): domain Bacteria; kingdom Pseudomonadati; phylum Bacteroidota; class Flavobacteriia; order Flavobacteriales; family Flavobacteriaceae; genus Nonlabens; species Nonlabens spongiae. Next base: position 3,376,239 of record NZ_CP019344.1, read on the forward strand.
GGCAGGTAAACATGTTCTTTGTGAGAAACCTATGGCTATTTCAGTCCACGATTGTGGCGAAATGATCAAAACAGCTGAAAAGTATAACAAGCGCCTATTTGTTATCAAACAAAATAGGTTTAACCCACCTGTTGCGGCAGTCAAGAAGGCTATTGAAGAAATAAACTAGGTAAAAAGGGTTCCACCATCTAATTCTTTAGTACCCTTCCAGCTATTATGATAGTAATTTTCATTACGGTTCCAGAAACAAGATAACTGGACGCTATTGATTTTACCTAGTTTATTTTCTTCAATAGCCTTCTTGACTGCCGCAACAGGTGGGTTAAACCTATTTTGTTTGATAACAAATAGGCGCTTGTTATACTTTTCAGCTGTTTTGATCATTTCGCCACAATCGTGGACTGAAATAGCCATAGGTTTCTCACAAAGAACATGTTTACCTGCCTTTAAAGCACTTATTGAATGCTCAGCGTGATGTCCATTAGGCGTGCAAATCGCTACGACATCAATATCCTCGATTTTGAATAAATCACCGGCGTTTTTTATGTGAGGTACTGAATATTCCGCTCCTAGTTCTTTTGCTTTATTTTCGTCAATATCGCAAACAGCTACTAGATTTAGCCCTTCTGTATTATTAATGTGTTGAGCGTGGCGCTGGGCAATTCGGCCACAGCCTATTATAGCAACAGTTATTTCTTTCATTTTTTTCAAGTATAGACATTTAACCAGTTGCTCGCAATTTGCTCTGAATCAAACAGCTTTGCTAGCTTTTGCCTGTTTTTTATTGTAACATTTTTCGCTTTCGCGAAATTAGATAATATTTTCAACAATTCACCTTTCAAATCCTCATATCGGTCAACTGCTGTAAATCCTATCGAGTTACGTCTATAAATACCATAAGGCAACCATGCTCCGGTAATAACTAGGTTTTCAGCATAGAGTGATTCCAACATAGCGGCATTGAGAGCATCATTTTGACGCATTGAGATAAAAATATCGCATCCAGAAACAATTTGAAGCATATCTTCGACTGGAAGAAATTCTAAAACAGGAATGATCTGAAAGTCATAAGTAGCTATTCTTTTCAACAATAGTGATACATAGTCATTCGTGTTATTATAGCTTAAGGGAATTAAAATAGCTATAGTATTTTTATGAACCGCGGGTAGTTGATTGATTTGCTCAAGAATGGCTATGTGATTTTGACCAGCAGCAGCGCTGTAGCCTACTTGAATACAGCGTTTCTCTGGATCAATATTATATTTTAGCTTGAACTTTTTGCGACTTTCCCCAGTTGACAATTGAGATATAATCTCTCTATTGTTTAATAATGGGTCAAACGTTTGCGTCTGAATTCTTGGCTGTAGATCCTGACCATATTTACTCAGCAGTATAGTTCTTAAGTCTAGTGTTTGAGTTGTTATAACATTTGCCTTTCTCAAAGCATGATATTGCACGTTATACTCTCCCACACCACGAGGAACGGTCATCAAGTCAGAGCCCCAAAACGATAATATTATCTTACAGTCCTCTGGAGCAAAATCGACCCATTTCAAACGGTTCTTATCTAGGTAGTGCACATGAATGTGAGTTGGCCTGAATTCTCTAATTATATTAGAATAACTAGCGCTAATCACTTGCTGATTTTGACGCTTCTCTATTTCTTTCACAATGGCTTTGAACCGAGCTCTTAAAATGTTTGAGACTAGAAATCGATTCGGCAATTGTAGTAACCCCTTTATAGATGGAGATGAAATTGACTTTTTATGTTTTCGCTTGAGCGAAAAAGAGTAATCATAATTCTTTTTTCTCGCGTACAGCTCCTCCTTAGGTCCAGAATAGTTTAAATCTACAACACCTGTTATGGCTTCACGAATATTACTCTTGACTATTCTATTCAAATACCCAATATATAGGTCATTGCAGTGTCCTACATAGAGAATTCTCATGAAAAGCGCTTTTTAAACATTTCTTGAGTTTTATTGTATTCAACCCAGTTACCAATATCCATCCAGCTTCCTTCACTTACAGGAAACACACCCACTCTACCACCACGCTGCTTGACTTTTTCCATAAGATAAGTGATGTGATAAAATTCATTATTGGGAATATCATGCAATAAATGTGGCTCTACTATATAAACTCCAGCGTTCACAAAAAAAGTCAGGTCAGGCTTTTCCTTCATATTTTCCAGCAATCCATCTCTACCTATTTCAAGAGTTCCGTAGGGTATATGATAATTCTTGATAGCCGCTATTGACGTGATCTCGTTTTTGTTCTTCTTATGCCATTTGTACACTTCTTCATAATCTTGATCAATTAAAATATCACAATTACTTACAAAAAAGGTTTCCGTAATTTGATTTTTTATCAGAGATAAGCTTCCAGCAGTTCCCAAAGGCTTGTCCTCCTCAAAATAATTAACAGCGTAGGGTTTCTCTATTTTATCAAAATATTGTTGGATCATATCTGCTTTATAGTTGACAGACATATAAAAATTTTCTGTGCCCATTTCAGAAAACTGATCCATAATTATTTGAACTATTGGTCTTTCACCAACAGGTACCAATGGTTTAGGGATGATATTTGTTATAGGCTTCAAACGTGTCCCTTTGCCTCCCGCCATAATAACTACAGGTACATTGATTTTTTCCTTATTAAAGGTTTGCTTTTCTTCAAAAATGTCTTTCCAGAAAATAACACGGTCTAAATCACCTTTTTCATCCAGCACAGGCATAAACTCCGTTCTAAATTCGAGCATGATATTCTTGATCTGTTCGGGTGAATCGTCGATTGAAGCGACACGTACGTTTTGACGTAATGCATCAGTAACTTTAGCCTCAATATTTTGATGCGTGATAAGGTACCGCTGAATATCGCCTATACTAATGATGGAAACATAGTCGTTCTCATTGTCAGTAACCATGAGCAACTTGCCATCCAAGACATCCATCTGTTTAATTGCCTCCAGTAAAGAAGCATTTGAGTCAATGGAAATTTTTGATATATTACCTTGCATTTTTATAGAGTTTTAGCTG
>NZ_CP019345.1:0-13959 GCF_002117125.1 Nonlabens spongiae
AAAACGCAATATTAATTGTAGAATTTGCGGTTCAAAGAAGGAAAATGGGTGAGAGTATCCTAAATGCTGCCATCGATGGAGCAAAGTCAAGACTAAGACCTATTCTTATGACTTCTTTTGCTTTTATTCTAGGATTATTGCCACTAGTTCTAGCACAAGGTGTAGGTGCCGAAGGAAATAAATCTATAGGAACTGGTGCTGCTGGTGGTATGCTCATAGGAACTTTACTGGGATTATTTGTCATTCCCATCCTATTTATTTTCTTCCAGTGGATACATGAAAAAGTGTCGGGCAAACAAAATGTTCAATCAATTGAAAGTTAAGCTAATGAACGCAATTCAAACTATATATCGAGCAAAATACCTCACCTTAATTGCTATAGCACTCACTTTACAAAGTTGTTTTGTCGCTAAGGATTATGTTCAGCCTGAAATGGAGGAGACTGAAAACTTATATCGTACTGATAACCTACCACAAGATAGCCTATCGATGGCAGCGGTTTCATGGAAAGAGATGTTTCTCGACTCCTATCTGTCTAGCTACATAGAAGAAGGTCTACAAAACAATTTAGACATACGAGTAGCCATTCAGCAAATCGTTGCCGCTGAAGCGTACATGAAGCAGGGTAAGGCTGGCTATTTACCTACACTCTCCACCACCGCACAGGCTACGCACCAGGAACTTTCTAAGAATAGTCAATTTGGTGGTTTCTTTTCTTCAATCGATCAGTATGAACTTTCAGGTAGTTTGTCTTGGGAAGCTGATATATGGGGAAAAATTAGAAGTAACAAACGAGCTGGAGAAGCGAGTTTTCTACAAACTGTTGCCGCTCACAAAGCTGTAAAGACAGAACTCATTGCGGCCATTGCGTCTAATTACTTTAAACTTCTAGCTCTTGATGAGCAACTACGCATTACTAAATCGACCATAAGAACTAGAGATAGTAGTGTTATTACAATAAAAGCGCTTAAAGAAGCAGGTGACGTTACTCAGGTCGCAGTAGATCAATATATCGCTCAGTACAACAATGCAAAAGCTCTGCAATTAGATATAGAATATGAAATTTTCAGGACAGAAAACAGCCTTAATCTCCTATTGGGAAGGCCAGGAAGACTTGTTGAACGTAGTGAACTTACACAGCAAGAAATTAACGCTGATATATCAATAGGAGTTCCTACTGCTCTCTTAAGAAATAGGCCTGATGTTATAGCTTCTGAATATGGCTTGATCAATGCGTTTGAACTTACAAACGTGGCACGGAGCAATTTCTACCCATCCCTAACAATAACGGGATCTGGAGGTTTTCAAAGTCTAGATATTGAGAAAATTCTAAACGCTAATTCCCTATTTGCAACAGTAGTAGGAGGTCTAACCCAACCCATATTTAACCAGCGTAGTATAAGAACGCAACATGAGGTTGCAAAAGCACAGCAGGAACAAGCATTTATAGAATTTAGAAAAACCCTGCTCACAGCAGGTAATGAAGTGTCAAACGCTTTGTACGCCTATAAAACCGAATCTGAAAAATTCAAATTTCGTAAAAAGGAAGTAGAATCACTAAGACAGGCTGAATCTGATTCTGAAGTCTTGCTGAAAAATGGATATGCAAACTACCTGGATTTACTTACTGCAAGAGAAAGCGCACTAAACGCTGAATTAAATGTCATTGATAATAAATTGCAACAATTGTTAACGATCGTTGATTTATATGAAGCACTAGGTGGAGGCTGGAGATAACAGATACTCTCAAGGATTTTAAAAACAAGTAGTTGTTTAATTTTGGCCATAATGTTGACCCTTATGATAAGCAAGTTAGAGTTATTGCAAGCCTCAGTTAAAAATTTCACTCGTTACGGCAGCAAGCGTGTTACGATGGATGAACTTTCTAAAACCTTGGGAATATCAAAAAAAACAATATACCATCATTTTCAAAGTAAAGAGGAGTTAATCAATGCTAGTATTAATCATCTTATAATCCACTATAAGAAAAATATTGACCAAGTCCTTTCTAAGAATCAGGATCCCATTATCAGTATCATATTACTTTACAAAAAAGGTTTTGAAGAACTACGTTCATTAACACCGTCCTTTCTTTATGGATTAGGGAAGTATTATCCAGAAGCTAAGAAGATTTTTGATGACTTCCGTAGATTCTTTGTTGATCATCTTATCCACGGACTCCTAGAAGATGCTAAATCCCGTAATCTAATCCATAAAAGCGTCAATATCAACCTGTTTTGTGACTTGTATTTTAGAAGAATCGAAGACTTATCTCATACAAATGATTCCTTACTGCTCGACTACTCAAACGATGAACTTTTAAAACACATGATCATTTTTAATATGAAAGGAATTTTAACTGAAACGCATTTGAATTCCTTTAACCTTAGTATTGATCTATAAATAACAAGCCATTGTACAACAATCAGTTCAAGCCACTGAAATCAAATTGATCCCGCTTTCGCGAAAGCGGAAACCTCAAAACCACATTATTCCCCAGTCCTACCTCCCAGCCTATCGAGAACCTCTTTTGAAACGTCCAATGTCCTAATGGGGAAAGGAATATTGATATTGTTCTCTGCAAAGACATCATTGATCAGTAAAATGGCTTTGTGCTGGGCATCATACATCTGGCTTTTCTTGACAAACTCAGTCCAGAACCGCACCATAAAATTAATGGAAGAGTCGCCAAATTCAGTAAAATAAAACTCGATGCGCTCTCCTACTTTTTGCTCAAATTCAGATGCGATCGCGTCTTTTACCAGCTGCTCCACTTGTCGCAGGTTTGAGCCGTAAGCCACACCGCAGGTTACGGCAATTCTGGAGCGATTTGCTAGCGAAAAATTCACAAAAGGCTCCTCGATAAACTTAGAGTTAGGCATAATGACATACTGGTTATCAGGTCGTCTCAGGACCAGGTTGCGCAAGCTTATTTCATGAACAAAACCGCTGTGCTCACTGGTCTCGATGTAGTCTCCTATTTTGATTTTAGGTAAAAAGGACAGCATGATCCCTGAAAAGGTGTTGCTCAAAGTGCCTTGAAGGGCAAGTCCTATCGCCAGCGCTACCACTCCGGCACCAGCCAGCAAACTGGTTAATGCCTTATCCAGATCCATGACTCCCAGAGCGATAAAAAATCCTATAACGAGAGTGATCGCATAGATGATCTTTACGATAATGCGGCGTATCGATTGGTTCTTGAGGTACTTTCTAAAAATTTTTCTAAGTACGGCTGAGAGCCCTTTGGCGATGAAGAAAAACACAACCATGACCACGATGGCCAGAGCGAGATTAGGCAGTCGCAAAATTATGGCATCCCACCAGCCATAAAGCTTGTCAGACAGCTTGGACCACATGCCCTGCTCTTGTATCAATCCTATATAATTTTTCATAATCTATGATTTAGAGTAAAGTGGAAAGCAACAAAGTGGCGGTTATCGCCAGCATAATGCTCAGAATACCTCCCACAAATAAAAAATGCCTGAATTTGTAAACACCTGTACCATAAATAAGCGCATTAGTCTGGTAGCCTACCGGCGTGAAGAAACTAAAGTTTGCCGCAAACATGACCGCGAGAATAAAGGGTTTTAAAGGCGCATCAAAACCGGTAGCAAGGCTTATTGCGATAGGTGTCATGATGATTGCTGTAGCGTTGTTTGATATTGTTCCACTCAGTAGCATGGTAAAAATAAAAATGAGCCCCAAAACCATCATGGATGACTGGCCGCTCAAGAGTTTCATGAGCTGCTCCGTGATCCAGGCATCAGTCCCGGTGTTGCTCATGGCGATTCCCAGTGGTATCATACCGGCGAGCAAAAATACGATCTGCCAGTTCACTTTATGGTAGATCTGCTCCAGTGAGATGTTGTTTGTCAACAGCAGGAGTCCCACCCCTGTGAGCGAGCTTGCCAGAATACTGAGTACGCCACTACTCGCCAGCCCTATTACCGCCAGCAATATCATGAGCGTAGAAAGCTTCCTGAACCTAGGGATGGAATCTTCTATCTCGTGCTCGTTTAAAACAGCTACGTTTTCGATTCTTTCCAGATCCCTAAATGATTCACCCTGCATCTCAACCAGTAGCCGGTCTCCAGGTTTGATACGTATATCGTTGATATCCTTGCGTATCAAGCGTGCCTTTGTGTTGCGTATGTTTTTACGTTTTTGCAGTGCCAGCGGGAACGCGTTATAGATTCTAGATTTGCGCACCTTGCGCAAGGTTTTGCCTATGAGGTTAGAACCTGGCAAAATGAGCAGTTCCACATATTTCAATATGGGAGCTTGTTTGACCTTCTCTTTTTTGGTTTGTTCCTCTACTCCATCAAGTGGTTTTCGTTCTTTATGGAGTATGAGATCGTCTTCATGAATGAATTTGGCAAGATCTTCCACTTGTCCCATGAGTACCAGCTCATCCCCCTCTTTAAGACTTATGTATTTACCGGGAGCATTGATCACATTCATATCACGGATCAATTTAATGATACTGATCTCGGGATTGTCATTTAACAGTGTGTCTGAGAGCTTTTTACCTATGAGATCGCTTTTCTCTGTAAGCGTTACCGTGAAGAGGTATTCTTGAATCCCAAACGTATCTGCCGGGTCCAGTTGCACATCTTTGGGAAGCCAGCGCGAGGCTATAGTCATGAATACCACTCCTATCGCAAGAAAGATGAGGCCGTAAACGGTAAACTCAAAAAATCCCAAACGCTCTGCACCCAGATTTTGTGCCACAGAGTTGACGATGAGGTTTGTAGAAGTTCCCATGAGCGTGCAGCTCCCTCCCAAAATTCCAGCAAAAGAGATGGGCATCAAAAGTTTAGAAGCCGAGAAACCGTATTTGCTCGCCAGTTGCGAGACGATACGTATAAAGATGATCACCACCGCAGTAGTGCTTATAAATGCAGAGATACTCGCACTGATCAGCATAAAGACTGGTGTGATTAAAATAAGCGGTAAAATGCTCACTCTTTTAATCGCCTGGGTCAACCAGTCTATAACACCATTATCTTCCAGACCTATTGCAATGATCATGAGGCACAGTACAGTCACAGTTGCTGGATCAGCAAAACCACTTATGGCATCTTCTGGTTCTACCAGCCCCAGAATGATCAAGCTCACGATAATTAAAAAAGCAATCTTGTCTATGGGGAACCACTCTGTGAGGAATAACAAGATCGTCACCGCCAGCACGGCAAACACCAGTATAATTTCTAAATCCATAAGTAAGTAAAGACTGACTAAATGTATCTCTTATGCGAGCTACACCAGTACTAAATAATTATTAAACTTCATGAAGCTGTAAAATGAATTTGTAGGTTTAGGATGAGTTAATGTTCCTGTTTTCAATGAAAAAACGCCGCAAGTTACACCTCAGTTGGCTCTATGCTTTGATGACCAGCCTGCTTATCGTGGTGCTGTCCATAGTCCTGTTTAACATAGGTTTCAAGCAAGAGAGTTACATAAAGGTGCTGTATATTCCAGTATTGGCTTTCAGCATCTTATTGTATACACGCAATATTGCGGCACATGCCAAACATATTTTCTCCTTTAAAAAATTGTTTTTCTATGCCATGCGCACCAGCGTGTTTACGTGCGTTTTTCTTTATCCACTCATCATGCTGTATCTCATTTACTTTTACTCAGACGGTGGCATTATCAAGATGAGGGAAAGCGTGATAGGTGACGCAGGCGATCTACGGGTATTATTTACCCTCGAGCTGGAGATCATGATTGTACTGACCCTGGCCTCACTTGCTGCCAGCGCTATTTATTCCTCAAAAAAAAGCTAGCCTGCCCAGTTGAAGGTATGCACGTTCTTTATGTCGTAGCGGTGCTAGTGGGTGATTACGCTTTCGCGAAAGCGGAAAAACAAATGTACCGGTGCTCCCAAAAATTTAAGAAACTATCCTAAACTAACTAGGAAACCAGCCCCACGAGATTAGGCAGCTTAACCAGCTGATTTGTGGTGATGTGGGTGTAGATGAGTGTAGTCTTGATATCATTATGACCCAGCAGCTGTTGAATCGTCTTTATATTAACCCCTTCATCTAACAAATGAGTGGCATGAGAATGGCGCAGGGAGTGTAGTGTCACGTTTTTATAAATACCGGCCCGCTGCGTCGCCTTCTTAAAGACAGCTCGCAGGCTGGAGGCTGAGTATTGTTCTTGCTGGGCGTTCTCAATGAGATACGTCTTAGGCAGAAACTTCTTGTAATAAGTCCTTAAAAAGATCTTGAGATCATGGGGCAGCGGCAGTATGCGGTCCTTTTTACCTTTTGAGCAAAGGATCTTTACCTGATCGCGCTTGCCATCTATATGTTCTATTTTAAGGTTAAGCAACTCACCAGATCGCAGTCCCAGTGCATATATAGTGAGTATCGCGGTGCGGTGCTTCTCATTTGTGATGGCGGCGAGTATATCTTTAACCTCTTCAATACTGAGTATGTCTGGCAACACCTTTTGAGGCCTGCGTGGCGCGACTGTGGTGAGGTCCAGCTCACGATTATGGACTAGAGACAGGTAAAGTCTTAGAGCGCTTGCGAGCTGCTTCTGGGTGGTATAGGCGAGATTTTGTGATAGGTTTTTCTCAACAAATTTTTTACGCAAGAAACTGGATTCTGCCTGATGGATGGGAATGAGATCTCCTATAAAATTTTGGAAAGCGATCAGTAAACCCGTATAGGTTTTTATCGTGTTAGGACTATATCTTTTGATTTTGAGCAGGGTGGTAAAATCGTCAAACATGCTTATATACCATTTATACCGCAATATAGATATTTGCTTAAAAACTTGCGGATATACCGCTAGAATGAGGTGTATATATGGTAGTTTTTGATATATTGCGGATATACACTAGTTGTCGGTGATTGCCCAAGGGACATGTTGCTCCGCCATGAAATCATCCATCCGAGACAAAAGTCCCCACAATCCACCGAGCGGTGGCACAACCAAGAACCAGATGACCATCAACCAATTTCAAGGCTCCCACAACATTCAATCACCGACAACGCCCACCGCGTGAAAATGCCCAATAAACAAACCAGCCACCTGGGGAAAACCATACCGGTGAGCGCACCACCGACAACAAGGCATAAAGCGAATGTGGCATTTTCAAAAGCTCTCTGTGTGGCGGCCAGAATCCAAAACTATTGCCTACTTTTAGAGGCAACAAACCGATTCCACCGATAACGCGAACCAGCCGAAAACGCCACACTCGCTTTATGCGGTGGGCGTTGTCGGTGATTGCCCAAGGGACATGTTGCTCCGCCATGAAATCATCCATCCGAGACAAAGGTCCCCACAATCCAACGAGCGGTGGCACAACCAATAACCAGATGTGCATCAACCAATTTCAAGGCTCCCACAACATTCAATCACCGACAACGCCCACCGCGTGAAAATGCCCAATAAACAAACCAGCCACCTGGGGAAAACCATACCGGTGAGCGCACCACCGACAACAGGGCATAAAGCGAATGTGGCATTTTCAAAAGCTCTCTGTGTGGCGGCCAGAATCCAAAACTATTGCCTACTTTTAGAGGCAACAAACCAATACCACCGATAACGCGAACCAGCCGAAAACGCCACACTCGCTTTATGCGGTGGGCGTTGTGTGTCATATTGAAAAAAAACGAAAATCGAATTTAACAATGTTTAATTGGTTCAAAAAGAAAGAAAAAATAGAAAATCCGATTGAAATTTCAGTTAGCGGAATTAATCCTCAAACCGATAATGAATTTCTATTTTACAACTTTGTGCAATTGACTTTTGCACCTCATTTGCAAAAATGGTATGAGAAAGCAAAGGAAAACGGACTTCAATTTAAACCGCAATACGAACAAGCAATAAAACAAAAAGTAAGTACAGGTAAATTTGAGAATCCACACAAATTTCCTTCATATTTTACAAATGGATTCGATTTTATTGGAATACAGTTTTTAAGTGGAACAGATGATATTTTAAGTGCATTTGAATTAGGCACTCACTTCATAATCGATGAAAAAATAGCATACAAAGAAAATTTCTTTTTCGTCCACCTAATCAAATTTTAAAACAAAAAGAATTTAAAGAAACTCTCGAAATGTTTGATATAGACGAAGAATTTGTAAAAGATTTTTCATTTGAGGATGTTTGGGACACGTTAGATTTAAAGTTAAGTTTCAATCATAGTTTAGTTGTCTGTTGGAACAAAGAGATTGAAATTCTTGAAGAAATATTAAAAGCCTATAGAATAAAAGATTACAACATAAATTATATACAAATAAGAGAAATAGCTAAAGACAATAATCTTCCAGATTTATTTGATAATCTTTTAAAGCATTTCAATTCTGACCTGAATATTGAAAATGATTTATCTCTTATAGCACCAACTCTTGCGTTGGAATTTGAAGATATGGGAATCAATCTAAATAACTACAGAAAAAACCTAAATCCAAAATCTAGCGAAAATTTCAACGAATTAAATCCTAAACCTTTAAAAAAGCATAAAACAAAGCCAACTACTTTAGACATTCAAAACGAAAACCTATCTCACATTCGTAATTACTCTATTGACCCGAAAGAGATTAGTAAAATTGATATTAAAAACAAAGGATTTATTTTTACTGGAGAAATAACTACAGACAGAGATACAGCAAAAGAATTCATAGAACAAAATGGTGGAATAATAAAATCTGGAATTACAAGCAAAGTCGATTATGTTATTATCGGAGCTGACTTTGGTTGGTCGAAAATCCAAAAAATACACGAACTGAACGAAAATAAAAATTGTAACATAAAAATATTAACCAATTCGGATTTTGAAAATCTGAAAAAAAATACGCCACACAACAATGGCTATAAGTAATTGCTTGTTCTCGCCTACTTCTGAAAATCCTCGCGGATTTTCAGTTTGGTGTGTACTTGCAAAGTTAACCGCAAAACCACGCAACTACTCATAGCCGAGACCGTTGTGGTGCATTTAAAAAAAAATCGAATAAGATAAAATGGCTTTTTTAGGATTTATATTTGTTTTATTGCCAATTTCAATAATCTTATTTCTATTATGGGTTTTCACTAAGAAAAAAATATTCGGAATTGGACTTTTAATAATGTGGGGCGGATTAATATCGCTTTTACTTTTATCATTTATCCTGAGACCACTTTGGGAAAAAAAGATTTTAGAGAAATCTGATTTTTATGGAGAATATATAATTGACAGAAATTATTTTTCGGGAAAACAAGCGGATTGGCAATACAATCATTTTCGATTTGAAATTAAAGAAAATGATTCAATATATTTTTACGTAACTGATGGAGAAATAATAAACAAAACTTATAAAGGAAAAATATCAACTCTTACACCATACAAATCAGCAAGACTTGTAATTGAAATGGAAAAACCTACTCATCACATATTTACAACTAATCCAACTATTTATCGTGAAGTTTGGGACTTTTTTATGGTGTTTAATTCACCAAGATTTCATAATATGTATTTCCGAAAAGGAGAATGGAAAAAATTGAATAGAAGAATAAAACGAAAATAAAAAACGACACCACAACAATGGCTATAAGTAATTGCTTGTTCTCGCCTACTTCTGAAAATCCTCGCGGATTTTCAGTTTGGTGTGTACTTGCAAAATTAAGTGCTAAACCACGCAACTACTCATAGCCAAGGCCGTTGTACAACATACCCGAAATGAACAAACTGCTGACAATTTCACTACTGATTTTCTTATTTCTGTCCTGTAAAAACGACAAGAAATCTGAATTGGAATTTTATGCAGAAAATCAAACTTCATTTTTCGATTTGAGAAATGGAGACTGGACAAAAAACTCGTGGATTAGAAAACCTGAAAATCTAAAAATGGTTCACGAATCGTTTAAAAATTTTGGGTATGGAAAACTTGAGAATCTGATTTCAAAAAGCAAAAGTCATTTCCTAATCGAAGGAATTTATATAAAACGGAATTTCGAGAATTTAATAGACAGTTTGGAATTGACCTATAACAAACCTGAAATACAAACAAAATATTACGCTGAATTTTGGAATCGCAGAAAAGCGGAGAAAAATGATTCAATAATTTATGAAATCATTCGAGAATTCAACTCAATGAAAATGAACAAAAACAACAGAATAATGAAAACCAATTTGTAAATGACACATTATTTGACCTTTTAAAAATTGAGTTTGATATCGACAATTTGAATTCTGAAAAAGCAAAATCAAACTTTTATAAATTAAAAAAATACGGACTTCATCAATCTGCTCACAACTTGCTTTATGAACGAGCAGAATATTCCCAATTGGATCTAAACCGAAAAAAATTAAACCAAGAATTAACAGAAACAACGGAATTTGAACAACCCTGGCTTATTGATAATGAAAAATAAAGTACGTTGTACAACACCGTATAACAACAATTGCGGCTTTGTGTCCTGCGGACACAACCGCGCAGGCATAAAAGTCGGGAATTTTAGCTATCTTAGTTCTCAAACAATCCGCAACTGATTGTTATACAAGACCGTTGTCGGTGATTGCCCAAGGGACATGTTGCTCCGCCATGAAATCATCCATCCGAGACAAAAGTCCCACAATCCACCGAGCGGTGGCACAACCAAGAACCAGATGACCATCAACCAATTTCAAGGCTCCCACAACATTCAATCACCGACAACGCCCACCGCGTGAAAATGCCCAATAAACAAACCAGCCACCTGGGGAAACCATACCGGTGAGCGCACCACCGACAACAAGGCATAAAGCGAATGTGGCATTTTCAAAAGCTCTCTGTGTGGCGGCCAGAATCCAAAACTATTGCCTACTTTTAGAGGCAACAAACCGATTCCACCGATAACGCGAACCAGCCGAAAACGCCACACTCGCTTTATGCGGTGGGCGTTGTAAACAAGCGCTAACCAAATCCATCTAAAATGAAATTGAATAAAGTAAAACTCAAAAACTTTAGAGGTTATTCAAAAGAAACGGAAATTCTGATTGAAGATTTAAACGTTCTAATTGGTCGAAATGACGTAGGAAAATCTTCAATTCTAGAGGCCTTAGATATATTCTTTAATGGTAAACCAGATAAAAATGATTTATCAATTGATCACGATAATTCCCAAGTTGAGATTACTTGTATTTTTAATGATATTCCAGAATCACTAATTTTAGATGACACCGTAAAGACTTCCCTAAAGGATGAGTTCCTCCTAAACAAAGAAGGAAATCTTGAAATTAAAAAGAAATTTCCCATATCTCGAACAGGAAGTGTGTCAGAAGAAAGTGTCATTATCTGTGAACATCCAGATAATCCAAAACTTGAAGATTTACTTTCGAAAAAAAGAACAACTTTAAAGTTATTTTTTGAAGAACTAAAAATTGATGATAAAGGTGTCAATCGAACGAAAAGTAAGGAAATTAGGAAAGCAATAAGACAACATTTTTATGAAGATGAAATTCAAACTGAGACCAAGGAAATAAAAATTGACGGAAAACTGGATAACGAAGATAACAAAAAGAAAATATGGACTAACTTAAAAAAATACCTACCATTATTCTCGTTGTTCTTCGTTGATAAACCTCTAAATGATCAGGATTCTGACATACAAGATCCAATGAAAGAAATTATAAAAGAGGTTTTAAAACGTGACGAAATTCAACCTCTATTGGATACATTAAAAAATGCTGTTCAGGATGCTTCTACAGCAATGGCAGATGAAACAATTGAAAAATTAAACGAATTAGATTCCGAATTAGCTGAGACTTTAAAGTCTAACTTTCCAAAAGAACCTACCTGGAACTCAATATTTAAATTAACATTAGAAGATAATCGCGGCGTCCCCCTAAATAAAAGAGGAAGCGGGATGAGAAGACTAGTCTTATTAAGTTTTTTTAGAGCACAGATTGAGAAAAGAAGAACAGCTAATGCTCCAAATATAATCTATGCTCTAGAGGAACCCGAAACATCTCAACATCCAGATTTTCAAATTATGATAGTTAATGCATTGAAGGAATTATCAGAAACCGAAAATGCTCAAGTACTTTTCACTACTCATAATTCAAATCTTGCTAAGGAAATTTCAAAATCATCATTACGATATATTTATAAAGACGAGCAAGGTGAAAATCAGGTTGAAAATGGTACAAATGATGATGGAACTGATAATGAAAATATAATTGATAGAATTATAGAAACACTTGGAGCACTACCAGACCCAAAAAATAAAGTCCAGTGTTTAATTTTCGTAGAAGGTGAAAATGATATTAATGGTTTAATAAATTATAGTAAACTACTTAACGCTCACGATAGTGAAATTCTAAATTTAGAAAACAATGAAAAAATAGCATTTATTCCTACTGGAGGTTCACAATTGAAATACTACATTGAAAAAAAGTATCTAGATGGTTTAATTCAAGCTCAAGTTCATATTTACGATTCGGATGTTGCGTATTATATTCAAAGTATAAAAGACTTAAATGCAGAAGGAAATCCTAATAAAGTCGGATATAACACAAGTAAATTGGAATTAGAAAATTTTCTACATCCAGATGCGATTAATGAATGCTACAAAGAATTAAATATTCCAATAGAAATAACGGAAGTATTAGATAGAGAAGATGTTCCGAAAAAAGTTGCAAAGGCTGTACACAATACAAATGGTGATACTGAATGGGAGAAAATGCATCCTGACAAAGCAAAATTAGCTGAAAAGCAAAAGAAAAATTATCTAAAGCCAAACGCCAGCTTAATAATTTAGCAATAGAAAAAATGACAATTGAAAGATTAAAAGAAAGAGACGGTTTCGACGAAATAAAAGATTGGCTAAATAAAATCAAAACATTTTTAAATTAAATTCAATAAACGCCAGTTTACAACACCGTATAACAACAATTGCGGCTTTGTGTTCTACGGACACAACCGCACAAGCATAAAAGTCGGTAATTTTAGCTATCTTAGTTTTAAACAATCCGCAACTGATTGTTATACAAGACCGTTGTAAAACATTTAAAACCAAATAAAATGCAAAAAGTAATCACAGTAACGACACATACAAATATCATCGATAAAGATGATAAATTCACCGAAAAAGAATATACTAAACTAAATGAATATTTAGAAGACGGATATGAGGTTAAGCAAGTAGTACCTGTAGTCACTAATTCAGATTCAAGTTATATGTATTCAATTACATTCGTATTAGAAAAGTAAAATTGGAATAATGGAAGTAGTAAATATAATTCTGACAGTTATTTTAGTCGTAGTAACTTCGATATACACCTTCATTACATATAAAACTCTTCTTTCTTATAAGAATCCAATTTTGTTCCTACGAACTTCATTGATAGATACTAAACACGAATGGGATAAATATTTAATGAGAGATTTAGACCCAGTACAGGAGCAAATTCGTGGACTTTCCAAAATTACAATTGACAAAAAAATTAAATTAAACTTGTAAATAACGGAACAAGTCCAGCATATGATATAGTGATGAAATATGAAATTCAGACTTTTAAAAATGATATAACTTTCGGAATTGACGAAGCCGACGTGAAAGACTACAAAGCTGTTCAATATAAGAAATCAATAAGAGAGGTAAATTTCAACTATTTAGCACCTAAAGAAGAAATTGATATAGATATTGTTTTTACATCTAACTTTCCTAAAATCGAAATAATTGTAACCGAGTTAAAATCTAAAGAAGTTTCAAGTATAAAAAAACCGACAACAATTTTTGTGTATAACAATAATGAACATTGTGAAATTGGAGATTCAATTGACTACAGAAATATGGTTGGAGTATAAAAACGTTTTACAACAATATATAACAACAATTGCGGCTTTTTGTCCTGCGGACACAACCGCGCAATCATTAAAGTCGGGAATTTTAGCTATTTTTATTTCTAAATAACTCGCAACTGATTGTTATACAAGACCGTTGTCGGTGATTGCCCAAGGGACATGTTGCTCCGCC